>CABYAF010000001.1 GCA_902516925.1 uncultured Bacteroidota bacterium
ATGAATTGATTGTTTTTTTAAATAAATCAAAAAAAATAATCATCAAATCATCAATTTGCCCACACTTTGGGGGAGAAATTATTTACGATAGTAAAAAGGATGTATTAAAATGCTTGTGGCATAACTGGGAGTTTTCTTCGTCAACTGGTAAATGTATTTCATATCCAATCAAGGGAATTTTAAATCCATATGATTTTGAAGTAGATCCAAATCCACTTAAAAGTTACGAGGCATTTAATCAAGAAAATAAAATATATGCAATCAAAAAATAATGTTCTAGAAGTAGAGATTTCCAAAGAAGTAAATTGCTCAAGAGAAATTGCTAAATGGAACTATTGGGATCATGAGCATTTAGATGTTGTTCATGGGGGGTACAAATCTGTTGATACTTTATATGATGCAGACAATTTTTGCTTTAATTATACAAGAGTAAAAATACCAGTTATCCCATTTTTATCATCGATGACTCCATTATTTCTAGTTCAACATGACGAATTTACTCAGTTCACTTATGCAATTCAATTTGGTGTTGTTTCTAGAACTACTATAAAAATTGAAGAAATAAAAAAGGATAAATGTAAGATAACTATGAACTACAAGTTTCATTTAAATGGCTGGAAAAAAATTCTCAGGCCTTTATTAAAATATCTTATACCCATTTGGAATAAAAAGGTTTGGTTAGAAGATCTTCCAGTAAAATTGAGAAGACAAAAAGTTTTAGAAATGGGGCATAGAGATTTTATTGGACTGCCTAACGATATTTCTGAAAGAGAAGGACATGAAATTAAAAAAACAAAACTTCCGTTAGCTAGACCACGAAACTCCTCTAGAGATCAACATCCATTAAGTAAACATAAATAAGTATTATTAAAAATAATAAAGAAAGTTTAGATAAAGTTTTTAAACAATTTGTATCATATTCAATGGTCGGACTGCTATCAACTATCTTAGACTTTTTGATTTATAATTTATTAATTTCTTCATTTGGTTTATCTGCATCAAGCTCTAAAAGAATATCCTTTCTTTCAGGAACAATAAACAGTTTTATATTCAATAAAAGAATTACTTTCAAGTCAAAAAATAATACTGCTTTGGAAGCTGTAAAATATTTTTCTGTTTGGATAATATCTTTTTTTGTAAATTCAATTACTCATGATATTGTATTAGTCTATTATGAGGGATACATTCCTTTTGTATTTGCTTCACTTATTTCTATTTGTATTAATTTTTTAGGAGCAAAATTTTGGGTATTCAAAAAATAATTAACTCAATATTTTAAGTAACCTATCTACTATAATCTTCTTCGAGAAATTTTTAACATAATATTTTTTTGAGTTTTTACCAAGTTGAATAAGTTGGTCATTGCTCATATTTTTAATACGAATTATGTTATTGGCAAGACCTTTGATGTCATCAGGTTCTGTTGCAAATCCAGCTCCTGATTCATTAATTATTTGATTTGAAACACCACTTATTGAACCAACTATTGGCATACCATATGCCATGTAGGATTGTAACTTTGAGGGTATTGTAAGAGAGAAAATTTTTGATTTTTTAAGGGAGATCAGCATAACATCAGAGGAATCAAAATAACTTGGCATTAAGTTTTGTTCTTTTCTTCCCAAGAATTTAAAATAATCTTTTACTTCGCTTTTAATGATATTATTTTTAAGATTATTTAAATTTCTACCTGTTCCAATTATTATAAAAATAATTTTCTCAGATTTGTTTTTTAAAATTTTACAAACACTGATTAAAACTTCAAGATTTTGAGCCTCACCAATATTACCTGCAAATGTTACCGTAAAATAATTATGTTTTTTTATAGGTTGTTTAACTCTCAAATAAACATCATCCGCATAATTAGGTAAATATGTTATTTTTCTCTTATTAATATTTTTTTTACTGAGGTTTTGAATAAAAAGTTTTGATTGAACTAAAATATGATCAACATTATTATAAATATACTTTGTTAGAGAATTTAAAATTTTTATTAAAATTCTGTTGTTGATATTTCCAGCCTCTGACACAGACTCTGGCCAAAGGTCTTGCACCCACAAAAAACTTTTAGAATTAAATTTAATTGATGCAAAAATTCCAACTAATCCAACAGTTATTGGTGATGGCGCATAGATAAATATTCTATCAAACTTACCACTTACAAAAAGAACTTTTATGATTCCAAAAAAAACAAACGATAAATAATTAATTGATATAAAAAACTTGTTACTATTAAATCTTGGAAAGATTCTGGCTCTGTGTACAATTACACCATCAATTAACTCTTTATTTCTGTTAAAAAAATTATAACCCTCGAAAAATCTACCTGATGGATAATTAGGTATTGCTGTTAGTACCTCAACTTCATTACCTCTTTGTTTAAAGGTTTTTACTAAATCATTAATAATAAAATTTTCTGGTTTATAATATTGTGTGACAACAAGAATTTTCAATTTGAATAATTATTTGATTTGTAATAACAAGCCAGCTCATTGATCATATCAGGATAATTTTTTATTAAAAACTTAAAATCTCTTCTATTAGAAACTAATGATTTATTAGAAATTTCTCCATCAACCTTTTTGATTGTTATGTTTAATTTAAATTGATTATTTATTAAGGATAATAAATCATATTTAGTGATAGGGGGATTAGATATGTGTATTAAGCCTTTGATGTCATTTTCAATAAGATAGAGGATCACTTTAGAAAGCTCCAAAGTTGTTAAACCAGACCAAATAGACTTGTCGTATCCATCTACAGAACCTTCCTTATTGCTGATAAACCAGTTAAATAATCCCGAGCCGTCTTTTTTCAGTTCCGGACCAATTATTGATGTTCTAATAGTTAAATGTTTATTGGTTACAATCTCTCCTATATCTTTTGTTTTTCCATATATATCAGTTGGTGTCTTCTTAGAATTTTCATCGTAATCTCCAATAGACCCATCAAAAACACAATCAGTACTTAAATGAATTATTTTTGATTTGATATTATCTGCAATTTTCACAAGCTTATGAGGAAAACATGAATTTATAAGTATTGCATTAAGTGGATTTGATTTTGACTGATTTACAAGAATTCCTGCAGCATTAATAATTATATCTGGTGAAATATTATAAATTAATTTTTCAAGATTTTTGGTTTCCAATATATCACAGATTATAGTATCACTGTTTACCTTGATTTTTTTTGCAAGATTGAAAATTTCAAAATCTGAATTTTTAGAGAGGAAATCTACCAATACATGCCCCATCATTCCAGAGCTACCTATTACTAGAATTTTTTTTTTTATTTTTTCCATACTTCTTTATTTACAATCGAAGTATAACTTTGGATTATCTTAATTACTTTATCTGAACAATTAATTAAATCGTAGTCCTCTGGCTCAGTGTGGAAATCTAAATTTAAAACTAAATCAATTGAGTTTAATATATTGTTATTATCAAGAGAGCCTATTACAAATGAACCTGAATCAACTGCCTCAGGTCTTTCTGTTGAAGTTCTTATACTAACTGAAGGAAATTTTAGTATTGAACTTTCTTCAGCCAGAGTTCCACTATCAGATAATGTTATAAATGATTTTTTTTGGAGTAATATATAATCAAAAAATCCTAGAGGTTTAATAAATTTAATTTTAGAATTAATTTTATTTGTCAAGTTTTCTATTTTTTTTCTAGTGCGTGGATGTGTTGAGAAAATTATCCTCTTACTATATTTTGTTTGAACTTCATTTAAAGCATCCATAATGCTTTCAAAATTTTTTTTATTATCAACGTTCTCTTCTCTATGAATACTAACAACTATATAATCTTTTTCACTGAGTTTAAGCTTTCTTAAAATTTTACTGTTATTAATATCTTTTTCATAAAAATTTAATATCTCTTTCATTGGAGAACCTGACTTAAAGATAAAGTCTTTTCTTATTCCCTCAGATAATAAATACTTTTTTGCATTTTCAGTGTAAGGAATGTTTATATCTGAAATATGATCTACGATTTTTCTATTTATTTCTTCTGGCACATTTTGATCAAAGCACCTGTTACCAGCTTCCATATGAAAAATTGGGATTTTTAATCTTTTGGCAGAAATAGATGAAAGGCAACTATTCGTGTCTCCAAGAATTAGTAGAGCATCCGGATTTATTTTTTTTAAAATAGAATAACTTTTAGAAATAATCTTTCCAATAGAATTTCCAAGATTAGATGATTTTGTATCAAGAAAATAGTCAGGCTTTCTAATCTTTAAATCGTCAAAGAAAATTTGATTAAGCTCAAAGTCATAATTTTGACCTGTATGAATCATAATATGGTCAAAGAATTTATCACATTTTAAAATAACCTGAGATAATTTAATTACTTCAGGTCTTGTTCCTAAAATAGTTACTAATTTTGTCTTCATCTATTTGTAGTCAAATATAAGATTTTAAATATTTATTCGTTGATGCAAGCCTTATATACATTATCATATTCCAAAATATTTTTTTCAATTGATAAATCTTGCTTTATTCTATCAGCACCTGCTTTAGTTTTATCTATGGCTTCATCTTGATTTTGTAAAACATATTCAATTGCTTTTGATAAATGTTCATCATCATTAAACTTTACTACATACCCAGCATTAAGTCTCTTGACATCTAATCCTGCACCTGAATTATCAGATACAATTATTGGCACATGACAAAGTACTGCCTCAAAAGGAGCGCCTGCACCTTGCTCATATCTTGATGTTTGGACTACAACACTAGAATCAATTATGCATGATAGCTTTTGATCCCCTGATAGATAGCCTGTAAATAATACTTTATTCTGAATATTTAAATTTTTTATTAATGCTTGAATATTTGCTTTATAACCATCGTCACCTCCCATTATTACTAAATGTACATCATTTCTTCTTTTTTGAATTATATTGAATGACTCAACTAAAAAATCTATACCTTTTATATAGTGTATTCTTCCGAAGAAAAGTATTATATGTTTTTTATTCAAATTATATTTACTTTTAAATAATCCTTTTTTTGGTAGATTTTCATAATCTTTAATTGGAAAAGGGGGTCTTATTATTGCTATCTTATCATCGTCTACCCCAAAATCTATATACTCTTTATAACTCAGTTCATTCTCTGCTATAAAAGCTTTTGATTTTTTAAGAATATAATTTCCTATTAACAGATCATATAGATATTTTTTTAAAAACTTTATTTTAAAATGCCTTGGTAAAGATCCATGGGCATCTACTAAATATGGTATTTTTAATTTGTCTGCATAGAGACAAACTATTACATTTTGAATACTTCTAAATAGATGAAGATGAATTATATCATAATTACCTAAATTATTTCTACAGAATTTTATTAAGTAAGGAGATAAATGGATGCCAAAAAAATTGAAATAGCTTTCTTGTACAATAACATTATATAGATTACTATTGTTAAGGTTATCATCGTCAAACATGAAATTAGTAGTTAGGACCGATACATCATGCCCATTCTTTGATTGAGCACTTGCAATTTGATCAATAAGCCAAGTAGTTCCTCCACCTCCCTCTATTGAGAAAAAAGGAAATACATGAAGAATTCTCATGCTATTATTTTATTTACTTTAGATACTAATTTTAGTTTATTTTCATCTAAAAGACTAAAGTCTGAGTTACAATATATTTTATACAAATCTTTAATTTTATTTATCTCTAATTTAAGATTTAACTTATTTTTTATATCAGACAAGGATTTAGATTTATCATGAAACGATCTTGAAAGAATAACAAATTGGGAGCCAACACGAACATGTTCTGACAAAATAAGTTTTGAGTCAAGAATTCCAGTATCTATCCTTGAAATACCTCCAAATCCAAATTTAATTTTATTTTTTTTAAACTTTTTTGAAAAATAATCAACAATACCTCCACTTAGCACCTCAAATAAAAAGTCCATTTTTAATTCTAATGACAAGTCATTTAAACCAATATATGCAAGATCAATCCCCTTACAGCTTAAAATATCATCTACATTACATAATGACCCTATGGTTTCAAATAAAAGAACAGATCTTGACCTTCCATTGATACATTTTAAAAAAAATTTAACTTCATCCACTTTTTTAAACATGGGTAACATTATGTAGTCAGGCCTATATTTAAGTATACTATCAATTTCTTTTTTTGAATTTTTATTTATTGGATTAATACGAACTAACATTCTACTATCTTTTAAGCACTCTCTAATTCCTTTTAAATCTGATAATTTATGATCAGATATGAAAGTATCGACATTATTCTGTCTTTCTTTTTTGCCTATGGTTTCAAGATCAATCATTATGATTTTAACACCTGAAGATTGAGCATGTTTTGCAATTTCGACTTTATTAGTAATGAGTATTGTATTCATTAAACATAAATTGGTGTTAGCCATTTATAATATTCTTTATAACTACCTCTAACAAGTGATAAATATGAGTCTCTTATTTTATTTGTAATTTTATAAGAGTTATATTCCGCATTATTAATTTTTGAAACTGGAAAAACTTCTATACTGGTTCCACATAAAAAAACCTCATCAGCATTTAGAATTTCATCTTTTTGTATTTCTCTAACATCAACTTCAAGATTATTAATTTTTTTCGCTATTTCTATAATTGTTTTCCTAGTGATACTGTCAAGTATTGAGCTATTTAGTGGAGGAGTAACCAGATTGTTTTCTTTAACCATAAAAATACATGAGCCTGTTGACTCTGATATTGTTCCATTATTATTTAAAAGAAGTGCAGTATCAAAGCCTTTTTTAATAGCATCTAAATGAGCATATCTACTATTTATATAATTTGCTCCAGCCTTAATTTTTGGAGGCATGGAATTGATATTAATTCTCTCCCAGTTTGATAGATTTAGAGCAATTGTTGATTTATTTTCAAATGCTCTAGCATATTGTCTTGGAAGCACTACAACTTCACAATCGTATTTTTGAGTCCAGCTCCCTTTCTGATCTACATATGCAATTACTCTGACAATAGAGTCTTTTTTAAATTGATTTTTTCTAATAGTCTCAATAATTTTTTCTTTAAGATCATCTTTTTTCATTTTTATTTTAAGATCAATAGAAGTTGACGAATTATAAAGCCTAGTAATATGATCATCTAATCTAAAAAAAAAGAGCTGTGAGTTATCAAGTGATGAATAGCACCTTATTCCCTCAAAAACATTCAATCCAAATTGACTGGATGGTGAAAAAATATTAATACAAGCCTCGTCCTCTTTTATAAATTTACCTTTTGTCCAGACTATATTATTAGAATTCATTTTTTCTATAGTTTATACGTCTTGAAAATGTGTTTAGTTTCTTCTTTAATTTTTAATATTTCAATGGTATTATCTTGTTTTAATTCAATAACAGGAGAATTTGTATGAATAAAAGGAGGTTTTAAGACAATTGAATATGAGCCAACATTTTCAAAAAAAATATAATCTCCTTCTTTGATTATACCTACATATTCATTAGATAAATAGTCTGATTCAATACAGGTATATCCAGCAATTAAATACTTGTTTGTATTTTTTGACACATTGGTTTTAGATATTATCTTAAATGGAAGATTAATGCTTTCACTTTGTGGTGTAATATTGAATTTACTTCCTGATATTGTTGCAATTTTATATTTATTGATTTGTTTTATACTTATGACTTCAGCAACAAAAAACATTGTGTCAGCAACAATTGCACTTCCTGGCTCAATTATTAATTCAGGTCGTTGATATTCATCCAGTGATGAAAATGCTGAGTTTATTTTTGACGCTACTGTTTCAGCATAGTCCTTAAATGATGGAACATCTGAACCAAATTGTTTTTTTAATTCATCACTCATATTACTAAAGAATCCTCCTCCGATATCGATAAACTCAATGTCATTATTAAAATATTTTTGAGAAATTTCAAGCATTTTATCAACTCTTTCTTGAAATGAAATCAAATCTCTATTTGGGAAATGACAATGTATTCCTGAAATTTTAAGATTATCTATTTTATCAACTTTTTTTATAAACGAAGTCAAATCACCATTTTCAACACTAATACCGAATCTAGAAATTTTTAAATTTGAGATTTCAAAATTACACCTAACACCAATTTTAAATTTTTGATCTTTATATTTTTTAATTATTTGAATTATAACATCTAACTCAGAAAGTGAATCAACGTGGATTCTTGAACCACTTAATAGGGAGTCTTTAATATCATTATACTGTTTATAAGGTCCATTAAATATAATCTTAGATGGGTTAACACCTAAGTTTAATGCAAGTTCTCGTTCCATTTGAGAAACAACTTCAGCATAACCACCAAGATTATTAACAATTGAACATAATTTTGGAATGTAATTTGTCTTGTAGGAATACCCTACAGAAGTTTTTGGGTAAATATTTGTAAATGAATTTAATAGTTTGTTATAGTTTTTTATAAACTTCTCTGAATCCAATATGTAAAACGAGTCCCCATATTCTTGTGATATCATTTTTATTTTTTCAAAGTTTAAATTCATGACATTAAATTAAGTATAATTAAATTTAAACTTCCATTCTTTATATAATTGGCCATAAAAGTTATAACCAAAAAATTTTTCAAATATTATAATATAAGAATATTTAGAAATTAAAACTGAGATAAAAACTCCAACTATTTCAATAGGTCTTAGACATTTTGAATGTAATAAAAATCTAATCTGATCCATTTTTCTAGATTTCAAATTTTCTTTTTTAGATATTAGATATTCCTCTATCCATTTAAAAAAAATATTATAATCTTTTGACGAGGAATTTAACGGATCATAGTCTAGATTCTCTCTTGCAAGATAGCTCAAAACAGAAATATAAAGATAGACATCAAATTCATTAAAAGTAATTGATAAATTATGCTTCCTAATATGAACATAAGCTTGATCTCCAGTTGATGAGAAGCTTGTTACTTTCATCATCCTAAGCCATAAGTCAATATCTTGTGATTTCTTAAATTTTTCCCTATATCCATTTAACATTTCGAAAATTGATTTTCTAAACATTACAGATGAATGAGCAATATTATTAACTCCTTTTGATAAATTATATTTTATTTTCTCGAATTTACTAATTGCAATGACTTTCTTTATTTTTTCACCAACTTTATCGATTTCAAAATAACTTGTATATGATAAGCCTATTTCGTTATTTGATTCAAGTATTTCGTACTGTTTTTTTAATCTATCAGGAAGGGAAATATCATCAGCATCAATTCTTGCTATATACTTTCCTGATGATAATGATATAGCTTTATTAAGTGACTTTGTTAATCCTAAGTTCTGTTGATTATAAAGTTTGATTCGTTTGTCTTGATAAGCAAAAGATTGGATAATAAACTCACTTCTGTCATTACTTCCATCATTAATTATTATGAATTCAAAATTTGTAAAGGTCTGACTCAAAATACTAGAGATACAATCCTTTAACCACTTTTCAGAGTTATATACTGACATTACAACTGATATTTCAACTTTTGATTCCATCAAATTAATGGTATGGTTTCTTAATACTCAATCCATTTACTATTTAGAAGTGACCAGTCAACTACTTGTTTAATTCTGTCTTTTACACTTATGTTTGGGGTCCACCCTAACTGTTTCATTTTATCACCAGATAAAGAGTATCTTAAGTCGTGTCCTGGTCGTGAGGAGTGAAAATCTACTAGATTAAATTTTAATTCTTTGTTCTGATATTGAGCAATTAATTTTGCTAATTCAAGATTATCAAGTTCTTCAGCTCCTACAATATTAAATTTTGGACATTTTGCATTTCCCCAATTAATATCATTTTCTATTTTTTTTGTTAATAAAAAATAAACTGCAGAAGCAACATCTTCTGCATGTATGTAGTGTCTTGACCCTGGTACCTTTTTTTTAGTATCACTATGAATAGTAACAGGTTCTCCATCTCTAATTTTCTTAATACACATTGGAATATATTTTTCAGGATGTTGTCTTTCGCCAAAAACATTCATTGTGTGAGTAATATATATTGGAAGAGAGTATGTATTTTCATATGCTACAGCAAGTTCCTCACCACCAGCTTTTGAAGCACTGTAAGGATTAGTAGAGTTATACCTATCATTCTCTTTATAATTAATGCCAATAGGTGCAGGACCAAAAACTTCGTCTGTACTGAAATATAAGAACCTTTCTAATCCATTTTTTTCATGTATTTCCTTTGCAAAATTTAGAATATTACATGTCCCTACAACATTATCCATAACAAATTCAAGAGGGTACTTAATACTTCTGTCTACATGGGAGCCTGCCGCCAAATGAAGGATATAATCTACATCCCCAATCTCTTTTTTTACCAATGGATTGATTTCGGCTTTTAAATCATGAAATACGAGTCTAACCCTGCCCTTAAAATCATCATTAAATTGAGATAATATATCATCAAGTCTATTAAGATTACCACTGTAATCAAGTCGGTCAAGAGAAATTATTTCCCAATCAGTATTTTGAATTAAAAATGCAATTAGATGATGGGATATAAAGCCAGCTCCTCCTGTTATTAAAACTTTTTTCATGATAATATTTTTAAACTATTAATATGTTCTTTCAGTCTATCTTTAGGTTCCCAATTTAATTCATTTAGAGTATCGTCGTTTTCTCTTAGTGTAAATTTGTAATTTCCTTTCTGGTCAGGTATTTTAATTGATTTAACATTGAACTTTTGAGCGAATAAATCAAATAATTCATTAACACTATAATTAAGTCCTGTACCAAGTTCCCATGCATCAGAATGTTTTTTTGATGAATCGGCAATTTTAATAAGACCGTCAACTATATCCATAACATGAGTAAAGTCTCGCCTTTGCTTTCCATCACCTACAATAGGCAAAGGTTCACCTTTAATAATTTTTGTTTGCCAAATTCCAATGACATTTCCATTTATCTCATCTAAAACCTCGTTGGGTCCATATACGTTATAAAACCTAGCAATTTCAACGTTCACTTTAAAAGAATTTTTATAGAGCTTGCAGATTTCCTCACCAAGAAATTTGTACATTGCATATGGTGAATCTGATGGAGAATGATGTTTTGAAGATGATCCTGCATAAACAACTTTTACATCATTATTCATTGCCCACTCCATTATTTTCATTGTTCCAACAACATTTGAATTAAAATACTTTACTGGATTTGAAAAGGATGGCTGAACTCTTGATTTAGCAGCCAAGTGAAAACATAAGTCAGCCTTGAAGTCAATCTGATTTATTTTTTCTATATCTAAGTTTATATATTCAACTCCTTCAATTTCGTTTTCTTTGAAGCCGGAGCTATAGTCATCAATTGATAATATATTGAACCCCTTACTTCTCAATTTTTTAATAAGATTACAACCAATAAATCCTACTCCGCCTGTTACTAATATATTTTTCAAAAATATTATTTTAAGTTATTTATAACTGATGGCAATTCCTTAAGAATTTTAATTGTTTCATTGATGTTTAGTAGTTTTGAATTATCTGAACTAATTTCATTATTATTCTTGTAATCTGAATTACCTGTTATAAAATAATTATCATAGTTTAAATCTCTTGTATCAGCAGAAATTTTATAAAACTTACCCATGTCAGAGGTAAAAGTTATTTCTTCTTTAGTGATTAATGTTTCAGATAATTTTTCACCATGGCGGACACCAATATTTCTAATTTTTGAGCTTGAATTAAAAATTTTTATTAGTGCCTCAGCTAATACACCTATTTTTACTGCGGGTGCTTTTTGTACTAAAATATCGCCTTGCTCTCCATGAATAAATGCATATTTAACTAAATCTACTGCATTTTCTAGTGTCATGATAAATCTTGTCATATCAGGATTAGTAACAGTTAAATCTTTATTTGATTTTATTTGTTCAATAAAGAGCGGTATTACAGATCCCCTTGAACCCATTACGTTTCCATATCTAGTTCCACAAAAAATAGTTTCATCTTTATTAAGATTTCTTGAATTTGCAACCATTACCCTCTCCATTAGGGCCTTAGTCATACCCATAACGTTAACAGGATATGCTGCTTTATCAGTACTCAGTACAACAACTTTTCTAACTTTTTCAGATTTAGCAGCTTCAAGTATGTTATTAGTACCTAAGATATTTGTCTTTACTGCTTGAATTGGGAAAAATTCACATGAGGGGACTTGTTTTAGAGCTGCAGCATGGAATATATAGTCGACTCCTCTAATTGCATTTAAGACAGATTCTTTGTCTCTAACATCTCCAATATAAAACTTAACTCTATCGTGATTTATCTTTTGCCTTAAATCCTCTTGTTTCTTTTCATCTCTACTGAAAACTCTTATTTCAGAGAATTTAAATTCATTAATAGCTTTGTGAAGAAATGTTTCCCCAAAAGAACCTGTACCACCTGTTATTAATAAATTTCCAAAGTCTAGTTTCCTCATGCTGCAAATTACAATTTAAAATTTAATTAATATTGGTAGTTAATACTTTTCGTGCTTTTAAAAAAGTTGCGAAATATGCTAAAAAATTTACAATTAAAAGACTGTAAACTGCACCCATAATTGAGAAATAATATATCATTGGAATAGATAAAATTACAGTAAAAATTGAATGTAAAATGTTAATTAATAATAATGATTCAGGTTTATTTTTACTAAAAATAAAACCTGATGTAATATTAATTAAGACATAGAAGATTGATGATATAGTGGCTATGATAAAATAGTCATTAACTTCAATAAATTTATTTCCTAACAAAATTACAACTATTGTCTCTCCAAGTAGATAAATAATTAAAGTTACTAAAGCAATAATAATTGGACTGATAAAAGCAATATTTTTCAAAAGCTTATATAAATCAATTTTTGACTTACCTCTTAGGTCAGTCTTTTCATTTATTATTGGAGATAAAAAAGCAAAAATTGTAGTACCTAAAAGTAAAATAGGAGTTATACTTATTTGGTATAATGCGTTAAAAAGACCTAAATTTTCATTCGTATCAAAAAACTCAATTATCCACTTACTACAATTAAACTGCACCCAATAGAATATGCCCCAATAAAAAAAATATTTAGAGAAGCTAAATATTTTAAAACACCAAAATTTTTGTTTTATATTGATTTTCCAATTTATATTATTTATAAAAATTCTTAGTAAAAAAGGGAGTGATAATAGATAAGAAAAAATAAAAACTAAAAAAATATCTGCAATCTCCTCTACACCTAATATAAAGATTAGTAAAATTTTTATTATCATATCAAGAGACCTAAGAATGAAAGCAGATTTATGCTTTCTCAATGACTTATAATATGAAACTATAAGCTCAAGTAGACTTGATAGTATAGTAAATATCAATACAAATGAAGTTATTTGAAACCATTGTGACTTATTTAATATTAGTAATAGAAAATAAAAAAGTATTGTTAATGAAAGGACAAAAAAAGAAATTATAATCCAACTTCTGAATATAACAGAAATAAAATTATTATCTTGATTTAAGCCTCTACTAATTACACTATATCTATGAACACCATTATAAAAAGGAGTGTAAATTATCAAAAAAATTAAAGAGCTGACAGTTAACGCTAGACCATATATTCCAAAATCTGAAATAGTTAAAGCCCTACTTACAATCATTATTACAAAAACCTTCTCTATAACTTGAACAATATTTGTTATCAGCACATAAAAACTCTCTTTTCCGAATTTTTTTAAAAAATAAATAGCTTTTGGTAATAAGTAATTCAACTTTTTAAAGTTTAAAATATTTTATTTTATCATACTGTAATTCAAGATCATTCAATATATTCCTTCCATCATATAAGTATATTTTTCCTCTAATTTTATTTGCTATTTTTCCCCAATCTAACTCTTTGAATTGATCCCATTCTGTTATAATCGCAATAACATTTGATTTTTCAAGTGCTTCATATGGAGAATTAAAAACATTAACCTTATTAAGTTTTTGGTTTATAATATCACTCTCTTTATAAGTCTGTTTTAATATAGCCTTTAGATCATTCAAAATTTGACTTTTTTTGACTAATGGATCATAAATATTAACATTTATATCTTCAAGTAATATATTCTTGACAACATAAATTGAGGCAGATTCCCTTGAATCATTTGTATTTTTTTTAAATGACCAACCAAGTATTGAAATAGTGTCATATTCATCTTGATTTTTGAAACAGTTAATTAGTTTATCAGCAAATCTGTTTTTTTGATAATCATTAATTCTTATCACCCCTTCCCAAAACCTTGCTACCTCATGTAAATCATATAACTCACATATGTATACTAAGTTTAAAATATCTTTTTGAAAACAGCTACCTCCAAAGCCTACTGAAGCCTTGAGAAAATGAGGGCCAATTCTTACATCTGCTCCTACTACTTTTGAAATTTCTTCTATATCAGCTCCTGTTTTTTCACATAATGATGAAAGGCTATTTATAGATGAGATTCTTTGGGCTAGCATAGCATTTGAAACTAGTTTAGAGAGTTCAGAGGACCATATATTAGTTTTAATTATTTTTTCTTTTGGAATCCATCTTTCATAAATCTTTGATAGTACTTCTACAGCCTTAATACCAGAATCTGTTTTATCTCCTCCAATAAGAACTCTATCTGATTTAAATAAATCATTTATCGCAGTACCTTCAGCAAGAAACTCAGGGTTTGATAGTACTTCAAAATCAAGGTTAGTGCTATTTTGAGAAATAATTTCTTTAAGTTTCTCGGCTGTTCTAACAGGCAAAGTTGATTTCTCAACAATAATTTTTTTACCTTTTGCAACTTTTGCAATATTTTCTGCAGATTTAATTATATATTTTAAATCTGCTGCTTTACCCTTACCTGGACCAGATGTTGCTGTGGGTGTATTTACTGCTAAAAAAATTATTTGGGAGCTTTGAATTGAAGCGTCAATATCTGAAGAAAAGAATAGGTTTTTACCTCTTACTTTACTAACTATCTCATTTAATCCTGGTTCTTTTACAGGTATATCATCAAGATTTTCAGAATTCCAAAGTTTAATCTTTTCTTCATTTATATCTACAACATTAACTCTAATGTCTTCGCATTTAAAAGCAATTGCAGCCATAGTTGGGCCTCCAACATAACCTGCTCCAATACAGCATATTTCTTTTATGTTCATATTATTTTTTTAATATCCAGGATGAGGATTGAATCTTTTTGCCAAGTCCATCAATCATTTTTATATCTAATTTCTTGCAAATATTAATCTCAGGTACTGATTTATTGTTTTGATCTCCACCATTTGCAAAAAACAAGTCAAATTTTGGAGAAAACAAATTATAAATCTTTTCAATAGATTTTATTACGGTTTTATCGTTGTCAATAGATAATATGACTTCATCAACAACTTTTAATTCTTTAATTATTAAAATTCTCTCTTTTTCATCCATGAATTTTTTTGAACCTTTTAGCATTCTTTGCTTATCATTGTTTACTATAACTATTAGTATATCTCCACTGGATTTTGACAAATGGAAATATTCTATATGTCCTTTGTGTAATGGGTTAAAATAGCCAGAAACAATTATTGCCTTTTTTTTCATTTTATTCTTTTATAATCATCTTCTATTCTTACAATATCATCTTCACCAAAATATTCTCCAGTTTGAACTTCAATAAATATTAACTTTACTTTACCAATATTTTTTACTCTATGTTTTACGCCAATAGGTATAATTATGGTTTCACCTCTATTAAATTCTTTTTCAATACCGTCAAGAGTAATTAATGCAACCCCAGATATTATTGTCCATGCTTCGGATCTTTTAGTGTGATATTGATATGATAATCTCTGACCTACTTCTACCTCAATCTTCTTTATTTTGTAATTTTCTGTTTCATCTATAACAAAGTATTCCCCCCATGGTCTTTTATCCTTATCTATATATTTCATAATTAGTCTTTTGAGTAAATGGTTAAACTATCTTTTGATGTAGGTAGTTTTGAGGTAAGAAAAAAGATAACTTTTCTAGAAATTATCTTTTCTATTTTACTTTCAAGTTGAGATATGTAGTTAAAATTTAAGTTCTTACCAACTAAAATAACTTCAATTTTGCCCGAATCTATTCCTTTAGCATAATCACCTATAATTATAATTTGCTCTACATCACCCATTCTTTTTAAAACAACATCGACTATATCCTCTAGTCCTAAATGTTTGTAGACAATTTTTTGCAAGGTTTTAAATAATGGATGCTTAGAGTTAACACTGTATTCTATTTTGTTATTAGATTTTGATTTATTAAGATATCCTGCATCATACAAATGATTTAATTCCTTTCTTATAGAATTTGTAGATTCACTCATTTCAGTTGCCAAACCATTTAAATGACCCTTATTTGCTTGCGATATAAAGAACTTAACTAATAGCCTTAACCTTGTTTTAGATGTTATTAATTTACCTAACATTATTTAATAATCAAGTAACAAAAGTACTTAAAATTATATAAATACCAAATAATAATTTAAGTTAAAACTATTTCTAATTTGAAATATTACTAAATTTGAAAATACACAAGGTTTTGGTAATCGATAAATATTTATATTGTTTCTTAGTTTTAATCTTTAGCTTTTTTACGATAAGTCTATTTCAAAGATTATTTTTAAATTATGGAATTCACGATGATATTAACGATAGATCGTCACATTCGGTTTTAGCAACAAGGTCCGGAGGAGTTTCAGTTTTTTCAATTGTTTTCTTAATCAGCTCATATAATTACATACTTGGAAATGAAATCTTTGACTTCTCTTTAATTGTTCCACTATTTTTATTGGTAATAGTTGGGCTTTACGATGATATATATAAACTTGATTTTAAACTTAAATTTATATTTCAAATAATTGCTGCAAAAATTATAATAGATAGTGGTTTAATAATTGATAATTTACATGGAGTATTTGGTGTATTTGAGATAAATAGAATAATTGCTCAAATACTAACAATATTTATAATTGTATCAATAATAAATTCAATAAATTTTATAGATGGGATTGATGGATTAGCAAATAGTATTGTGGTTTTATTTCTTTTTGCAGTTGAATTTTTCTCATCTAATCAAACACCTTTATTTAATCTTTCAGTAATAATTGTTTGTAGTATATTACCATTATTCTATTATAATTTTAAGAAAAAAAGGAAAGTTTTTCTTGGTGATTCAGGCTCACTATTTTTAGGTGGTCTTGTAAGTATTTACGTCATATATGCTCTTACTAACTCATATATTATAAAACCAGAATTTGATTTACATAAAATATTATACATTTCATCAATACTTATCTATCCAATAGTTGACCTTATTAGAGTATTCATGATACGAATATTAAATAAGAGGTCTCCATTCATTGCAGATAAAAATCACATTCACCATTTGATTTTAAATAAAACTAAAAGTCATTTAAGATCAACTATTTTAATAATTTTAATTAGTTTTTTAATTTTAATTTTAATTCAATTAATCTTTTAATATGAAATATTTTTTTTTCAGTATAATTTTCATCTTTCTCTACTCATGTACACCAAAACCCTGCCCAGAAATAAGTTTGAGAAAGTCTAGTGCTTATTCAGATGAATATTTAACATACCTAGACAAAGTTGATCAAAACAGGAAATATATATTATATACAGGGAGATGCTCAACATATGAGTTAGACACTCTTAGCTCAATAAGAAGTTATAAGGATGGTTATGATGATGGAAATTGGACATTTTATTATAAAAATGGGAAAATTGAAACTAAAGGTAAGTTTAACATGGGTAAAAGAGTAGGCGATTGGAAATATTATTATAAAAATGGGAATTTAAAACAAGTAGCTGAATATATTGATGGCCAAAGAAGTGGTACTTGGTATTCACTAAATATTAATGGTGACACATTATCGAAAAAAAAATATTTAAACGGTAAATTAATTAATTAATTACAAAACTGATTATAAACTTGCTGAACTCCTCCCACTGAGTAACCTAGATTTAAAGCCTTTACTAAATAATCACATCCTTTAGCTACAGAATCAAGCTTTATTAACATTGCACCTTTATAGAACTCTGACTTACCTATACCCGGATTTATCTCGTAGATAACTTTATCAAAGTAATAACTTGCCTCATCATAACTTCCTGCTAGATTATATGATATAGCAGCATTTTCATAGAAGGTATACTCTGTTTCTTCAATTTGTGAAGCTACAACAAATAATTCTGCTGCATCAATATATTTTTTGTCTTGAAAAAGGGAAGAAGCTTCAAGACTAACCTCCACTGATTTTACTACTTTATTACCACCTTGTTTCATAAATTTTTCAAGAATATCAGTGCCTACATCTTTTTGTAAATTGAACTTTTCTCTATATTCAGACATTAGAGATAAAATTTGATCATCACCACTACCGACTATTGCATATCTTTCATAAAAATAATTCACCCAATGTGAAGAGTTGTTATATTGTTTAATTCTACTGAAAGCTTTCTCAAGTTCAATTGAATCTTTTCTATGTTTAAGTACTTTGAAATAGATTGTTCTATGGACATTAGAATTAGGTAATGCATAAAACGCCTGTCTAGCATAATAATAAGCACTATCATATTCCTTTTGTCGATATAATAAATCTGCAATCTCAGCTTCTGCTGCTTTCATATATGGATTAATTTTTTCACTCATAGACTCATAATAAAGTTTTTTTGCTTTCTCTATTGAATCTATCTCCTCATAATATCGTGCTTGTAAAAACTTAATCGGCAAAGCTGTGTCGGTCACATTTGGATAAATCCCCTTATTTGATATAATGTATTTCCAAGGAACTAAAAAGGAGTTATTGTTATAATCATACATTATATTTGATTGGAATTCAGAAGAATTGAAAACTTTAAAGTTTGAATAAGAGGCACCAATCAACAAAAAAATAATTATCAGCTTAATAATAAATCTCATCTTGTCTCAATTAAAGATTGATAACCCATTAAAATAAATAAAAAATAAATATGAGAAATTGGTCTAGATATTGGAAAATTAAGCGTAGAATCAATAAAATAGACTATAAAAGCTCCTAAAAGACAAACTCCCATAAGCTGATCAATTGAATTTATAATTTTTTTTATTAATCCCATAATAGGAATTATAAAAAGACTTAAAAAAGCCACAAATCCTAATAAACCAGTCTCTGATGCTACTTGCAAAAAATCATTGTGTGTGTGATAAGGAATAGTATACTCTACTATATTTGGAGCATCATATTCAATAGACTTAAATTTCCAGTTTCCAATTCCAATACCTGTTAATACATTATCTCCTATTATAGTTAGAGTAAGATTATAATACCTCAACCTTTGTCCAATTGACTCATCTTCAGTATCTAGTGATATAGTAGCAACTCTATCAACTATTAGGTTACTTGAATTATCCTCTCGCATAATTGATGTGGCAATTAAGTAACTTGATACAAGTGCTAAACCTAGAATCAATATTTTTCTTATTGCAACCCTACTTTTAAATCTAGTGAATATAATATATGCAATAATTAAAATTGAAAGAGCAGAAAATGCTAAAAGTGCACCCCTAGTTAGCAAGAAAAATAAAGAGGTTGAAACCAAAAATAAAATTGATATATATAAAATATCATGAACAATTTTATTCTCTTTATTGAAAAGTAGAAAATAAATAAAGGATGATTTAATTACAAGTGAAAAAGCTGTAATGTTTATGTTCCCTGCAAAACCACTGTAATCATTCCTTCTTGTGAAATCGTTTCCATTAATGTATACATAATCAAATACAGAGTAAAGTACTCCAATTGATTCAAAAATTAATGCAATAGCTGAAAAGTAAATTAATATTTTTAAATAATTAAGCTTATATAAAGAAGAAATTAAGATGATTGCACAAAAAGAAAAGAAAAACGTAAAATATTGAGATAATGTGATTAAGGCCTCTACCTTATTAGTAGCTACTATAACTGAGAATGTTGAGATAATAATATAAATAAAGTAAAAAATAAATAATCTACTTTTCTTAATAATATTATAGATACTGTCTAAAGAAAACTTATAAAAAACATATGATAGTATTGTCAAATTACATAACCCAAGATAAAAGAATTGTGGATGTATTCTATCATATGCATTGAATACCCTACCAATCAAAAAGGTAAAGAAAATCGAACCCAAGAATATAATTGGAATATATTTCTTCATTTGTAATTGGTATAAAAATAAAAAAAACCCTCCAAAAAGGAGGGTTTAATTTTTTCAGAATTGATTAAGTTATTAACCTAACCATGCAACTCTTGAGAAATTAGTTGCAGCAGTACCTGAAGTAGAAACAGCATCTTCTGCAGTTCTTACATCAGTTCTGTTAACAGCCTGATTTGCATAAGTTGAAGCAAAAGTTGTGTTTGCAGTATACGTTGAAGCAGCTAATGCTACCCAAGTAATTTTATCTGCAGCAGCTCCTGTAGTTGCTACAGTTGAAATTGTGTTTTCATCAACACCAGCAACTGTAGACTCAACACTTACAATAATATCTGTATCAGTTGTAGCATCATCAGACTCTAGATCAGATGAACCTATTCTCCAAGACAGGTTATTACCATTAGTTGCAGTTACAGTACCACCTGAAACAGACATATCTATGTCTACTCCATAACCAGCACTATCTGTTTGTAACATTGTAACTGTTAATACACCGTCAGTATCAGTTACAGTAGCAATTGCAGAAACTGAAGCAGTTCCTGTTGCACCATACTTGTTAGCCCACGCAGTTACAATACCATCACCGATATCTGCAATCGCTGTAGATGTCTCACTAACACCTGTTAAAGAGAAAGTAACTGAGTTACTTCCAACAGTGAATGTGATTAAATCATCTACACCCATACCGTAGTTAGTCGTACTAACTCCAGCTGCAGCAGCAGTTCCTGTAGAATATCTTTGACCTATTAAGGTAGATGTAGCAGCTCCACTAGAATAAAAAGCTAAAGAGACTGTTCCTGATGAAGCATATCCTCTTGCAGCGTCAAGCGTAACATTAGCAGCAGTAGCTCTTGATAAGTTTACAGCTGACTCAATAGCTTGAATCTGTAAATCTTTGTTCGCAGTACCAATTGTTAATGCAGTACCTGCACCACCAACAGTAGTGTCAAATAAAGCAACACTATTAACAGTTAACTGAATATCACCTGAAGCTTTCCAATCAAGCACAAATGCTTGCTTAGCTTTAGTAGCTCCACTTGAAGTACCAGCAGTACCTGTTACCATTTTAAGTACAGTAGCCTCATTTGTAGTTGTTGTGCTTGTAGTAGCTCCAAGAACATTTAATGTAACTGTAGATGTACCTGAAGTTTCAGTGTCAGTTTCAGTAGATACAGTATCAAAAGAAACTTGAGCTGTGTTATCGCTATCAGCAGCAACAGCAGTTAAGTATACTTTCATAGTATCCATACCTGATGTACCATCATCGAATGAACCAGCATCTCCAGATGCACCATCTGATTTGTTTGTCTCACCATCAGTTGTATTAGAAGCTGAAACAGCAGTTAAATCATTGTCATATAAGTTAACAGTAGCTGAAGTAGCTGTACCTTGATCTTTAAGACCAGTCATATCTAATTCAGTTAAAGCATCATTACCTGTAACTGTAAACACATCAACGTCATCACCAGTTGTGTGAAGCTTAGTTAATCCTAAGTTATCAGTAACAACAAAGTCTACAGCTTTTTGTACAGTTGTCGAAGCAGTAGTACCAGAAGCTTTAGAATCTAAGTTAGTTGTGTGGTCAAAGTTAGCAACAGTTAAGTTATCTGAACCTGTTAATGAGATATTTCCAATTTTATTACCTGAAGCAACTGATAAAGTTGTTAGGTCATCCATATTAGAAATAGTTAAATCGTGAATTGTAGCACCCGAAAGTGTTAATGTTTCAAGATTAGCTTCATCTAGGTATAAGTCTAGTAATTCACCAGAAATTGTTAATGTCTTAAGATCAGTACCACCTATATCACCTGTAGCAGCATAGTCTTCTAGGTAACCATCGTTACTTAAGTCGTCAGCAACAGCAGCTTGTGCAGTTGTTAACGTTGGATCCCAGTCATGCTTATAATCAAGAGTTCCAGTAACTAAATCAGTTGCACCATCTAAAGCGATAGTAACAGAATCTGTTGTAGTTAAAGTTTCAACACCTGAGTTTATATCTAATGTACCATAGAATCCAGATACAGTTGCAGCAGCAACATTACTTAAAGTAATTGTACCATCATCAATTTTAGATAAAGTTACAGAAGCTGGACCGTTTAATGTAAGTGATATATCACTTTGTGCACCAGCAGCAGTTACGTCATCTAAGCTTGCGATGTCTAATGTAGCATCTTTCTTAGTTGTAATAGATAGAGATGAACCATATCTAGTTAAAGAACCTAAGTCAACGTTAGTTGCGCTTGAAACTGTTAAAGTGTTTGCAGACTCAGATCCATCAGCACCTGAAGCAATACTAGTAACAGATGTCATAGCACCCATATCAACTGAAGTAATTTTTGTAGAATAAGAAGTTGTAATAGTTACTACTGTAGCAGAAGCCATTTTCGCGAAAGAAATGTCACCAGCTTGAGTAATATCTAATGTAGTAGCTGCAGTTAGCTCGTTAAAAGTAGCGGCATAACCTGTAGCAGAACCAGAAGAGTACGTAAACGCACCGTTCATTGTCTTAATTCTATCAATAAATGTTTGGATATCAGTATCAGCAATTGTCGCATCATCTGTTATTGTAACAGCAGCATTCATTAAGGCAACTTTGTTACCTAATGCAAGGGCAGAAGCCATTGACGCAGCACTGTTAACAGTTACAGCAGTTGAATAAACATTATTAGATACTAATAAATCAGCTAAATCAGTCTCAACAGCAGTTAAACTAGCCTGTAATGCAGTTACCTCAGCAGCAGTAGCAGTAGTAGCTATTGCAGCTTCGATTGCATCAACTTCAGCTTGTAAAGCACTAAGAGAAGCAGAAAGTGCTGTCATCTGAGCTGAACTAGCAGATGCTGCAATACCTGATTGCAAACCACTAATACTCCCAGAAAGAGCAGAAACTTGTCCTGATAAAGATGATAAACCGTCAACTTGAGACTTAAGAGCACTAATTTGTGCATTTAAATCATCAAATTGATCATCGTAATTTTGACAACCCACAAATACAAGTGAGGCAGCCAAAAGGGTTAATAATCCTTTTTTCATTGTTTTAAAATTTAATTTATATTTAAGTTTTGTATTTTTCATATGAACGTTCATGTTACATATTAAATGTACACACACAAATAAGCAAATACTGTGCCAAAGATTAAAAATATATTATAACTAACTGATTATCAAATAAATAAAAAGTTAATAAAAACTTAAAAAATGAATAAAAACTTACTTTTTGCCTTAATTATATCAACTACAATTATTGGATGTAATAATCCTGAAGAGCCAATAATAACAATCGATACTCATATAGATATAAATGTTGATAATTTCACCGATTCTCTCAACTATACAATGAATACAGATACTCAGTATAATTTACCCAATATGATCAAAGGAGAGCTTGATGTAGCATGGCTGGTCGTATATACTGCTCAAGGTGAGCTTAACGAAGAAGGGTATGAATCTGCCTTCAAGAATGCTATCTCTAAGTTTGATGCGATTGATCGTTTAGTTAACATATATGCGCCTGATCAGGTTGAGCTTGCCCTTACTTCAGAGGATGTTAATAGAATACTTGCAAAAGGCAAAAAAGTTATAATGATTGGAGTAGAAAATGCCTATTCTATGGGTCTTGATACCTCTAATGTCAAAAGGTTTTGGGAAAGAGGGGCTAGATATGTATCCCTTACTCACAATGGCCATAGTCAGTTCTCTGATTCAAATACTGGGGAGTTTGACGGAACCGCCCTTCACAACGGTTTAAGTGATTTAGGGAAAGAAGTTGTTGAACTTCTTAACTACTACGGAATAATGATTGATATATCACACCCTTCAAAAGAGGCGATAAGGCAAATGGCCGAATTAAGTAAAGCACCGATAATTGCCTCTCACTCTTCTGCTCGCGCACTTAGAGATCATCCAAGAAATGTTGATGACGAGCAGCTTAACTGGATCAAGGAAAACGGAGGTGTGATTCAAACTACAGCTCTAGGTTTCTTTTTAACTGATCGTGAAGATCCTCCTGCAAATATGGATGATTTTATGGATCATATAGATTACATGGTAGAAAAAATTGGAATCGATCATGTTGGAATAAGCTCAGACTTTGATGGAGGTGGAGGAATTATTGGTTGGGAAGACGCCTCTGAGACTATGAATGTTACTTCTGCACTAAGAGAAAGAGGTTACAGTGAGTCAGAAATAGCAAAATTATGGGGTGGGAACTTGCTAAGAGTGCTTAATGAAGTTCAAGAAATAGCAGCTAAGCTTCAATCTTAAGGGTTATAGGTATAGTTTTTGTCCAAGCCTTGCAATATTGAAGCCTTTGTTAATAATTGATTTTGATAAATCACTATTAGGGTTTAACATATGGTTAGTGTGGTTCATATGAATAAAGTAAACTTTACTCTTGTTCTTTTTGCTTAAACTATTAAGAAGATTAATTGTCTCAGATACTATGGGATGCGGAATTTCACTTATATCTCTATTTATCTCGTTAGAATCATAGAAAGTGGCATCTAATAGTAAATAATCAAAATCCTTAACTAGGTCTATCAGGTTTTTATCCCATTTCTCCCATTTATCTATATCTGGTATAAATAAAGCTTTTTTATTTTTTCCGATTATGATATAGCCTGCTGTCTCGGAATACTCATCTCTATGGGGAACTTTAATTGGAGTTACTTCTATATTATTCAACTCCGAATTGCTTACATCAAATTTTGTATTTTGGATTTGAATGTTGTTTAGGGTAACTAATTGACTCCATGGACCGTTTGTTTTCAAAAAATTACTCATTTTAGGAAGAACCTTAACCAAAAGGTTTTTTGAACCTAATGCTTCTCTTCCAAAATACATTAGTCCAGTATAATGTCCAATATGGGCATGGGTAATGTATATGGCTTCGGGGAGAAGAAATTCTTGAAAAATATTATCCTTTAGATAATTTAGTTGGTATGTAATGTCGGGTGTTGCTTCAAAAAGGATATATTTCTTTTTTTCTTGATTAACAACTGCAATTGAGGTTACATAATACTCCTCATACATATTAAAATTATCTAGACAAAACTGATGTTTACACCCTATGTGTGGCATACCTGCATCCTGAGTATTACCAAGAACATAGATATACTCTGACTGAGTATAAATAGGCATAGAAATAGAGAGAATTAATAAAAATTTTAAAATTCTAATCAAAATGAAAAATTAATGCCAAAATAAAAATTTCTTTTTGGAGCTGGCTCATAGTATCTTTTTCCGAAGGCATTTATCCTTATGTTATCATAGAATTCTTCATTAAAAAGATTGTTAACCCCTAAAGAAAACTCACTCTGTTTAAAAATCTCTTTTGAATATTTAACATTAAAAATGTTATATGAACCAACAAGAGTTTCATTAAGATTATCAGCATACCTCTCTCCTATTAAACGATTAGATAGTATTAACCTACTTTTTTTGGACAATTTGAATAGTACTTCCAAATCTAGCATTTGACTTGGAATACCAGGAATTAAGTTTTCTGAGAGGTCATTGCCATCTAGAATAAAATCCTTAAATCTATTTTTACTTAATGTGTAGTTAAGATTAAACATACCGCCTTTAAAAGAAAGCGAAGAACTTAGCTCAATCCCTTGTCTTAATGTTGATCCCACATTTCTGTAAAAGTTTTTACCTGGAAATAGTTCAATTTCGTAAGGTAAAATTTCATTATCTGAATTTGTAATATAGGCCACTGCTTCAAAAGCTATATTTGATAATGATTTTCTCCATCCAAACTCATAGTTTATGGCATTGTTGGATTTTAAATCTTTATTGAAACCCGTTCCATCAGGGTTATTTGATAGCTCATTTAAGGTTGGTGTTTCAAAGCTTGTTCCAAAGGAAAAGAAAAGGTTGTCAGATGAGTTAATTGCGTATGATAACCCTAAAGAAGGATTAATCTTATCAAGATTAACCTTGTTATTTGAGTCAATCCCAATAGAGTTGATATCGTATCTAACTCCATATCTTAATAGCAGTCCTGAATTGAAAGTAGTTTGACTAACAAGATAGACACCTGTTGTGTCAAAGTTTTCCATTTGACCAAGAGTTTTATCTCCTTTTATTCCAAAGTTGTTTTTAAATCTTTTTCTATCATCTGATTGGCTCAAATGATCAACGCCCACTATAAAAGAGTTATTTCTATTCTCAAAATTTTTATTTCTTGTAAATTTTGTTCCAAATCCATAATAATCTCTATCTATTGAAATAATTCCTCCATAGTTAAACGGTAATTTTGAATAAAAATCTCTCTGTTGATAAAAGAAATAACTGTCAAAAAAGGAGTTTTCATTTTTCTTATAATTCCATGATATACCTGTCTTTAAATGCTTTACCTTTTCATAAGTGTCATAATCAATATTATTTTTTCTTGCCTGTCTTCGATCATTTTCAACTTCATTTAGTTTGAGACCACCTGAATCATAAGCATAAGGACTATCCGTATAATTTATCTGCCAAACAATCTTATTCTTTTGATCTAACTCGTTAATATATTTAAGATTCAGTATCGTAGATTTATAATTACTTTGATCTCTGTAACCGTTAGATCTTCTCTTATCATAATGAATTATTAGGTTGGAATTTTTCCAGTCCAAAACCCTTGTTCTTTGAATCGACTGATATTGATAAGCTCCAAAAATTCCTGAAGTCCTATAATATTTGTCACTAGGATTTGACAGAGTATTTATACTTATTACTCCACCTGATGAGTTACCGTATAAATTTGCATTTGGACCTCTTAGTATCTCAATGTTTGAAATTAAGCCTAGTGGGAGATTATCTAATTGACTTTGACCGTCAGGTGTTGTCTCTGGAATCCCATCAACTATTAATTTTATTCCTCTTATACCAAATGCAGATCTTGCACCAAATCCTCTTATAGAAATCCTCATATCTTGTGAGAAGTTGTTTGATGAAGTTGTAAACACACCTGGTGTGTTTTTAATAAAATCAGAAAATGAAGACTGAGAGCTAAAGTTTCTATCCTCAATGAAACTTTTAAAAGTAACTGATAAAGGCGCTTGTTTTTGAGTAGTATTAATTCTAGTTGATTTAACAACTACATTTTCAAGATCTATAATTTGAATGGAGTCTTGGAAATTTCCAAAAATAAAAAATGGAGCTAATAAAAATACTTTACTGATATACCCTAACATAGTCAATTTCATATGTTGCATTAGTAAGACCTGGAGCTACATAACCGTCAGTCCAATGTCCACCAACAGCAAGGTTTACTAATAAGAAAAATGGTTTGTCAAATGGTGAATGTTGTGATTGCATTGGATATTCAAAATACATTTCTTCATCTATAAAAAATTGAATTTTGTCAGGTGCCCATTGGATTGAATAAGTATGAAATTCCTCAAATGGATTATCAATTATTTTTTCAGCTCTTATAAACCTTTCTTGGCCAGTATCAAAAAAGATTTTATCTGGAACATATGTAGCCTGTCTCGAGTAATCTTGAGGACCATAATGAACAGCTGAAGAAATCAGTCCTGGATCATTAATAGTACTATCTTTAACATAATCTCCATGTTCTAATATATCTAACTCTCCACAATTAGGCCAACTAACTTCATCAATATTTGCACCAAGCATCCAAAATGCTGGCCACATTCCCTCCCAATTAGGAAGTTTTGCTTTCATCTCAACTCGGCCGTATGTAAACTCAAATTTATCTTGTGTATTTATTCTTGCAGAAGTATATAGTTTACCTTGAAAGTCCTCTCTTTTTGCTGTAATTTTCAAAAGGCCATCTTCAACTTTAATATTATCTTGTTTATCTGTGTAATATTGTAACTCTCCATTATACCAACTACCATTATCTGGTGCAACGGTTTCAATATTCCATTTATCTGGAGAAACAGCCGGGACTCCAAATGATGAATCTTCATCAAACTCATCACTCCAAATTAGGTCGTTTCCAAAAGAATAACTAAGAGCTGTTTGATTAGAAGGGTTATTTCCTTGAGTATTATTGCCTCCTTGATTTAAGTTTGTGTCTTGATTTACACTACCTGACAAATAAGAATCATTAACATCAGTTTTAGATCCACCGCATGAGATTAATATAAACAAAGCGAAAAAGATTGAATTTAAGTAGGTTTTCATATACAAAGTAAAATTTAACTCAAAGCTAATAATATTTATTATTTTTAGTAAAACTTTTTTAATGGAATTAATTCCACACGAAGGAATTTCAATCATGTCAATCATAAGGGGGGTAATAGGCTTAAGCTCTATTATTTTGATTGCATTTTTACTTAGTAATAATAAAAGGAAAATTGATTGGAAAACAATTATAATTGGTATTTCAAGTCAATTTGTTATAGCTATTGCAGTTCTAAAAGTTGATTTTGTTAGAATGATTTTTGAAAAAATTGGTCAAGGTTTTCTAGCAATTGTAACATATACAAATCAAGGCTCCAGAATTCTTTTTGGTGAGCTAGCAGACTCCTCTAAATATGGTGAGATCTTTGTATTTCAAGTTCTACCTGTTATTATTTTCTTTTCTGCTCTGACATCAGTACTATATTACTATCGTATTATTCAAAGAATAGTATCTGGTCTAGCATGGATGCTTACAAAGCTCTTGAATATATCTGGTCAAGAAAGTTTAGCAGTAGCTGGTAATATTTTTTTAGGTCAAACTGAAGCTCCACTTTTAGTTAAGGGTTACCTTGATAAAATGAATAGATCAGAATATTTTCTTTTAATGACAGGGGGAATGGCAACTGTAGCAGGGAGTGTTCTAGCTGCATATATTGGATTTCTAGGAGGTGATGATCCTGCTCAAAGAATAGAAGTAGCTAAAAACTTAATTATTGCATCTGTAATGGCAGCTCCTGGTGCAATTGTTATTTCAAAAATAATGTTTCCTCAAACTGAGGAAGTTAATAAAGAAATAGAGATCAGTACTGAGGTTACAGGAACAAATTTACTATCAGCAATAACAAACGGAACAAGAGACGGGATTAAAATGGCTGTTAATGTTGGTGCAATGTTGCTTGTGTTTCTTGCTCTTATTGCACTTATCAACGGTATTTTCTTTCAATTAGCTGAAGTCTTTGGCTTAAATGAATGGATTGAAAAAAACACAGTCTATGATTCTTTTTCGCTAGAATTAATATTAGGGTATTTATTTGCTCCTCTAATGTGGTTAATTGGTATTGCCAGAGAGGACATAACTCTTATGGGACAGCTTCTGGGTGTAAAACTAGCTGCAAGTGAGTTTGTTGCTTATATTGAATTAGCTAGTTTAAAAGATATAACAAGCACTGTGCATCTAACCTACCAAAAGTCTGTAATTATGGCAACTATAATGCTTTGCGGGTTTGCAAACTTTGCTTCAATTGGAATTCAAATAGGTGGAATTGGGATTCTAGCACCAGGAAAATCAAAGTTATTGACTGAACTGGGTTTTAAAGCTATGATAGCAGGAACCCTTGTCTCATTATTATCTGCAACCTTCGTTGGTATGCTTCTTGGTTAATTTTCTTCAGTTGAAAGTCGTTTCCAAAATTTCATGAGAAGCACAACTGATAAAACAGATATAATCATAAAAACTAGGCCTAGTGTTATTTTTGAATATAAAATATAGCCTATCCCAAAAAGAATACTATACACAGATATACTTCCAAAAACCATACATAATATTCCGCTAGGAACATCCCATTTTTCTTTTTTACCAGTAATAATTATACCCTTCTCCTTAGATTCTTTGACTACCTTTTTCCATCCAGGACCACCAGGTTGTATTTTCTTATAAAAATTTTGAAGTGTTTCTATGTTTGATGGTGGTGTAACCATAGTTACCATTAACCATGAAATAGTTGTTATTGTTACACCTATAATAAGTTTTTCTTCAACTGAAAAATTATTAGGTATTATAAACTCAAAAGCAAGCGCAACTATAAATGATACTATCATTGCTGTTAATTCACTGTATACATTTATTCTATACCAGAACCATCTCAGAATAAATATTAAACCTGTACCAGCTCCAATTTGAAGAATTATTCCAAATGCTTGGAGTGAGTTATTTAGATAAAGTGCAAAAAAGGCAGATATTATCATTAATAAAACAGTGAAGACTCTACCTATAAACACATAATGTTTCTCTGATTTATCAGTAACAAAAAATCTTCTGTAAAAATCATGTACTAAATATGATGACCCCCAATTTAAATGGGTTGATATTGTCGACATAAAGGCTGCAATTAATGATGCAACCAGAAGGCCTAATAATCCTGATGGTAAAAAAGAGATCATAGCTGGATATGCAAGATCATTTCCAACTATAGTATTTGGAAAAGCCACTTGAAGGGATTCTAAATCAGGGAAAACAACAATAGATGCAAGTGCAATTAAGATCCAAGGCCATGGTCTAACTGCATAATGCATAAAATTAAAAAGCAGTGTAGCCCAAATTGCGTTTTTTTCATCTTTTGCAGATAACATTCGTTGAGCAACATATCCTCCACCACCTGGTTCTGCTCCAGGGTACCAAACGGCCCACCATTGAACTGCAAGTGGGATTATAAATACTGCTATAAATAGATCTGTATCTGCTATATCTGGAATCAGACTTAGCTTTGGAATAACATCTGGATGATTAAGGAGATTAGTCAATCCCTGAATCTGAGGAAGAGAAACAATCTCATAGGCAGCCCAAAAAGTAGCTACCATTGCTAAAATAAATTGAAAGAAATCTGTTATTATAATTCCTCTTAGACCACCAATAGAACTATAAAGCACCGTAATTGCACATGAAATAAGAAGTGTTTCAACTGGGCTTAGGCCTAATAGGGCTCCTCCAATTTTAATTCCAGCAAGACATACACTTGCCATAATAAGTATATTGAAAACTGCACCTAGATAGAATGCTCTAAAACCTCTTAAAAATGCTGCTCCTTTTCCGCTATATCTTAACTCATAAAATTCAAGATCAGTCAGCACCTTTGACCTTCTCCAAAGTTTGGCATAAACAAAAACTGTTAACATTCCTGTCAACAGAAATGCCCACCAAACCCAATTACCAGCTACACCATTAGTTCTTACTATGTCTGTCACTAAATTTGGGGTATCAGCTGAAAAAGTAGTTGCTACCATTGATATCCCAAGTAACCACCATGGCATCTTTCTTCCGGATAGAAAAAACTCTGTAACATCTTTTCCAGATTTTTTTGAAACTATAACTCCTATCACCAATGATAGAACAAAGAAGGATGATATTATTAACCAATCTATGTTTTCTAATTGCATGTTAAAGTTTTATCTTAGCGTAAAATTTTTGGTTGATTCGATATAATAAATATATAGTTTTTTTAATGTTTTCAATGTTGATTGTTGGATTTAGTTATTCTCAAGAAAATTCAAACAATTCTTCGGGATCTTCCTTTTTCTCCTCAAGTTCTGAATCTGAAAAATCACTTTTAAATCTAGAAAAAAAAGAAAATCCATTTTTAAAAAAACTAAAAGACAAAAACAAGAAAAACTTTTTTCCAGATGCAAATGTAAAAGAAAAGAGACCTGAAAGATTCATTAATTCAAATGACTTATATCTTTCTAGGCTTAACAAAAAGGACTCTGAATCAAATAAAAATATTAATAAATTTAAAGTTGATCAATTTCTTGGTGAAATTAGAAATGATGGTGAGTATGTGAACATTATACTTAGAGATCATGAGTATCCCGATGGTGACTTGATTAAAGTGGAGGTAAATGAAAGTGTTGTAATGCCCGCAATTTTATTAACGGAGAAAGCAAAAGGTTTTAAGCTGGATCTTAATAGTGGGTTTAATGTAGTTGATTTTGTTGCCTTAAATCAGGGGAGCTCAGGGCCAAATACAGCAGAAATTATTGTTTATGATGACCAAGGTAAACTTGTTGGAACTAATAGATGGAACTTAGCTACAGGTGTTAAGGCTACTTATATAATTTATAAAAATTAGCTATAAATATCAAGCATTGCACTCACAAACCTGTCAACCTCTTGACTTGTTCCTGTACTGATTCTACACCAATCATAAAATGGTGGAAATGGTCTTCCTACTCTAACCCCTTTAGCAAGCATTTCTTTTGATAAATCATCAATATGCCTTTTTGATTCAAAAAAAACAAAATTCGTACTTGACTCAACATATTTAAGCCCTAAGTGGTCTAGCAGTTTATATATCTTATCTTTTTCTTCATTAGCCTTTCTTAAAGAAAATGCATAAAAATCTTCATCATTAAGCGCCTCTATAGCAGCAGCAACAGCAAGAACATTTGTTTGCGCCATGATTTTATTTCTTCCATATGGAGAATATTCTCCAAATAATTTATCTGCCAATTTAGGCTTCAAGACCATGTAGCCAATTCTTAATCCAGCCATTCCAAAAACTTTTGAAAATGTTCTAGAGATAATAATATCTTTTCCTTGTCTGACTAAGTAGTCCATTGACGGATAACCCGGTTCATTAATATAGTCATAGTAGGCCTCATCACAGAATACTAATGTTTTTTCTGAGACTCTTTCACAAAAATTACTTAGAGATGATTTTTCAAGTAATGTGCCCGTTGGATTATTTGGGTTTGCAATAAAAACCATTTTGGTTTTACCATTTATCTTTTTTTCTATTTCACCCAAATCATAGCCTTTATTTGAGTCAACTGGAACCCAATTTATTTTTCCACCCATTGCTTCTGCATAACTCATTAAAGCAAGATATGTTGGTTGACCAGCCACTATCTCTCCACCTTGATCTGCAACTGCCAATCCTGTAACCCTCAAAGCCTCATTTGAACCTCCTGTTATTACAATACTTTCAGGACTAACATTATGTTTTTTTGCTAGTATGTTCTGTAGCTTTAAGATATATTCATAGGGGTAACGACATGCATTTTCAAAAGAATCAATAATAGCATTTCTTACTCTTTCGGATGGACCATATGGATTTTCGTTTGAGCTGAGTTTAACTATATCAGATAATGGTCTTGGATTATATTTTTTAATTTCTTCAGCAGTTAAAATTGATGGTGTCATCATTAACCCACCTAAACCTATTGAAGACTTGAACCACTCGCGTCTAGATTGCATAATTATTTATTTTACTTTAATTTAAAAAAGAAAGTATTCATTTCAAAATTTAATGACTAATTTACGATATGCCTGAATTATTTGACATTGTTGAGGATTATATAAACCAGATTATTGTTCCATTAAATTGGTTAATGCTATTCCTTATCATTGGTGGTGGAATTTATTTAACGGTTGTTTCTAGGGCAAACCCTTTAAGAAAGATTAGTCAGGGCTTCAAGCTACTTTTAAAAAAAGATAATTCAGTAATCGGTATTTCAAGATTTCAGGCTTTATCAGCTGTTCTAGCTGCAACAGTTGGTCTTGGAAATATTTCCGGTGTTTCAATTGCAATTCATCAAGGAGGTCCAGGTGTTCTTGTTTGGATGTGGGTTACTGCTCTTATAGGCGCTACAATTAAATTTTTTTCCTGCTCACTGGCTGTTAGTTTAAGAGACAAAGATAATAATGGTGAATATTTAGGAGGCCCTATGTATTACATGACTTTAGGAATAAAAAAGTGGGGTAAACCTCTGGCGATATGGTTTTCGATTGCAGGATTAATAGGAGTACTGCCTGCATTTACTGCAAATCAATTAACTCAATCATACATAGATGTTTTAAACCCAAATGCTATGTTTGATATTGGCATCGGTAACTGGAAGCTTGTAATAGGTATTGTTTTTACAATACTAACTTCGATCGTGATCTTTGGTGGGCTAAAATCTATTGTACGTGTAACTTCTGGTTTGGTTCCAATTATGGTAATCCTATACTTTATTATAGGCCTATTTATTTTAGTATCTAATGCAAGTGTTGTTCCATCTACTTTTTTATTGATTTTTAGTGAAGCATTTAATTTTAATACAATGGTTCAAGGTGGATTCTGGGGTCTTGTTTTAATTGGTATTCGTAGAGCTGTTTTCTCAAGTGAGAGTGGTGTAGGTTTAGCTCCTATTTATCATGGTCAGTCTTCTACTAAACATGGTACAGATGAAGGATTAGTTGGAATGCTTGGCCCTATTTTGGATACAGTGCTAGTATGCACAATAACTGGATTAATTATAATTATTAGCGGGGCTTATCTTGAGAGTGATTTGAATGGAATTGTTCTTTCTTTAGAGGCATTTAGGAGACTTTTCTTTGGTTTTGGAGATTATATTTTAATAATTATGATTTCAATTTTTGGAATATCTACACTTTTCACTTATTCATATTATGGTGTTAAATGTTTTGGGTTTTTAACAACGCCAAAAAAAGGAAAATATTATAATTATATATATATCGCTGCAATTATTATATCGTCAATTCTTACAGTGGAGATCGTTATTGGATTAATTGATGTTGCCTTCGCATTAATGGCAATTCCTAATATGATCGCAATAATATATTTATCAGGTATAGTGACTAAAGAGATGAAGTCTAGATCATGGATTTAATCTACATAGTCAATTGGTGGGGGGCCTGGATCTAGATATGGATCATAATCATACTCACCAATTTTTTCATCAAATTCTTTTTTAATATCCTCTCTTAATTTACTGTCTTTAAAAATATCAACCATTGTCATTCCCAATGCTTTTGCAGCGTGAAGCATTCCCTTATGTCCTATCGACATGCCAGAGCTTGCTACTACTGACCATGAATGCCATGGGACACCTTTGGGTGCCGTTGTAGCCGCTAAACTTACTACTGGTATATTATAACTTACATCACCACTGTCAGTAGAACCCCCACCTGGACTATTTAGGGTTTCTCTTAATGGTCTTATTTTACCATCAATTCCTAATTCAGGTTTTCCATTGTTTCTTTGAAGTTCTAAAGCAAAATCTATTTCCTCTTGCGAATACTGGATATCCCCTAGAGTCTCAAGATTTTTTTGCATTGCTGCACCTCCAACTCTATTTGGTAAAAGATCATGCACGCCTGAAATTAATGAAACTTTATGTTCTACATTAGCCATTATAGCCGCACCTCCAGCCATTCTTCTTACTTGTTCATAAACAGGTTGCAAACCCTCTTTAGTTATGTCTCTTACTCTGACCCATATTCTTGAATAGTCTGGGACAACATTTACCACTTTTCCAGCATCCTGTATATGGTAATGCATCCTTACTGATGGTAAGACATGTTCTCTATATGAGTTAATTCCTGATGTATATAACTCAAGTGCATCATTTGCAGCCCTTGCATTCCAGGGATCAACAGATGCGTGAGCAGATTGACCTGAAAACTCAACCATAAAATCAACAAGCGCAAGAGATGGTTGGACATTAGCTTCTGTCTTATCTGCTGGATGCCAATCCATACATATATCTACATCATCAAATACTCCGTCTCTAATCATCCAAAGTTTTCCAAAAAATTTCTCTTCAGCTGGTGTTCCAAAAAACTTTACTGTTCCCTTTAAGTCGCCTTTCTCAATTAACTCTTTTATTGCAATAGCTGCACCTAAACTTGCTGTACCAAATAAATTATGGCCACAACCATGACCGGCACCTCCTTCAATTAATTCATGTTTGTGAGGTACTGAATCTTGTGATAAACCCGGAAGGGCATCAAATTCTCCAATAATACCAATTACTGGTTTACCTTCTCCATATGTTGCAGTAAAAGCAGTAGGCATTCCTGCCAGCCCTTTTTCTATAATTAGTCCGTTTGATTCAGCGTACTCCATTAAATATTCGGCTGATTTATCCTCTCTAAATGCTACTTCCGCAGCCTCCCATATCTTATCACTTAATGAAGTTAAATCTGATGTTTTTTGATCTATAGAACTTAACAATTCTTTTTTTAATTTATTAACACTTTGGGATTGAACTGTTACAAATGATATAAATATTAATAAAATTGTAAAAAAATTTTTCATTATTTGATAATTTAAGGTTTTCTTGATAACCTAATTTACAAATAATATTTATTTTAGAAGATGAGATTATTTAAGGATGTTAAAGGCAACAATGTTGATCCCGTTAATCATACTCTTTCCATTTTAAAAGAATATCCATACGCAAAAATTCATATTGGCTCTGACTCACAAAATGTTGGTAAGAAGACTAATTATACAAGTGTAATAGCATATAGACTTGGCACTAGAGGAGTACATTATATATTAAGTAAGTCTTCATGCGAGGCAATAAATGATATTTGGAAAAGACTTTGGTTAGAGGCTGAATACAGTATTAAAGTTGCAGAATGGCTAACTAAACAAGTCAGTGTTCAAGTTGAAATAGATATGGATTATAACTCTGACGAAAATCATAAATCAAATAAATTAATCTCAGCAACAAAAGGGTGGGCTAATTCTTTAGGTTATAAAGTCAATGTTAAACCAAACAATCAGATAGCAACAAGAGCTGCTGATCATCATTGTAAATAATTAAGTTAATTGACTAAAAATTTTACCTCCACCATACCTTACTACATCAGTTGAAGGAAGTCCTGTTTCTTTTTCCGTTTTTTCTATAAATTCCTTAGCTGCTTCATCAGTCATTAAGGTTGTGTTAAGTGCAATCCCAATCACTTTTGTACTAGGATATGTTCCAATGACTGAGGCTAGTTCTTCATTAAGTTTTATAAATTTTTTTAAATCAGGAATCTTAATATTCTCAAGAGACCTTAATGAATCATTTCTAGCTATATGACATAAAATCATATGGGTTGGACATGTTCCTCTCATTAATGGAAGAGTAGCTGAACTGCCTGGATGTAAAATAGAACCCTGGCCTTCTACAATTACAATATCTTTATCTTTCTGCTCAATAACTGCAGACTCAACTGCTCCGCAAGCATGGTCAAGTTTATATGCATCTAGGGGTATACCCTTTCCTGTAACTGTTATACCTACTTGTCCCGTAGCAACAAATCCCGTATTAATCTGTTTTTCTTTTAAATATGAATATAATTCCAGTCCCACAGTCATTTTTCCAGCAGCCATATCAGTACCGATCATTAAAACTCTTTTGTTAGATAAATTTATAGCTTTGGCTGATCCTATCTTTGGTACAAACTGAGGAACCCTAGTATCCCATATCCATTGAGTTTTATCAGTTAAATATTTTGAAAAATCAGGGTAAACTTGATCATGTAATCCATTAATTATTGACATACCTTGATTTAATGCCTCTTTAATAACATTATTCCATGACTTTGGTCTTACTCCACCTGAAGTCAGAACTCCTAGCAATAGAACATTAGCTCCCATAGCTTTAGCCTTATTTATATCCTCAACAACTGGAATGTCTTTCTTAATAATTGAAACCTCAGATATTTTTTTACCAGCAAAAACAGAGTCTATAACACAAAGGATTTCATTATCAAGATATCTAAGTGCACTAATGCCCATTTTTCCATAGTCATCATCAATACTTGACTCCATCCATATTGCAATTTTATCAGATTGTTTCAACATAACTCTGAGTTTTAAGTTTAGCTCCATGACCTGGCATCGAGTTTGTCATAGTTATCCCATTGACCATTGAAGAGCCTTCACTAGGATCTGGATCTAAATTATAGTGAGAGTCTAAATCAACATAATCTATTATACCTGTAATTGAGGCCCCTGCTGATATGCTAACAGATGATTCACTCATACATCCAATCATAGTTTTTAATCCATGTGCTTTTGCAACATTTAAAATTTTTAAGGCCTCGGTTATTCCTCCGCATTTCATGAGTTTTAAATTTACCCCATCAACATATTGATAGTACTTTGCAACGTCGTCTGAAAATCTGCATGATTCATCAATAAATATTGGAAGAAGCCTGCCTTCAAATAAGAATTTAAGTTTATCTTCTTCTCCTTCAACTAATGGTTGTTCTATATATTCTGCTTTTCTTTCTGCTAGCCATTTCATCATAAGTTTTGCCTCATGTAAAGTCCATCCTCCATTTGCATCAACACGAATAGCAATATCTTTGTTTTTAGTTGATTCAATTACTTGCGAATAGATCAACTTATCATATTCTATGCCTTCTTTAGAGCCTAATTTAATTTTTAAAGCCTTTACCTCTGGATTCTGTACTATTAATTCTACTCTCTCTTTTACTACTTCAGGTGGATTTATACCAACAGTTAAGGATGTGGGAACGGATGTAGATGGGAGTCCTAATAAATCTTTCAAAGATATATTTGCCTTTTTTGCTTTCCAATCCCATAAAGCAATATCCATACCAGCCATAGCACATGCTGGAACATTTAACTCTTTAGCTCTTTGATTTACTTCGTATATTGAAAGTGAGTCTATTTTTGAGTCAATCAATCTTTTAAGATGTACTTCAACTTCATGAGCTGTTGTTGCTCCTTCTGTTTTTCCTGGAGCACATTCTCCCCAAGCAGTAATATCATCTTTAATAATTTCAACAAATAGATTTTGTGACTTATCATGTGTTCCTCTGCTAATTTGAAGAGGAAATTTTTTCTTAAGATTTACTATATGAAAATTAAATTCCATTTACCTAGATTGAAAATCTAAGTTAATCTTTTTATTGATTTTTTTCTTTAAAATTATCAAGGGTCTCTCTTAAGTATATAGGAGTTCTATTTCGTCTAGTTATCCACTTAAGTTTTCCTTTTTCTTGATATCTAATAAGGGTACTCTCACTTAAACCAAGATATTCTGCAGCTTGTTTTCTTGGAAGATATTTGATGTGGTCTGGGAGATTCGAGCAATCATAATTAGAAGAGGCTAGCTCAAGAAAACTTCTTTCAATTTGAATGTCTTCTTTCTTAACCCTTCTTCCCTCAAAGTAAACTGATCTGACTCCATCAGGAAAATAAATTTGGTTTATATCAATCCACTTTTTGTGCATTATTTTTTTAGCTAGCCTATAAAGGTAAAAAAAAATACCTATTTTTATGTTTAATTATACAAATAAATCTTTGTATTTATCTATAAGCTAATTATTTACGATGAAAAGACTTTTTTTTATAATTATTATCCTAGTTTCTAATTCTATTGAGGCTCAAATTGGCAGAGAAGGATACTATCGATCAAACTATGGCACTAGAAACTATAATTCTGGGCTAAATTCATTTGAATATGGAATAATTGGTTCAAACCAAGATGCAACTGGCTCACCTACTGGATTAATATCTGCAATAATTAGAAGAATTCCCACTGCAAAAAAAATTTCAGACAGATTTGGAAATGAAAATGTGTCCCTAAGAGGAAGAAATTCTGTTCAGGCAGCTGGTGATGAAGTTCTTTGGGAAATTGATGGTGTTACTTTCCAATCTCCACCAATGTTAAGTGTAAATGATGTAGTTTACGTTGAAATTATAAAAGGGCTTGCTGCAACTAATAAATATGGCTCGGATGGAGCAGCAGGAGTAATTATTATAAAAACAGCGGTAAACGCATCTAACTTTGATTTAATTAATTCTCCAAAAAATCTTTGGAGAAAAGTTACAGAAAAAAAAGTTAAGAGGTAGTTAACACAACTAGTTCAAACTTTTTTTTATTTTAGCTTTTTACTTATTATGAAAGAGAAATATTTAGTTTTACTTATACTTTTTTCTGTCTTTTCTTATTCACAAGAAGACAAAATTTTTAAGGCTCAGCAAAATGCTATTTCATCTATGTCATTAGTTGACGCGCTTGCATCTAGATATCCAGGTGCTAGAAAATATATTGATAGAATGGGCAATAATAATATTGCATTGAGAGGTAGACAATCATTTAAAACTGCAGGTAATCAGGTTCTTTGGGAAATTGATGGTGTGATATACAATAACCCTCCCAGCCTTTATGCAAATCAAGTAAAATATGTTGAAATTCTTAATGGTCTAGCTGCAACCAACAGATATGGAAGTGAGGGAGCTGGGGGAGTAGTGGTTGTTAAAACAAATGTAAGTGCTGAAAAATTCAATAGCAGAAAAAACCTTTGGAACAGATCACTACAAATTCCAAAAAAAAAGAAGAAGGATAAGAAAGCTAAAAAGAAAAAAAAAGATAAAAAATCTTAAAAAATTCAAATTTGAAAAAGATCAATGTTTTTTCTTTGTGTTGTCTGATATTGTTTAGCCTCAACTCATGTATTACAAATAATAAAAGTGCCTCTGATTTAGATTCTTTACAGCTTAAAACTTCATTTATTGATTTATATGATAATAATTTAGATCTCTCGGAATATAAAAAAGGAAAGATTGTAATTAATTACTGGGCTACATGGTGTGCGCCATGTATAAAAGAAATGCCAAGTATGAAAAGGGCTGAGGAAATTTTAGAGGAATACGGCTATACCTTTTTATTAGTTTCTGATGAAACAATATCTAAAATATCTAGTTTTAAAAACGAATGGAATTTTGATTTGAATTTTTTAAAATCCACTAAATCATTTGAGTCACTCGGAGTCTATGCTATGCCTACTTCTTATATATTTGATGCAAATGGTCAATTAATTGAAACTATTTTTGGAGCAATTGAATGGGATTCGGAAGAAATGATTAATAAACTAAAAATGTTGTAAAATGAAAAACTTTGTCATTGCCTTTTCTTTATTAAGTGTTTTTTCATGTACTTCTAATGATATCATAATAGAAGAAATATCTTTTTCATATGACAACAGCAATGCGCAGCCAAGTTTAGTTTCAACTAATGGTTCATTGTCATTGACTTGGATTTCTTCTGATGAGGACATGAATGCTAGTTTAAATTTTAGACAATTCAAGGATGGAAACTGGACTGATCCTCAAACATTCGCTGTTGGTTCTAATTGGTTTGTTAACTGGGCTGACTTTCCAACACATGCAATAAGTGGTGATCAAGTTTTAACAAGCTACCTAAAAAAATCTGCATCTGGCACATATACCTATGATGTTTTTTTAAGTCTTCATAAATTATCTGGAGAGAAGGTAAAAGAAGATTTTATATTAAATACAGATGGCTTCAAGGCAGAACATGGTTTTGTTAGTATAGTTGCAAAAGACAATGAAGGGTTTTTTGTTACTTGGTTAGACGGTAGAAATACAGTTAAAAAGGATTCAGAAGGGAATAGTAAACCTATGACCATTCGATTTGCTGAAATTACAAATGCAGGAGATATTATAGATGAGTCTGAGTTAGATTCATCTGTTTGTGATTGTTGTCAAACATCAATGACATTCACTGATAAAGGACCCCTAGTTGTCTATAGAGACAGAAGTAAGGAAGAAGTTCGAGATATTTATGTTACAAGAAATGTAAATGATGAATGGGAAAATCCAGTGCCAGTTAATAATGATGGATGGGTAATTTACGGGTGTCCGGTAAATGGTCCTAAAGTTGTCTCCAATTCAAAAAATCTTGCTGTAAGTTGGTTTACTGTTTTAGATGGCAATCCAACAGTCAATCTTTCCTTTTCAGAATCTTACGGATCGTCTTTTGGTGGGCCAATAAAAATTAATGACCTCAATGCTATTGGAAGAGTAGATACTGCCTTTTTAAATGAAAAGGAGGTAATGGTTAGTTATATGGAAGGTGACGATGTTGGTACATATTTAAGAATAAAAAAAGTTTCAATAGACGGAAAAGTTTCAGAGCCAATTACAATTTCTAAAATTGATAGTGGAAGAGGGACAGGAGTGCCACAATTAGAAATACTAAATGACGAGATATTTATTATATGGACTGTTTTTGACGACGAAAACAATCAATTAAAGACAGTAAGAGTGAATTCTAAAAATATTTAAATTAATGAAAAGGCATTACTTCCTGTTGTCGTTAATAATATTCAGTTGTTCGAGTGGACAAGAAAAGGAAGAATATAAAAATGCTGTTATTCTTGAAACTATTGTTCTACCAAAAATCATTAATGAAACCTCTGGTTTAGAAATTTTAAATGAAGTTTTTATAACACATAATGATTCTGGAGGAGAGCCAAGTTTATATTTTTTTAATCTAAATGGTGAGATCATAAATTCTATAAAACTCGAAGAAGAGTCTGTTTGGGAAATTTATAATAATGATTGGGAAGATATTACAGCTGATAAAGACTATATATTCATTGCTGACACTGGAAACAATTTTGGTAATAGAGATAATCTAAATATCATAAAATTAAGAACAAGTGATTTTAGTATTGAGGGTAAAATTGAGATTTCCTATGAAGATCAAAAAACATTTTTGCCAAGACCAAAACATAAGTACGATGCTGAAGCATTATTTTTAATTGAAGATAAAATTGCCGTTTTGTCTAAGGACAGAAGCAATCTATTTACCGATTTATATTTAATTGATAAAGAAAGTAATTTAAAACAAGCACTTGAAAGTAAAATTACATATAATGTAAATTCTTTAATTACTGGCGGTGATTACAATAAAGATATTAGTTTACTTGCCCTTGTTAGCTACAACTCAAATGGCAATCAATTCTTAATTCTATTCGAAGACTTTAATTTGGAAAACTTATCTGAAAAAAAATTTAGAAAATTTAAAATTCCACTAGAGAGAGCGCAAATTGAAGCAGTTAAGATAATTGATAATGATACGTTTTGGATTACTTCAGAAGATGAGGGCATCGGAAGCCCTTACATGTACAAAATTAAAGTGGAATAAAAAACGCCCCTAACAAAACCAATTAACAAAAATTCAAATTAACCTAGCTAAAAAAGGACTAAAGATGACCTTAGGAGCGTTTTTGAATTATTCTTTAATTTAAGATAATTCCACTTGATATTATTTTAAAGAAAAGTTAAAATTAGTTAAGCCTATAACTCAAACTGATTTTTAAAAAAGGGTGCCTGATAGTTCTTTGCATTTCGGTATCCTTAGACATAGAGTTAAAAGTAGTAAGAACTTGTAGTCTATTAAATCGCTTTTGGAGTCCAACTTCTATAGTATTTCTATATTTATTTGAGGACATTATAAGCTCAGCGTTTTCATTGAACAGGCTTCCCTCTAATTTATAATCATGAAAGTAGTACTCCTGACTGGTACCAATATAAAAGGATAAATTATTATCTGATTTGTTTATAATATTGTCTGATAGACTAAACCAGCTTACCTCTCCAATTAAAAGTCCAATATTAACACCTGCCATTTGCTGGTATGTTCCTAGTTTTGAGTAAACTTCTGTTGTGATGTTTATGTTATCTTCCACCTCAAATCCTTTGAAATAATTTGCAACTAGATTTATTTGGAGTTCCTGAGGCATCTGAGATTTCCATTCCAGATTTGGTAAATTTAAAACAAGATCATGGTATAAATTTTGCATTCCTTTAGCCAACGATGCGTTACCTGTTATTCCAAAATTTACTCCATAAGAAAAACTGGAGTAATCAGATAGCTGTTTTTGTTTTAATCCCTCTAAAAATAAATAGCCACTGTATGGGTAATCATATTTATTTGGGTCCGTCTCATATCTACTCGATGGGGTGTAAATTAACTGTCCTAATTTAAAATGATTAATAAAGGTTTTTTCTTCTTTAATTTTATAAGATGAGTATGAAAGAAAAATTCCACTTGAGTAATAAAAGTCTCTGTCAAAATAAAGATCATTATCTACATCTAAACTAACCTGTTGTTGAGAATAGCTATAACTTGAAATCATTACAACTAGGATAGTCAAAAATCTAAGTGCTGTTTTTTTAGACAATTAAATTAATTTTACTCTAATTTAAACATTATTATTTTTTATGATTAAAATTGAATTAGCTGAAATAAATGACCTTGATGATATAATGAAAATGATTCATAAGTGCGCAAATGATTTAATAAGCAAAAATATTTTTCAATGGAATGAAAAATATCCAAGCAGAGATATTTTTTTGACTGATATTAAAAAAAAGAATTTATTTGTATTTAAAAATAAATTAGGAGTTATAGGCTGTGTAGCACTTTCTTATGATAAAGATATAGAGTACAATGATATAAAGTGGCAAACCAAAGACGATAAAAATCTATATGTTCATAGGTTAGCTGTTGATCCAAATTTTCAAAAAAAAGGGATAGGTAGATTGTTAATGGATTTTGCTGAAGGTTATGCACGAGATAATAAATCAAAGTCCGTCAGGCTTGACACATTTAGTAAAAATGAGAGAAATAATAGGTTTTATAAATCAAGAAAATATACTCAAATTGGCGATGTTTATTTTCCAAATCAAAGCGAATTTCCTTTTCATTGCTATGAAAAGATTTTGGATTAAAAACCTAGCTCTTCAAGATCTTTTTTCTTCTTAGAGCTTTCAATATTTAAATTTTCACAATCTAATGGAATTGATACTAATTCAGGGACTGGAAAATCCTCAGATGAAATTCCTAAATCTGGGTTAAGGTAAGCTTTCTTCATGTATTGTCCCCAGATAGGGAGAGCCATAGTAGCACCCTGACCAAAAGCAATATCTTCAAAATGGATAGATCGGTCTTCACCTCCAACCCATACTCCAGTTACTAGGTTAGGAACCATTCCCATAAACCATCCATCACTTTGATTTTGAGTAGTTCCAGTTTTTCCAGCTATGGAATTCTCAAATACGTAAGGATAGCCTGTCACTAAATTCTTATAAATATAATTTGTCTCTTCTAAGCCAGAGTGTCTTAGTCTTCCTCCTGAACCATATTTTGTTACACCTTCCATTAAATTAACTGTTACATATGCTGCTTCTTCACTCAATACATCAGTTGTGTTAGGAATTACTTCAAATAATGGAACTCCATTTTTATCTTCTATCCTTGTAATAAAAATAGGCTCAATGTATATCCCTTTATTTACAAACGTACTATATGCACCTACCATTTCATATATGCTAATATCTGGTGTTCCAAGAGCAATTGATGGTACCTCAGGCAGATAAGAATTAATTCCCATTTTTTTCATCAAAGCAACAACGGGTTTAGGCCCAACTTGATCCATAAGTCTTGCACTTATTGTATTAATTGAGTTAGCTAATGCATTTTTTAAATTCCGTGTCTGGCCATATTTATCGCTTGAATTCTTTGGGCACCATGCGTCCATGTTTCCATGTTTACCAGGCTCGATACAATATAATGCGTCTGGGACAGTATAACATGGAGAAAGTTTTAATTGATCAATTGCTGTTGCATATAAGAAAGGTTTAAAGGTTGAACCTATTTGTCGCCTTCCCTGTTTAACCTGGTCATACTGAAAATGTTTATAATTAACCCCTCCAACCCATGCTTTGACATGTCCTGTTTGTGGCTCCATTGACATCATTGAGGCTCTTAGATGAAACTTATAATATTTAATTGAGTCTACTGGCTTCATTATTGTGTCAATTTCTCCATTCCATGAAAATATTTTCATAGGAGTTTTTACTTGAAATGTATCCCATATCTCATCTTCATCTTTGCCACTTAATTTCATCTTTCTCCATCTCTCAGATCTCATTGCTGATAATTTAATTAAGGTGTCAACTTGACCCTCTCTTAAATCTCTGAAAGGTGGTGTTGGATTTTCCTCTGATTCTTTATTTTGAGCAAAAAATTCTGATTGAAGATTCTTCATATGCTCATTTACTGATTCTTCAGCTATAGACTGAAGCCTAGAGTCAATAGTTGTGTAGATTCTTAGGCCATCTTTATAAAGGTTATATCTTGAGCCATCAGACTTTGGGTTCTCTCTTAACCACTGATTCATAAACTCTTGAAGATATGCTCTAAAATAAGTTGCAAGTCCTTCTCGGTGTGATTCTGGTGAATAATCAATTTTTAGTGGGATTGATGATAATGAGTCCCTTTGATCTTTTGTAATCATTTCATTTCTATACATCTGTTGAAAAACAACATTTCGTCTTTCCGTAACAAGTTCTGGTCTTCTGAGTGGATTATATAATGATGAGTTTTTTAACATTCCCACAAGGGTAGCAGCATCTTCAATAAGAAGTGAGTCAGGGGTTTTATTAAAATAAATTTTTGAAGCTGAGCGAACACCATCTGCTGTGTTGTTAAAATCATATATATTTAAGTACATAGCAATAATTTCATTCTTAGTGTATCTTTTCTCAATTTGAATAGCTAGAACCCACTCTCTTGCTTTTTGGAGAACTGCTTGGATAATACTTCTTGATCTAACCCCAACAAAAAGCTGTCTTGCAAGTTGTTGGCTAATTGTACTCGAACCACCTCTTGTATTTAGGAAAATTATTGCTCTTAAGGTTGATCTTATGTCGATTCCTGGATGATCATAAAACCTTTCATCTTCAGTGGCAATCAAAGCATCAACTAAATTTTTAGGAAGCTCATCATAAGTTATAGGCGTTCTGTTATCATTAAAATAGTATTTACCTAATATTTCTCCATCAGATGATATTATTTGAGTAGCAAGATTCGTGTTTGGATTTTCCAATTGTTCAAATTGAGGCATTTCTCCAAACGTTCCATTTCCTGCAAGAATAAACAACCCAAAGAAGGAGACTAAACCAATCAAAATTGAAGTCCATAATAATCTAATAGTGATTAACCTTTTCATATTAGTCTATTTTATATTTGAGTTTAGCTGATCTTCCTTTTTTAAAAATCTGATTGCTGTTTCCTTTTCTTTTTCGTAGTAATTTCTTCTCATCATAAGGAAGGGCATTGATTTCCTTACATTCTTCTGAGCAACATTTATTCATCTGATTTTTGCAATCATCACACTGAATAAAAAGTAGATGACATGAATCATTCGCACAATTTACATGAGTATCACATGGGGCCCCACACTGATGACAATTTGAGACAATTTCATTTGAAACTCTTTCACCTAATCTTTCATCAAACACAAAGTTTTTTCCAAGAAAATTATTTTCTAGCTTTTGGTCTTTAACTTGTCTAGTGTATTCTATTATTCCCCCTTCTAGTTGAAAAACATTTTCAATCCCTTTATGTTTGAGATATGCACTTGCTTTTTCACATCTAATTCCTCCTGTACAGTACATTAAATAACTTCTATCTTTTCCATTTTTATCTAGCTCTTTATCTATTACCTCCAAGGATTCTCTAAAAGTATCAACATCTGGTTTAATTGCACCCTTGAAAAATCCTATTTCACTTTCATAATGATTTCTCATATCGATACAAATAGTATTTTTATCATTTAGCATTTCATTAAATTTTTTAGCGTCCAAATGTTCACCAATTTTTGTTACGTCAAAAGTAGAATCGTCAAGTCCATCTGCAACAATTTTATCTCTAATCTTTATAGTTAATTTTAAGAAAGATTTACTGAAATGTTCGAGAGCTACATTTAATCTAATATCTCTTAAAGGAGAAAATTCATTGACTGATATTTTAAATTTTTCAAAGTTTTCTTTAGGAACTGAGAGTTGAGCATTAATGCCTTCCTTTGCAACATAAATTCTTCCTAAAATATCCAGATTTGACCAAGACATATATAAATGATCTCGAAAGAGTGATGTGTTTCCTAATTTGAAATACTTGTAGAACGATAGTGTTATTCTCTCTTGAGAATTTTCATCAATTATTCTGGCGCGCTCTTCAGCGCTAAGTTTATTGTACAGTTGCATGCTATACTAATATAGAATGCAAAATTACAACTTTTTACTAACCTTATGTTTATTTATTTTTTAGTCGTTTAAACCTGTCTGTTTTTCACCCACTAAAAGAAATTCTGTTAGTCTACCATTGATATATCTAAATCCATTATCACCAAAGAATCCCGGAACTTCAAGCATAATTCTTATGTCTTTCTCCCATTCTTCAATATATACAGTTGTATTTAATTCAATAGCATATGCTGTGTTAAATTGTAAGGGATAATCTCCAGTAAATGGAACACCTCCCTGGGAGTCCCACATACCCAAAGTAGTCCCTGCAGAGTGTCCATATGTTCCAAGTGGATGAGTATATATGGAAGGTCTAAGACCTTCTGCTTTTCCTTCCTCAAGAGATTTTTTCAAAATTTCATTTCCTGTCAATCCTTGCTTAAAATTATTTGTAAAAATATCTTGAACTCTAGTGCCTTGTTTAAAGGCATTAATTAAAAAATCTGGAGCATTTGTTTCACCAGGCTTAAGCACGTAGGCTAACTCTTGAGTATCTGTATTTAATGTCAAATAAGATATTCCAAAATCGCAATGAAGTAGGTCTCCAGGTAATATTATGTCGAATTTTGATTTGTTATCAAAGGCATATAAATCACTATTATCTTTTCTTTGAACATCGACAGTGGGATGAAACCAGGTATCTAGTCCAAGAGATAAAACTTTTTCACGCATCCACCATACTACATCATCAGTGCTAGTAACTCCGGGGGTAATTACTTTAGTAGAAAATGCCTCCCTTATGATAGCGCTGCTAATTTCAACTAATTGAGAAAACACTGTCATTTCTATATCTGTTCTTGTTTCAATCCAGGCTATTGCAAGGTCCTCAGCTGATGTAATTTTTTTTCTAAATTTAGGTGATAAAACTTTATAAAGCTGATCATAATGATACTTGCTGAGTCCATCAGCAAGTGACTCATAGCTTGAAATATTTAGACCTATTTTTTTTGGGTTTTTACTTACAATATAATCATTAAGAGCTTCCCATTGGTTAGGCTGTTTCTCTTTATCCCATATTGATGGTATGTTATTACCAAAAGCATATCGGGCTATAGCAACTGATTCAAATTTTTTAGTTTTTGAATCTAAAGAAAAAACTAAAATTGTTGTTCTTCTTGCATTGAGCCATGTTGGAGGTAACATAGTCTTTATTATTGGATCTTCATTATATTCTCTTGCAATCAAAACCCACATATCAATACCAGTTTTTTCCATTAACTGGGGTAATAATTTATTAAGCCTTTCTTTTTGAAGTTTGTTTATAAATTCTGCTCTTTCCTTCAAAGGAAGGATGTCTTGTGCATAAATGTTTGTTACAGATAATGCTATAAATAATATTAATATTTTTCTCATAGTTTGGTAAAATATAAATATAAAAAATATTACTTTAGTGATAAATGATTCAATATGTCAGATCCTAAAGATTCTAAACTTAAAGCACTAAAATTAACATTAGACAAACTAGATAAAACCTACGGTAAAGGCTCTGTTATGAAGCTAGGTGATCAAACAATAGAAAAAGTTGAATCAATATCTTCAGGCTCAATTGGTCTTGATATCGCTTTAGGTGTGGGTGGTTATCCAAAAGGAAGGGTTGTTGAAATATATGGACCTGAATCCTCTGGTAAAACTACACTTACACTACATGCAATAGCAGAGTGTCAAAAAGCAGGAGGTATAGCAGCTTTTATTGACGCAGAGCATGCATTTGACAGATTTTATGCAGAAAAACTTGGGGTAGATTTAGGTGAATTAGTTATCTCTCAGCCTGATAATGGTGAACAAGCCCTTGAAATAGCAGATAATTTAATTAGATCTGGAGCAGTAGATGCCTTGGTCATTGACTCTGTTGCTGCATTAACACCAAAAAGTGAAATAGAAGGTGAGATGGGAGATTCAAAAATGGGATTACATGCTAGACTGATGTCACAAGCACTAAGAAAATTAACAGCATCTATTAGCAAGACAAATTGTACAGTATTTTTTATCAATCAACTTAGAGAAAAAATTGGAGTGATGTTTGGAAATCCTGAGACAACTACTGGTGGTAACGCTCTTAAGTTTTATGCCTCTGTTAGAATTGATATTAGAAGGTCTACTCAATTAAAAGATACAGAAGGTGGAGTACTTGGTAATAAAACTAGAGTAAAAATTGTAAAGAACAAAGTTGCTCCTCCATTTAAAACTGCCGAATTTGACATAATGTATGGAGAAGGTATATCAAAAATTGGTGAAATACTTGACATTGGTGTTGAAAAAGATATAATTGAGAAAAGCGGTTCATGGTTTAGTTACGGAGGGAGTAAATTAGGCCAGGGTAGAGATTCTGTAAAATCTATTTTGAAAGATAATCCTGAATTAATGGAAGAGCTTGAACAAAAGATTGTTGAGCAGATTAATACTAATTAGATAGTATTTTTTTCCACTTTTCTGTTGCTCTTACAGCAGCTTTTTTTGGATCATTTTCTAATTCTACTCTAATTGTATCAAAAGCCTTCTTTGTAAGCATTGGGATATCCTCTTCTTTAAGACCATCAACATTAATTTTATCTAATACTTTAACTCTTAATTTACCTATTGAACCAAATTTTGGATACCAAGGGTGTTTTAATTTTAAATCATAAAAAATAATTGGTATTATTGGAAGTTGATTATCAATTGCAATTTTAAAAGCACCTCTTTTAAATTCCTGTAATAACACAGTATCATCCCAGTAATGAGCCTCGGGAAAAATACAAACATTATAACCTCTTTCTAACATATTATTTGCCCTACCATAAACTGCGTATCTACTTCGTGAATCAGATCTATCAACCATTATTACAGCTTTTTTATATAGATAACCAAAGAGTGGTAAACTATATAGTTCCTTTTTTCCAACAAACCTAAAAGGCTTCTTATTAAGTATTAACATTAAAAAAGGATCCATGTGACTTGAATGATTTGCTATCATTAAACAATTTGTTTCTGATATCAATTTATCCTTATTCTCCACTTGAACATAATAACCACTTCCGTGTAAAATTATTCTTGCCCAAATGTTTCTTGCAACCCAATAAAGCATCTCATATCCTTTTGGAAATAATAAAATTATTACCAAAAAGGGGAAGTAAATAACAATTTGAATTCCTGCAAGAAAGTAAAACCAAATTTGGAGCCATATGGTAAGTAAAAACCTTTTTAGCATGTCTCAATTATTGATATAATTATTCAAAGGTAACAGGTATTTTGTTTCAAGATCAAAAAAAAATATCTTTGTTTGGTAAATAACTCTCATGGCCAAAATATTAACTGGCATTCAATCCACGGGAACACCTCACCTTGGCAACATACTTGGCGCAATTATCCCTGCTGTAAAAATGGCAAATTTAACTGATGATGAATCCTATCTTTTTATTGCTAACATGCATTCTTTAACTCAAATTAAAGATGATAAGGCTTTAAAGGAAAATACATTTGCTACTGCAGCAACATGGTTAGCTTTTGGTTTGGATCCCAGAAAGACATGTTTTTACAGGCAAAGTGATGTTCCAGAAGTAACAGAGCTAGCTTGGTACCTTAGTTGTTTTTTTCCATATCAGAGATTAAAATTAGCCCACTCTTTTAAAGACAAGTCTGAAAACTTAAAAGATGTAAATTCTGGACTTTTTTCATATCCAATGCTTATGTCTGCTGATATTCTTCTTTATGATGCTGACATTGTACCTGTAGGGAAAGATCAACTTCAGCATCTTGAAATAACTAGAGATGTAGCCTCTAGATTTAATAATTTAATGGGAGAGACCTTTATAATCCCGCAAGCTAAAATTGAGGATGATACAAAATATATAACTGGTACAGATGGTGAAAAAATGAGTAAATCCAAAAATAACATAATTGATATTTTTGTTGATGATAAAAAGTTAAGAAAACAGATTATGAAAATTGAGACTCAGAGCTTATCTGTTGAAGATCCGAAGAATCCAGAGGAGTGTAATGTGTTTAAGTTGTTTGAAATTATTGCATCAGAGGATGATGTGCAACTACTGAAGAATCAATATTTAAAAGGAGGAGTTGGCTACGGTGAAGCTAAGGAACTTTTATTTAATAAAATTTTAAAACGTTTTGCTGGAAACAGAGAAAAATACTTTGAGTTACTAGAAAATAAAGATGAGGTTGAAGCCTTATTACTGACTGGTGCTCATAAAGCAAGAGAACAAGCTCAAAAAGTTCTTAAAAGAGTTAGGAGTCGTGTTGGTTTTTAGCTGTTTTTTTTTAAATTTACTTAATGAGTATTTTTAAAGATGTAGCAGAACTTTTGCATTACAACGATTGTGTAATTGTTCCAAATTTTGGAGCCTTTGTTCTTAAAACCAAATCTGCTTACATACAAAAAAATGAATTTTTTCCTCCTAGCAAATATGTGTCTTTCAATGCTATGCTTAAAGATAATGATGGTCTTCTAGCAAAACACATAAGTATTGAAAAAAAAATCTCATATAAAAAATCTCTAATACTAATTTCGGAAGAAGTAATTTCCTTTAAAGAAAGTTTGAATAAAGATTTAATTATTGACACTGAATGTCTTGGTATTTTTGAATTAAAAGAAAAAGAAACTTTAATATTTAATCCCAACTTTTCAATCAATTTTGACACTAAAATGTTTGGTTTAAAACCTTTTATTAGAGAGCCAATACTTAGTAAAATCTCAAAGGAATCAAACAATAATACTCAGTTTAGCAGCAAAAATTTATTAAAATATGCTGCTATTTCTATATCAATATTTGGCTTGTCTTACTTTGGATATTTTAACTATAGTGATTATCTCAATAACGAAAAATTTAAAAATATTGCAATTGCTCAAGAAAAAATTCTTGAAAATGTTCAGGCTGCCACTTTTAATTTAGGTGAGCTTCCTCCTATTAATATTAATGTTACAGCTCCTATTGTTATGGATAATTCAATTTATTACAGCGTTATAGCAGGTGCGTTTAGATCCAAGGGAAATGCTGAAAAACATTTAAATACTTTAATAGGCAAAGGCTATCAAGCATCATATACTTCTATTAACCCTAAAGGTCTTTTTAGGGTTGCTTACGCAAGACTTAAGACTAGGAAAGAGGCGGCAGAATTAATTTCAAAAGTAAAGAATAGCGGAGAAGACGCTTGGTTGTTAATAGAAAATTAATTGTCTAACCAAATAGTAGGATTCTCTGGTTTCAGTTCATTAAAAATATTAAATTTTAAAACAGTCTTTCCATTTGATTCATTAGTAAATACAACACCTATTTCATCATTAGCATTTATCTTGTCACCTTTTTTAACAAATATTGAAGAGAGGTTCTGATAATTAGAAATGTACTTTCCATGTCGAATCAAGACTCCTGGGTTTCCCCCTGAAAAACCATAAACAGATAAAACTTCACCATCAAAAACAGAATAAGCTATAGAGCTTGGAGATGTTGCAATTGAAATTCCATTACTATTAATTGTCGTTGTTCGAACAACGGGATGTGGTTGAGTACCAAATCTTCTAACTATAACTCCCTCTTTAACTGGCCATGGCAAGCGCCCTCTATTAGCTTGAAAATTTGATGAAATTAATCTACCTTCTGGTGTTAATGCAAAATTGGTTGAATTATTATTTTTATTTGATTCTGCAATTGCTAGTCTTATCAGTTTTTGAATTTCATTTTCTATTAATTTTGCTTGCTTTTCTTTTTTATTAATTTGTGCAGTATAATCCTTTTGATTTTTCAATAGCCCCTTGAATAAATCATCTTGTTGTTGTTTTTCTTTTGTCAATGATTGTTTGGCATCCTTATTTTCTTCAATTAACTTTTCCTTTTGGGTCTTGCTAATAACTAAGCTATCAACATTCTCTTCAATTTCTTGTTGAATTTGGACAATCTTTTCAGCCTGTTTTTTTCTGTATTTAGAATACTGTTTAAAGTACTGAAATCTTTTGAATGCCTGATTGATGTTTTCAGAGGAAAATAAAAACATAAGTTTCATCTGAGTAGACCTTTTTTTATATGAGTTGTATATTATCTTCTCGTACTCATTTTTAAGGTTTGTCAAATTTGTCTGTAAATCAACTATTCTATCATTTTTATTATTTATGATATTGGTCAAATTATTAAGTTGTGAATTATTAATATTAATAATCTTATCACGTACCGCGATTTTTAATTGTAGGTCCTCTAGATCATTAGCTAGATTCTTGGATCTTTTTTTTGATTCAACTATCAATGAGTTGATCTGAATAATTTCTTTATTTAAAGAGATTTTTTGTGCCTCTAGTTTTTTTTGTCTTGCCTGATAATCCTGAGCGTTCAGTTGAATAGCTGAAAGCATAAATAAAAAAATATATATCTTACTTAAGAATTTCATTTAAGGATACACGTTTATAGTCAGAGGGAATTTCCATTGGGAAGTTTAGATTTTCTGGAAAATCAAATTGAGAATACTCTAAGTTTATTTTAATGATTCGACTCCCCTTTATGTATGAGATTAATATCTCATTAGGGACTGTTTTTCCATCAATATTTTTATAGTTTCTATAGTTGACTGTTACTAAAGAAGAGAGAAGAGGAATAAAGATTCTTTGTTGATCAAGCATAAAGGTTTTAGGGTTTATAAAAACGGTTGTTTGAACTCCTTTTGAAGACTGGAGAACATAATAGACTGAATTGTCTATTCTCTCCCAATCTCCTTTATTCATATCTACAATTGTTTTACCAAAAAGTAAATCTTGTAATAGTTTAACTGGTTTTTTAAAATCAGTTAATTTTAATAATTGTGATAGATCCGCGTCAATAAATGTTTTTTGAAATTTTTCATAAAAAATAAACCTTTCATTGCTCATCAATATTTTTGCTATAGGTACAATCATTGATGCATTAATCCATAAAATTTCATCCTCTAAAGCTCTAAAACTTAAATTAACATTTTGAATCAATCTCCCATTATCAAATTCAACTTTAACTCTATTTCTTAAATTTTGAAACTTGAATTCTGTTTTTCTTGAATTCTTAATAATTTCAGATATTTCAATGTCTTTTAGTGGAGCATCACTCGAAATATTTTTTTTGACTGAACAACCTTGTAGGAATAAAAATAATAGAGCACAAAATAAAGCAGAATAAATCTTATTAATTGTCTTCATTATCATTTATTTGTGAATAATCACCTAAAAAAACTTCTTTGTTTGATCCGTCATAAACTGAATATGATCCTAATATAGAGTTTTTAATATCTGCATTTGAAACTTTTGCACTGTTATATATTAATGTTGATTTTATACTTGAACTAGATATATATACATTATCGCTGATCGAAACATACGGTCCAATTTCTGAGTCTTTAATTCTAACATTTTTACCTATAAAGACCGGGTGATTTATTTTAACATTACCTTCTTCAGTAAAGCTATTATTTTTGTCAGAATCTACATATTGCATCATAATTTTTTTTGCAGACTCAATTAATAATCTGGGAGTACCACAGTCCATCCACGTTTCTATCTCTTGTGATTTAAAAATCTTTTTATTATCTATCATTTTCTCAATTCCGAAATTAAGAAGGTATTCTTTTCCTGGACTCAATTTTTGACTTAAATGAATCTTCAGTTCATCTCTAATTAATGATATATCCTTGAAATAATAAATACCTACAACTGCAAGATCAGATATGAAGTCTTTGGGTTTTTCAATTAAACTAGATATGTTTCCATCTTTATCAAGATTTACAACACCATAACTAGATGGGTTTTTCACTTTCTTTACCCATATTATTCCATCAGTATCTGGATCAATAAAGATTTCACCCTGAATCATTGTATCTGAATATGCAACAATTGATGGTCCCTCTAATGACTCTTCTGCACACATAATTGCGTGACCTGTCCCTAGCTGATCAAGCTGCCGATAAACTTTAGTTTTCGCATTATACTTATCTGAAATTGAAGTTAAAGATTTCACTACATCTGAATTAAAATATCCTTCATCTCCTAAGATATATATGATTTCATCAACAGGGGTTGTTAGCTTTGAAGTAATCTGATCTATAAGGTGTTCAACTATTGGCTTGTCAATAATTTTTAGCAAAGGTTTTGGACAAGTTAAAGTAAAAGGCCTAAGCCTTGTTCCTTTTCCAGCCATAGGGATAAATATCTTCATTTAGTTGATTTAAATCAAAAATACAAAAAGTGTAGGATGTTTATTTATCGTTATGAGTTTAGGGCCTCGGCTCCCCCTACAATTTCTAAAATTTCATTAGTAATTGCTGTCTGTCTTGCCTTGTTATAAGTAAGCTTTAATTGATCTCTTAGCTCTGAAGCATTATCAGTTGCTTTATGCATTGCTGTCATTCTTGCTCCATGTTCTCCAGCAATGGAGTCAGAAATAGATTTAAAAAGTTGAATTGATAAAGTCTTTGGTATTAGTTCATTAAGAATCTTTTCCCTGTTTGGCTCGAAAATATAATCGCCTTGTGTAGATAAGTCCTCATCTGAATTTTCAGCGATTGGAAGGAATTGCTCTTTTGTAATAGTCTGGGTAGCAGCGTTTTTAAAATGATTATATACAAGAATAACCTCATCATATTTTTCTTCAGTGTATAGCCCCATAATATCATTAGCAATTAACCTTACGTTTGAATATGAAAAGTCATCATATAAATCATTCTGTGAGCTGATGACATTAAATTTCTTTTTCAAAATGTCATTTCCTTTTTTCCCAATTGTTAGAAGGTCAGGTTTTTTTGTTCCATACTGAGAACTAATATTATATACCTCTTTAATTATGTTGGAGTTAAATCCCCCACAAAGGCCTTTATTAGAAGTAATTACAATAATCAGTGGAGATTTAACTTCTCGTTTAGCAAATAATGGGTTAGAATCAACTGAGTCAATAGATGCAGAAATATTTTTAACTAAGTCTGAGAGTTTATTTGAATATGGAAGAGTAGCGGTAATAGAGTCCTGAGCCTTCTTCAATTTGGCAGCAGAAACCATTTTCATAGCATTTGTAATCTGCATAGTTGAAGAAACTGAACTTATTCTATTTCTAATCTCTTTTAATCCTGACATATATTAAAATGATTTTGCAACTTTTTCAACTACCTTTTTTATTTCGTCTGTTTCTTTATCAGAAATTTTTCCTGATTTTAATTCTGCAAGTAGTTTTTTATTATTTTTTCTGAGTTCTTGTAAAAATGCCTCTTCGAATGCTTTTACTTTTTCAACAGGAACCTCTTTGAGAAGATTTTGAGATCCAGCATAAATTATTGCAACTTGATCCTCAACTTGAAATGGATCATTTTGATTTTGCTTCAAAATTTCAACATTTCTTCTACCCTTTTCTATAACATTTAATGTAGCAGCATCTAAGTCTGAACCAAATTTTGAAAATGCTTCAAGTTCTCTATATTGAGCTTGATCCAGTTTAAGAGTACCCGCAACTTTTTTCATGGATTTTATCTGTGCAGAACCCCCAACTCTTGAAACGGAGATTCCAACATTAATTGCAGGTCTAACTCCTGAATTGAATAAATCTGACTCCAAGAATATTTGACCATCTGTAATAGAAATTACATTTGTAGGTATATATGCTGATACATCTCCTGCTTGAGTCTCAATAATTGGAAGTGCAGTTAATGAACCCCCACCTTTTACCTTAGATTTCAATGAGGCAGGCAAATCATTCATTCCACTTGCAACTTTATCGTCATTCACAACCTTTGCAGATCTTTCTAGAAGCCTTGAGTGAAGGTAAAAAACATCACCAGGATATGCCTCTCTTCCAGGTGGTCTTCTTAAAAGAAGAGAAACCTCTCGATAAGCAACTGCCTGTTTTGATAAATCATCATATATAATTAATGCTGGTCTACCAGTATCTCTAAAGTACTCACCTATACATGCGCCAGAGAATGGAGCAAATACTTGCATAGGTGCTGGATCTGATGCGTTAGCTGCAACTATAACAGTGTAATCTAATGCACCTTTTTCTTCAAGAGTTTTTGCAATCCCTGCTACTGTTGATGCCTTTTGGCCAATTGCAACATAAATACAAAAGACAGGCTCTCCAGCATCGTAAAATTCTTTTTGATTTAGAATTGTGTCGATACAAACAGTTGTTTTACCAGTCTGTCTGTCACCAATTACTAATTCTCTCTGGCCTCTTCCAATAGGTATCATGGCGTCAATTGATTTAATTCCAGTTTGAAGTGGCTCGTTAACGGGTTGACGGTAAATAACACCTGGAGCCTTTCTTTCGATTGGCATATCAAAAAGTTCTCCTTCAATTGGACCTTTTCCATCAATAGGATTTCCAAGCGTGTCAACAACTCTTCCAAGAATTCCTTCTCCAACTTTAATAGAAGCAATCTGATTGGTTCTCTTAACAGTATCTCCCTCTTTTATTCCTTTGGAAGGACCGAAAAGAACAATACCTACATGATCTTCTTCTAGGTTTAATACCATTCCTTGAAGACCATTATCAAAAGAGACAAGTTCCCCATATTCAGCATTTGTTAGACCATAAACACGCGCTATTCCGTCTCCTACCTCAAGTACAGTTCCAACTTCATCAAATGATGTTTGAATATTTGCTGATTCTAATTGTTTTTTGAGTAGGGCTGATACTTCAGCTGGTTTAATTTTTTGCATTTTTTATAATTTTAATTTTTTTTCTTTGGTTTAGATTTTTTTACTGTTCCTATTTCTACTTGCATATCGAACTTGTTCTTTGCTTGACTTCTAAGAGTGTCAACTATTATTTCAAGTTTTTCAATATCAAAGTCCTCAGGAACATTAATGTTTATTTCCATTTTGTCAGGGAACCTTAATGCTACACATGAGTAAAAAAGCGAAGATAATAGAAGAATAATTATTATTTTTTTCATAATTAATTTGTCGTTTTTAATTGTTTCTTCATTTTATCTAATCTCTTTTTAACACTTGCATCTAATCTTGTATTGTCATAGTCCAAAATAAACCCAGCAATTAGAGATTTATCATGCTTTTTGGTTAATTTAATTTTACCCTTTTTCATTGACTGCAAATATTCCTTTATAGAACTTTCCAGTTCTTCAGAAACTTCAACAGGAGAGGTTACTGTAACTTCAACAATGTCTTTTTGCACGTTATATTGTTCTACAAATCCTTTACAGACATCCAAAAGCATATCAACTCGGTTATTTTGAGATAAAAGCTTTATTACACTTGACGTATTAGGTAAAGATTCAGACGTTAAATCATTTAAAACTTTTTTCTTAATATCTTTTGAAATAGTAGGGTTGGCTATAAAACTTGTTAAGTCCTCTGAACTTTCCAAAGTTTTAATTAAAGACATAATTTCTTCAAAAAGAATATCTAAATTATCATTTTCAAGTCCATAGCTTATGATAGCCTTTGCATATCTTTTAGAAGAAGTTTCTAAACCCATGATTACTAGTCAAATTTTTTCTCTTTTAATAATTTATTTATATAGTCTTGATGATTTTTATCATCATCAAGCTCTTGCTCTAAAACTTTAGATGCAATATCAATAGAAAGATCTGCAACTTGATTTTTGATTTCATTCATTGCTGATCTCTTTTCATTCTCGATTGATGTGCGAGCTTGTACTAAAATGTTTTCAGCTTCCAATCGTGCATCAGATTTTGCTTTCTCAACAAGTTCCTTCCCTGATTGCTTTGCTTGATTAATCATAGCATCGCTCTCAGATCTAGCTTCTTGTAGAATTTTTTTATTCTCGGCTTGAAGACTTTCCATCTCCTTCTTTGCCTCTTTAGCAGAATTTAAAGAATCTCTAATAGATTTTTCTCTTTCATTAATGGTGTCTAATATTGGTTTCCATGCAAATTTTCTTAACAAGAAAATTAGGGTTACAAATATTAACGTCTGCCAGAAAAAAAGACCAGATGAAAATTCACTTATTAATTTTTCCATAAACTAATTCAATTAGTTAACTGCGAATAAAGCTGCAAAAGCAATTCCCTCAACAAGAGCTGCAATTACAATTGCTGCTACAAGAATTTTATTAGAAGCATCAGGCTGTCTACCAATTGCGTCCATTGCACCGCGACCAATAAGACCGATACCGATTCCTGTTCCGATAATTACAAGTCCTGCTCCGACTATTTTAGGTATTTCCATTTTTATTTATTTTAATTACACATTTATTTTTAAAGTTAATGATCGTCCTCCTGAACTGCAAAACCAAAGTATAAAGCTGACAAAAGAGTAAAGATATACGCTTGTAGTAAGGCTACTAAAACTTCAATTATTGAAATAAAGAATACAAGGACAAGTGATAAGCTAGACCCAACTAAATTTTTAAAAATAAAAATTAATCCTATCAAGCTGTAAAGTACTATATGACCTGCAAGAATATTTGCATATAACCTTATCATTAAAGAAAAAGGTTTGATAAATACTCCCAAAAGTTCAATTGGTGCCAAAAGAGGTTTCAACCATACTGGAACACCTGGCATCCAAAAAATATGCTTCCAATATGTCTTATTTGCTGTAAGGTTAGTAATCAAAAAAGTTATTAAGGCTAACCCAAATGTTACAGCTATATTACCTGTTACATTAACTCCTAACGGGCTTAGACCTAATAAATTTAAAAACCAGATAAAAAAGAATAATGTAAGCAAGAAACTCATGTACTTTTTATAATGATGTTCACCTATACTTGGAATTGCAATCTCATCTCTAATTAGTAGGACAATTGGTTCAAAAAATCTTCCAATTCCCGATGCAATTTGATTATTCTGCTTGTAAGATTTAGCTAAAGAAGTAAATAACCAAAACATTAATACTGAGATTAACAAAATTGAGAAAACACTCTTTGTAATTGACATGTCAAGGGGCATTGCGTTAGTTACAATTCCCTCTTCATCATATGATATATATCCCTCTGAATTTGTTTCATATATTTTACCATGATAGAGTTTGTAGTATTTCCCAGAAGCATTAACCACATTTTTTCCGTGATCTAACTTTGAAGACATAAAAAACTTAACACCGTCATCAATTAATATAACTGGAAGTGGGAATCCATAATACTTTTTCTTACCCGTTTCTTTATCCTTAGTTGAAAAGAGTGAAAAGTCATGAGAATCTTGAACATGATGATATATATATTCCGTAATTTCTTCCTGAAGAGTAAGTTCTTTTTCTTCTTCTTTTGCATCTAGAAACGAGGCAGACAAAATTAATATAGAAAGAAAAAAATATCTGCTTTTATTATATATCATGCTTAAACTAAGTAGATTAAGTTTTGCGCGACAAATGTAATATATAAATACATATTTATAAAATCATTTTAGGTCAAAATTTAAAAAGTTATTTTAAATTTTTTGTCTGAAAGATTATTAAACAAATAATCAAAATTATCCCTAATAAAGATAAGGAAAGAGTAAATTGATTTGATTCATTTTGAAAGTAGGAGTCAGCATATTTTCCAAGCCTTGTAAATACAAGCATTACTATGGCAATTTGAAAAAATAAACCGGAAAATATAAGCCAGGGTTTAGGCTGTTTTTTCACGAGGATTATTAAGGTTTGTTATCTTTTTTAATGGTGCTATTTCAGAATCATCATTTTGCATGGATGACTTTGCATTAAAAATTGCTCCAGACTCAACAATTAACTTTGACATAACAACATCCCCATGAACTTCGCCTGTAGATCTAATTGACAATAAGTCGTCAACATGGATGGTTCCTTTAAATTTACCTTCAATGTCAGCAGATGAACATACAATAGTTCCATCAATATTTCCGTTTTTACCAATCACCACCTTACCTTTAGTCTCAATATTTCCTTCAAAAGAGCCATCAACTCTAAAGTCAGATTCTGAGTTAAAGTTACCTGTGAAGTTGGTGTTTTTTTCTATGGTATTACAGCTAGCTGATAAATCGTAATTTTTCATTTGCATAAAAATTGGGCGATAAATCTACAATTTTATTTTCAATAATTAGTTAATTTATTAGTAATATTGCGCTGATAATCAATATGTCTATGTCAAAAAAGATTAAAATTATTTGTGATGGAATGGAATATAATTTAGAAATGGTAGATGATACAACCATTCTAGATCTTGCGCTTGAAAATGATATTGATGCTCCTTATTCTTGTCACGGTGGAATCTGCAGCGCATGTTTAGCAAAGATCGATAAGGGTTCAGTAGAGATGGACAATAATCAAATTCTTACAGATGATGAAATTGAAGATGGATATATCTTAACTTGTCAAGCAAGACCAACTTCTGACGAGGTCGAAGTTAGTTATGATGAGGTATAGTATCATCTAAGATTTTTAATGCTTTCTCAATTATTTCTTTTGGTTCAATAGATCTAAATGCACTTTCGTATCCTTTTGGAACTTTATTTCCGAATACTGAGGTTGGAATTGACGGATATAAGTTCCTGTCAATCATTATTGAATTTTCTGAAGATTGATCAAATGGGGTGAAGCCACAAAATGGGTGAGTCATTCCCCATATTGTCAAAACAGGAATTCCACAATTAGCTGCAAGATGACCATTGGCTGAGTCCATTGAAATCATAAGATCTATGTAATTAATAATATTTATTTGTTGGCTTAAGCTGAAACGCGATGAAACATCATAAACATTTTCGTATGCTTTATCCCAGATTTCTATTTGTTTTAACTCATTATTTCCTCCTCCAAAAAGATAGACGTTGTAATTGATTTGAAGATATGCGATTACATTTTGCATGAGGTCTAGGGGGTAACTTTTACCCTTATATGATGCAAAAGGAGCAACACCTATAATCTGTTTATTTTGGCATAAAGAAAGTAGTTTTTGTTCTTCAGAGTGATTGTCTAAATAAGGTTTTACCGGATACTCATGGTTAACTAAATCAACTGGAAACCCTAATCTCCTAAAAACATCACAATATTTATATTGAATAGGCGTTAATGGTTTAAATATTTTGTTTTTTTTTCTTGTTAACTTTTTACGATTAGCTCTTCCCTTATCAATAGACTGAACTTTTTTGAAAGATAATTTGAAAAGAAGGTTTAGAACTTTTGTTCTTAAAACATTATGCAGGTCTGCAATTGATTTAATGTTTTTTTTTCTTAGTACTTTAAATAACTTTATTAAGCCTTTTAGACCTTTGTATTCTTGATTAAAATCTACTTCAATAAATTCTAAATTATCAAATTCGTCAAAGAGTGGCTTAGCATAATTTCTGGAAACAAATATGATTTTTTGATCAGGATATGTTCTAAAAAAAGATCTTAATACAGGTATAATCATGGCTATATCACCAAGAGCAGAGAACCTGTAAACTAGAACTGATTTATCCTTTGGCTGAATCATCTTTTTTATACAAAACAGGGTTTAATGATTCGTCATTATACATTTTCATTTGCTTGTAAACTCTCATTTTCTTATTGCCTGTAGATAAATCAATTAATAATTGATCTATTGATTCTGAAAGATCTTTTTGCTGCTCAAGCAGAACATTTAATTTTACTTGACAATTATTTCTGTGATCATCGGTGACATCCTCTCTTTTTGATTCCTCTTCCATATGAAATATTTTTAAAATCAAAATAGATAACCTATCCATTGCCCATGCAGGACTCTCAGTATTAATTTTTGCATCTTCACTTGGGGTTACATCTGAATATAGCTTTAAAAAATATGAGTCTATATACTCTACCATCTCCGTTCTGTTTTGATTAGAGCTATCAATCATTCTTTTAAGCTTCATACCTTCATTGGGGTCAATATCAGGGTCACGTATTATATCCTCAAAATGCCATTGAACAGTATCTATCCAGTTCTTCTCATACAATAAGTGCTGAAGACTTTTAATCTCATAAGGATTGTCTGGCTTGCGGCTTATATCATCATAAACATGGTAATCATTAACTGATTTTTCAAATATTTCAATTGCTTGTTTGCTGATTTTTGTATTTGTCATAGGATGAATCTAAAAATTATTGTTGATGCAATTATAGATATAAAGATAAAGTTTATATAAAAACTGTTAATTTTTTTTACAAAAATCTGAGCAATAAAATAAACCAGTATTAATGAAACATAATGGAATTCTGACCCGCTTAGTCCTTTATTTAGCATAAAAAAACTTATAACTGTAAAAAAGAATAATATCCCTGCAACGTCCAGTGCTCTTCTTTGAAATCCAGAAGTCTTTCTTAGCTTAACAGCTACAGCAATTATAAAATAAATAATAATAAGTGTTAATGATCCAAATGAGATTGGAATTTCAAAACTCTCCGCTTTAGATATTTGAAGTTGGTCTTCAGTTTCAAATATGTATGAGCTAAATAGTGGTAGTTCAAGGCCAATAAATGAATTGATAATATGAATTGTAGGTAACATTATCATAGGGGTTCCTATTATAATTATAAAGTGTTTAATGTCTCTCTTAACATTTGCAATGACTAGAAGTATTAATGGTATTAGAAGAACTAATATGTTTTCTAAAATAAACACAGAAGAGATCGTTATCAGAAGTGCTGCGTCAAGGAGTCTTTTTAATTTTTCATTATTATTTTTTGCTTCAAAGAATAATCTTGTGTTCCTCCATGCAGACCATGTTGCTGCTGAAGCTAAAATAAAACGCAAATCAACAGTCTCGACAGGAAATGAGAACACGACAATTGGATATAATAAAAGATGATATGCATTTCTATTTGTTCTCTCAATTGTTAATTGTCTTGTAACAGTGTCAATTGCATAATTTGTGAGCATTAATGCGCCAAAAATTATAATTCCATTTAAAAGTCTTGACTCAAATAACGACCACTTAAACTCAAGATTAGAATAATGATAGGACACTCCAACTAATAAAAGAGATGAAACAGTTACTGAAGTATAATTTAATTTCTGAAATGCCTTTGCAATCATACTTCAATGTATTAATTTTGTTCAATAAATTTAATTATGGTTAAAGATTTTTTCTACTCTCTTTCTTGGCTGTTCAAAGAAGTTCTTTTCTTGCCCTTTGATCTTCTTAGAAACATTCAACTTGATAGTTGGTATATTGCAAATATTGTAAGTTGGTCTTTCATATTAATTGGAATAGCAGGCGCTGCTTATTGGCTCAAGAAATTGAAAGAGTTTGATGACAATGATGAAGAAAACAAAGATATCACCTCTCATTCTTTTCTAAAGTAAATCAAAACCTATATCCTCTCTGTAATTCATTCCATCAAATTTTATATTCTTAATTTGATCATATGAGTTTTCAATAGCTAATTCAAAGGTTTTGGCCATTGATGTAATTGCCAGAACTCTTCCACCGCTAGTGAAAAAAGAATCATTCTTTTTTTTAGTTCCCGCATGAAATACTGAGACTTCAGATAAGTTATTTAAACCATTTATGGTTTTACCTTTTTCATATGACTCAGGATAACCTCCTGAAACTAATATAACTGTTGCAGCATGATTGTCACTAATATTCAATTTTATATCATTGAATTTGGGTGTTCCCATTGAATCAAATAGTTCTACTAAGTCATTTTTTAATCTAGGAAACACAACCTCTGTCTCTGGATCTCCCATCCTAACATTATATTCAATAACATACGGCTCATCATCGACTTTTATTAGTCCTATAAAAACAAATCCATTATACTTCATGTTTTCCTTAATAATGCCGGTAATTGTTGGTTTAATTATTTTATTTTGAATTTTAGATAAAAATTTATCGTCGAGAAAAGGTACAGGAGAAATAGCACCCATGCCTCCGGTATTTAAACCGGTATCTCCTTCACCTATCTTTTTATAGTCTTTAGCAAAAGGAAGAACTTTGTACTTTTCACCATCTGTCAAGATGAAGCATGAAAGTTCAATTCCATCAAGAAATTCCTCTATGACAACTTTAGTAGAGGAGTCTCCAAATTTTTTATCTAGAATCATATTCCTTAGTTCTAATTTAGCCTCATTTATATCATTTAATATTAAAACTCCTTTACCTGCAGCTAAACCGTCTGCTTTTAAGACATATGGTGGGTTCATTCTCTCTAAAAAACTGTCTGCCTGATTTATATTTTCAATAGAAAAAGTTTTGTGTTTAGCAGTTGGTATATTATACTTTTCCATAAAGTCTTTAGCAAAGTCTTTACTGCCTTCTAGAAGGCCTGCTTGTTTGCTTGGAGCAATAATATTTACATCCATGAGTTCAATATTAGATTTGAAGAAGTCATAAATACCGTTAACTATAGGATCTTCCGGTCCAACAAATACTAATGAGACTTTATTTTCTAGTGTAACCTTCTTAATAAGCTCAAAGTCATTTACATCTCCCTCAATATTAACTGCTAATGACTCTGTTCCTCCATTTCCTGGAAGTGCATAAATTTTTGAACATTTTTTACTCTTTGAAATACTCTTTATTATTGCATGTTCTCTTCCACCAGAGCCTATAACTAGAATATTCATTGAGTTTTAAATTTGTTAATTGTTTGTTTTATGTTTTGGATGTAGTTATTATGATTTTCCATATTCTTAACATCCTCTAAATTAATCATAAAAAAGTCGTTGAGGTCTACTGTGTGAAAATAATTTTTTAAGCTAGATATTCTCATTTTATGGTTTGTGTGCCCTAATCCCTCGTCAATAAAAATGACCTTTAAACCCATAGCTAAAGCTGGTAAAGCAGCATGTATTCTGGAAGTAATTATTATCTCACTTTCAGCAATTTTGTTTAGCATTTCATGTGCTAAAGTTATACCTTCAGAATAAGAATTAATTGACCTTTTTGTTATTTGAGAATACCTTTTTATTTCAAACTTTTGCTTGTTTAAATGTTTATTAAACTTATGCAACTTAATTTTATACTTTAAAGATCTTAGGGGGTGCTTGATCAAAGACAATAGCATTTTTATTGGCGATTTATAATCTAAATATGGTTTAAGCCTGTCAAAAGCTCCTATTACAATAACACCTTTTGGTATTTTATTGTTAAGATATTTATCTCTTTCTATTCCTAATGTTACACATGAGGAAAAATAAGCATTGATTCCATTTTTAGCCAAAAGATCTCTTGTGTAATGATCTCGACATCCAATTGGTTCGTGATTTTTAAAGTACTCAATTGACTTTTGGTTTATAAATGTGTTTGCTATTGAAGGGTTGATATGAAAAGATATAAATAATGGTTTAATATTGTTACTAGGTGGCCAATTTTTTGGATTTTCCATAAACCAACCATTAATTATCGTTTTTATTGGGGCCCCATTATAGGTGTTCAGCTTTTCTCTTTCTAGGATTTTAATGTTTTGCTTATTTAAAATATCAATAACAGCTTTTGTTTGAATATAGTCTCCTATATTTCTAGATCCACAAAATCCTAATACCCCTATTTCCATTAATCAATATTTTCTTTTATTTTTTCTGTACGCTTTGATATGTCAAATTTTGATATTATCCTATTCCTTGCTCGTTTTGACTCTTTTTCTCCTAGCTCTGATAACATAAAATCTTTAACGTGTGCTAAATCTTTTTCAGTGTCAAATAAAATTCCTGTATTTCCAATTATATCTGGAATGCCAAAAACTCTTGAGCCAATCGGGATGCATCCACATAACATAGCTTCACAAACTGAATTTGGTAGTCCCTCTAATCGTGATCCCTGAAAATAAAATTTATGTTTTTGATAAAGGTGTTTCATTTGAGTTTTAGTTTGAATTCCAATTACTTTTATATTAGGACTTAAGTCTATGAAATCATCAATTTGAATTTTTGTTTCACCAACAATTGTAAAAAAGAATTCTGGGATTAAAGATGCTAATTTGTTGAAAATCTTTAAACCCTTAATATTTATGACTCTTTCATCTGAAAAAAAGGCAGCTGTTAATACTCCAGTTTTTTCATCTTTCGTATCATAATTCCAAAATCTAGTATCATACCCTGTATTGATTTCCTTAATTAAAAGCTTTTTATTTTTGGAAAAATTTCTAACTCCTGATACAATATTAAACTTCTCATTAGCATAGCTACATCCTTTTTCCAAAGATTTATGGACTACCCATATTTCACTAACTAAACTGTAGTTAATTTTTGCCAATATAGATCTAACCCCTTTTTTAAAGAAAAGACCATGCCTGTACTTCTTATCTACTATAGCGTCATATCCTCCAACAACAATAACAGATTTTTTAAAAAAAAGCTTTGAAAAAAGAATAGGTATAAACGCATGATAATCATTAAACCAAATAATTACTATTCTCGACCTAGAAACATAAGAAATTGACTTTATTTTTTCTTTTATCCTATTTATTACAAAAGATAAAATTGTTTTCTTTGGTGTGGATTGTATCTGAAAAACATTATAGTCCAAGGCCGCTAAAATTGAAATGTCAGATTTAACAAAACTTCTTTTAATAGTATAAACTATGGTTGCATTTTTTTTCAAGAGTTAAAATCATTTAGTTTATCAGCAATTTTTCTATCATTTGAAAGTCTAGGAACTTTATTTTGCCCTCCTAATCTTCCAACTGATTTCATATAATCATTAAACCCTCCTTTTTTAACTGAAATTACATCTAAAGGTTTTATTATTCCTCCATGAATTAGGTCTTTGTAATAAATGTTTTGATTAAGCATCTCAGCTTCTAAGGTTTTTGAAAAGATCTTTATATCCTCTGGCTGAGTTTCAAACTCTACATACCACTCATGGCAGGGAAGTCCATCTTTTGGATTTATATTGGGTGCAACCGTAAACTCTCTTATTGATACATTATGATTATTTGTAGCAACCTTCATTGACTTTTCAACCTCCTCTGAAATAACATGTTCTCCAAATGCTGATAAAAAATGTTTAATTCTTCCTGATACAATTAATCTGTATGGTTTAGTTGAGGTAAATTTAACAGTATCCCCAATATTATAACCCCAAAGGCCTGCAGAGGTAGATATAATCAATAAGTAATTAACATTAACTTGTACGTCTTTTAATGTGATTCTTTCATATTTCCCTTTTAAGAAATCCTCAGCTTTAATAAATTCATAAAATATATCGTTGTTCAACAATAATAGTAAGTCTGTTTTGTCATCAGTAAAATTATCTTGATAGCCGAAAAAACCCTCTGATGCTGGAAAAGTTGCTAATGTGTCAATCTTTTTTCCAAATAATTTATCAAACGTTGACTTATAAGGATCAAAGCTTACACCCCCATATACATATAGAGACAGGTCAGGAAAAACTTCCTTTATTGTTTTGTTTTCATTAGAAACGATCTTTTCGAAATACATTTGGACCCATGATGGTATTCCTGCAATAATTGTCATTTTTTCTCCAACTGTTTCCTCAATTATGGTATCAACTTTTTTCTCCCAGTCCTCAATACAGTTTGTACTCCATGACGGTTTTCTATTATTTAAAAAAAGTTTTGGGATGTAGTGAGCGCTAATACCTGAAAGTCTACCAACAAAAACACCATTTTTTTTGTTAAGCTTGGGGCTTCCTTGTAAAAACATATGTTTTCCGTTTATTGGTCTGTAGTTTTTTGTTTTTAAAAAATAATTTAGAAGTGCATCTCGAGCTGAGTTAATATGTGTTCGAATTGATTCTTTTGTTATTGGTATATATTTTGCTCCTGATGTAGTTCCACTTGTTTTAGCAAAATAAAGGGGTTGTCCTGGCCATAAGATGTTTTTTTTCCCTGCAATAACTCTATCAACATATGGTTTTAAAGCTTCATAATCTCTAATTGGAACTTGATTTTGGAAATCCTTATAATTTTTTATGCTGGAAAAATTGTGATCCTTTCCAAACTCAGTGTTAATTGCTTTTTTTAATAATTTATTAAAAGTTTCCGCTTGAAATTTTAATGGATTTGAAATCCATTTATTATTTCTTTTTTTAACTAGTCTAGCAAAAAGTATTGTTATTAAAGTTTTCATTTAAAACTCAATATAGCTTTGAGGGTCAACTGGCTCACCTTGATACCATAATTCAAAATGAAGATGAGGACCTGTTGTAAGCTCACCAGTATTTCCAGTGAAGGCAATTATTTCTCCTGTGCCAACCCTGTCCCCTTGACTTTTAACGATAGAAGAATTATGCTTATAGATTGATGTTAAACCATTTAAATGCTCAATTATAATTACAAACCCTGTTGCTGATGTCCATTCGGAAAACACAACAATTCCTTCGCTAATAGAATGAACAGGAGAGTTCTCGGGCATAACAATATCTATCCCATAATGCTTGCTGTTTATATCAAAAGCTGATGAAAGACCACCTTTGACTGGAGGGAAAAGGACAGTTGTAAATCTCTCTCCTTGAATATCAAATGCATTATATTTGTCTTCCTCCTCAACTAGTGCTCTTAACAACGAATCTTCCTGATTCGTATTAACTATCTCTAATTCAGTAACCCTATTTTCATTTCTACTTAAGTTTTCGTCTAACTCTTCATATGAAATATTTCCAGATAACAGGTCTTTTAGTGAGTTAATGTAATTACTTTGAGTGATATAGAGGCTTTCCAAGGAGTCAAGTTTCATTGAGTTTTCAACTGCATTTTGTCTTAACTCAATACTGGTATACCCTCTAAAATATTCCTTAAGAGGGGTAAAGTATATTAGTAAAAAAGATGCAGACAAAACCACTAGAAAGGCTATAAAGGATGAAAAGGCAAGATTAAGTGATGATGATGAGAGGAGTTTCTTCCTCTCAAGTGTTTTTTCATTTACGATTAGTATGTGAAACCTTTCAGAAAGTTTATCTAGTAGAGTATGTTTTTTCTTTTTTGGCATTAATGCAAATATATGTATAGTTAGGCATAAGTTATTATATGATTAATAAATTCACATTACAAAAAATAATTCAGTAAATTTGTAATAGGAACTTAGTTCAATAAATTTTTAAATATGATAGGTGGACCTCAAATTATTTTAATAATTATCGTTGTTCTTTTACTGTTTGGTGGTAGAAAGATTCCTGAACTCATGAGAGGACTTGGAAGCGGAATAAAGGAATTTAAAAAAGCCACTAAGGAAGAAGACGAAGATTCAAAAGAATAATAACTCTATTTAGCAAATTTCATTGTTGTTATAATAGTGTTTAATTCAAACATATAGTCTCTCTTGCTTTCTGTTGGTGCAAACGAAAAACCCTCAATTACAATATTTCTTTTATTAATTGTGTCTTTGATAATATAATTGATATAAGGGCCCGCCATAAAATCATTCTGAACCTCCCATGTACCCTTTGTTAAGATTGCCTCTAGATTATTAACTTTTGTTTTATAATAATAAGGAAGGTACGCCCGTTCAGTGATCATATATGAGCCTGGAACTCTACCTGGAACATATATTTTTCCAATTGAATCTCTTATTGCAGGTATTCTCTCTTCTATCTTTTTTAAATCTATATTCAGGGGCAGAGTATAAGCAATAATATTCAGATGTCCTTTTACTACCTGTTTCTCAATCCAAACAAAATTTGTTGTGTCTTTAACTGTAGAGTATGCATCTGGAAAAGAAAGGTTAATTCCGAAACGATCTTTAAGTTGGGGATCATCATTAAGAGACTTTCTCATTCTACGAATTTTTTCAATTCTTTCATTTTCAGAAATCGATCTTAACAAAAGATCTTTGTTTTCATCAAAATAAAAATTCATTACTTCCTCATCCTCACCAGTTATTAGTGCTGTTATTTGTGGTCTTGCCCAAAGATTTTTAATTAATTTAAATCCCTGGTCAGATGTGTCTTTTCTAAAGACAATTATATTTCTACTGCTTCTTGCAAAGCCTTTAAATATTGAAGGCTGTATATAATACAAATCATATTTTGGTTCGTCAAAGGGAAGTCCTTCGTAGGGCTCCATTAAATATTTCTTGATGTTGCTTCCAAGACTTCCTTCCCATAAACTATTATTCATTACGACAGTTAAGTCATTAATATTACCATTTGATTCTGGAACGTATGCTTTGGAGCTGTCTGATTGACATGAAATGAGAAGCATCCAGGATAATATAATTAAAAAGTTTTTTTTAATTTTCATTGCATCAAAGCCTTTACTCCCGGAAGGGTCTTTCCCTCTAAACTTTCTAAAAGAGCTCCTCCTCCTGTTGAAATATAGCTAACCCATTCCTCTTTTCCAAGCTTTTTTAATGCTGCTATTGAGTCTCCTCCTCCAACAATTATATTAATTCCTTTTTCTTTTGCTTCTCTAAGAGAGTTGCATATTGATCTTGTTCCCTCAGAAAATAAATCCTTTTCAAAAACTCCCATAGGTCCATTCCAAAAAATTGTATTACTTGTTAGAATTTCTTTATTAAACATTTCCATAGACTTTTTTCCAATATCTAGCCCCATCCATCCATCTTCTATCTCTTTTGAATTAAAGGTTGATATTTGATCGTTATTATCAAAGTGTTTTGAAGCTTTTGTGTCTAAAGGCAAAATTATTTTTTTATCTAATCTTCGTGCTAAACTTAAAATTTCTTTTGCATTGATAATTAGTTCATTTTCTAACAGAGAGTTACCAATTTGTCCTCCTTTTGCTTTAATAAAAGTGTATGCCATTCCTCCTCCAATTATAATTTTATCTACGTTCCTAATCAGGTTATACAGAATACTAAGTTTACTTGAGACTTTTGCCCCTCCCAAAATTGCAAGAACGGGTTTTTTACCATTATTAGCAATTTGATTTATTGCCTTAAGTTCTTTTTGAAGTAGCTTACCTGCAAATTTTTTATTCTCAAAATATTCAGCAATTACCGCTGTTGATGCATGTTCTCGATGACAAGTTCCAAAAGCATCATTTACATAGATATCCCCTAATTTTGAAAGGCTCTCAGCAAATACTCTGTCTCCTAACGTTTCCTCCTGATAAAAACGTAGATTTTCCATAAGCATAATACTTCCTTTATCTAATTTAGATATCGCTTCCTGTGCACCCTGGCCAATACAGTCCTGATAGAAGAATATTGGCTGGTTTAATACCGTAGAGACTGTGTCTACGATTTTTCTTAGAGAGAATTTGTTTTCTTTTCCTTTTGGTCTACCAAGATGAGATATTAAGATACATGTTCCTCCTTTTTCTAGAATTAAATCAACTGTCTCTTTACATGCTAAAATTCTCGTTGTGTCAGTTACATTGTCATTATCGTCTAATGGGACATTTAAATCAACTCGCACAATTACTTTTTTGTTTTTTAAGTCTTGTTCTTCTAGATCTGACATGTTAATATTATTTTGTTGACAAAGATATAATATGATATATATTTGGGTATGAATTTAGATAGAATTTTAGGTCAAGGACATATTAAAAAAAGGATCTATGATTCAATTCAAAAAAAAAAATTTCCTCAATCAAAAATTCTTGTAGATAAAGATGGGTATGGTGGTTTGAATTTTGCTATTGAAATTGCAAGAGAGCTATTAAATCAAAAAAACTCTTTTAGCGGAGACGTCTTAGATCATCCTGATTTACATTTTTCATTTCCTACTTTTGCATCCGTTAAGGACACTGAAACCCTTTATGCAGAGTGGATATCTTTTGTTAAACAATTTCCTTTCTCTGATTTTCAAAAGTGGTCAAGTTTTATTGGAAACACAACTTCTCAAGGTTCTATAAAGGTCTCTGAGGTAGATAAAATTCATAAGAAAGCAGTTCTTAAACCTTTTCTAGGGGGAAATAAAGTCTTTGTTTTATGGGGTTCTGAAACAATGATGCCTCAAACCTCTAATAAGCTTTTAAAAATATTAGAAGAACCGCCTAGTGACACATATTTTATTTTGATTACTAATAGTTTACAGGATCTTTTGCCTACAATAATATCAAGATGTCAAATTTCAAACCTTGGACCTGTTGGCAATGAAGAGCACAAACAATATTTAGAAAGTTTAGTGAGTGGTGTTGACTATGATTTAATTGTAAAATCTTCAAGAGGAAGTGTTTCTAGTGCATTAAACTATACAGATGAAGACTCTTCTTCAATCTCTCATGAACAAAATTTTATTGATTGTTTAAGGTTTGCCTTTCTTGCAAAAAAAAGCAAAAAAGCTGTTTTAGATCTTACCAAATGGTCTGAAAAAATTTCTGCAAACTCTAGAGAGCAACAAAAAGAATTTCTAGGTTTTTGTTCCTTTCTTATCAGGGAAGCTATGCTTATAAGCTACAGATCTGAAAACCTAACTTCTTTTGTTTCAAGCTCAGATTTCAAAATAGGTAAGCTTTCTCCATTTGTTCACAGTAAAAATTTAATTGAAATAATTGACTTAATCGAGGAGTCGCATTACTCTATTTCAAGAAATGTTAATTCTAAAATTGTTTTCACTTCGTTTGCAATTAAAATGACAAAGCTTATTAATACTCCTGAAGGTTAATTTCTTTTAAAGACATAAAACGAGGAAGAGTATTTAGACGTAAAAAGCGCTAATATATTTGATATAGAACCTATGACTAGTGCGCTGATCCAAGGAAAAATAGACCTTTTGTATTTCGACGAGAGATATGATACATAATAAGAATCCAGCCATAATGGGTGTTTAGATATTAAACTAAACCCTTTTTCTTTCATAAGATTTTCCAAAGAATTATGATTAAAATGATATAGATGTCTGGGGACATCCCAAGCTGCCCAATGTTTTCCAAAAACTTTTGAATCAAAACTATCTCTATTTGGAACTGCTAAAACTAGAGCGCCGTTATGTTTTAAAGTTTTTCCTATTCTTATTATCGTCTTATTAATATCAGGGACATGCTCTAGAACATGCCACATCATAATCACATCATACTGGTTATCAGTTACTTGTGCGGTTTTTGATTTATTAATTATTGGATCATATACCTGAACATTTATCTTCTTTTTTTTTAAAAATTTAGCAAAATATCCATCACCAGATCCATAATCTAAAATTTTATTTGATGGTTGTAGGATTTTATGTAAAACTTTTAATTTATAGGAAAACATTATGTTTTGTGAATGCTTATAAAAAAAAGAGAAGACACCTTTCTTTTTATTGTGAGGAAGATAATTTTCATTTTCATAGTATTTCTTGTGATTGTGATTTTCCGCTACCTCTGTCCAAACTAGATTAGTCTTATTATCAAGAAAAAGATTGAAGTGCTCCTTTGAAGCAACATAATCTTTTGTGCTTAATACCATTCTGTCTTTTTTGAGTAACTGTTTCACGTGGAACTTTTATCTACCCATCTTAACAAGCAGGACACTTATGTCGCTCGGATTTATTCCGCTAATTCTTGATGCTTGAGAAAGAGTGGATGGTCTAATTTTATTTAATTTTTCTTTTGCTTCATTAGATAACGAGGCTAAAGGATTATAATCAAAATTATTTGGAATCTTAATGTCTTCTAGTCTTTGAAGTTTGTCAGCGTTTGCCTTCTCTTTTTCTATGTAACCTTTATATTTTATTTGAATCTCCGTCTGGTCTAAAACTTCATTGTCTAGTTTATTTGCCTGAATATAGTTTTCAACAGGGGCCAATTTTCTTATATCCTGCTGCTTAACATTAGGCCTTGAATATATTTTATCTATTTTTCCTTTCTGTGGCACAGGTTCATAATTTACTGATTTTAAAATTTTATTAACCTCATCTAACTCAAAGCTTGTTTCATTAAGAAACTTAACAAAGCCCTCTACTTCTACGTTTTTCTTTTTAACGCGGTTATATCTTTCCTCCTTTGCTAATCCAATTTTGTATGATTTCTCTGTTAATCGAATATCTGCGTTGTCTTGCCTAAGTAGAGTTCTGTATTCTGCTCGTGAAGTAAACATTCTATATGGCTCCTCTGTACCTTTTGTAATTAAATCATCAATCAAAACACCAATATATGCTTCACTCCTTGTTAATATTAATGGTTCCTTTTCAAATACATTAGCAACAGCATTAATCCCTGCCATTAAACCTTGAGCTGCAGCTTCTTCGTAGCCTGTTGTACCATTAATCTGTCCAGCAAAAAATAAATTTTTTATCAACTTAGTTTCAAGAGTAAGAGTTAATTGAGTTGGTGGAAAATAATCATACTCTATTGCATATCCTGGTCTAAAAAACTTAACATTTTCAAAACCTTTAATTTTTTTGATAGCAGCATATTGAACATCTTCTGGCATTGAAGTTGAAAAACCGTTGACATATACTTCGACAGTATTTTCTCCCTCTGGCTCGACAAATATTTGATGTCGGTCCTTTTCTGCAAACCTGTGTATTTTATCCTCTATTGAAGGGCAATACCTAGGGCCTGTACTACTTATGCTACCGTTAAACATGGGTGATCGATCAAAAGATTCTGACATAATATCATGAACCTCATTATTTGTATAAGTCATATGACAGCTTATCTGATCCTCAAGGGGTTGAATGCTCGCGAGGTAACTAAATTTGGCTGGGTTTTTATCTCCTGGTTGCTCCTCCATAACACTGTAATCTAATGATCTTCCGTCGACTCTTGGTGGGGTTCCTGTTTTCATTCTACCAGATTTAAACCCATAAGATTCAAGATCTGCAGTAATACCTACAGAAGACTTTTCTCCAACCCTTCCTCCACCGAAATTTTTATCACCAACGTGTATTAATCCATTTAAAAATGTTCCATTTGTTAAAATAACAGAGTGAGAGTATATTTTATTACCCAGGCCTGTAACCACTCCTTTTATTGTGTTTTTTTTTACAATTAAACCAACAACCATGTCCTGATAAAAATCAAGGTTTGGCGTATTCTCTAGCATCTCTCGCCATTTTAGCGCAAATTTAGCTCTATCTGACTGAACCCTTGGGCTCCACATTGCGGGTCCTTTTGATTTGTTCAGCATTTTAAACTGTATGGCTGTTAAGTCTGAAACTACCCCACTGTAACCGCCAAGAGCGTCTATTTCTCGAACAATTTGACCCTTTGCAATGCCCCCCATTGCTGGATTACATGACATCTGACCAATAGTTTGCAGATTCATTGTAACTAAAAGTGTTTTGGCGCCTAAGTTTGCAGCAGCAGCGGCAGCCTCTGCACCAGCATGACCTCCACCTACAACAATAACATCATATTTAGATTCAAACATCCTGATTAGTTTCACGTGAAACGGCAAATATAAACTCTTCTTCCATTTTACTCATAGCATACTTTTCATTAGAAGTCTTATCTTTATATCCAAGACAATGGAAAAGGCCGTGGGAGACAAGTCTAATACACTCATTATCAACACTTTGGTTATATTTTTTAGCATTCTCTATCATCATTGACAGGGAGATATAAACTTCCGCAATAAGATTTTTTTCTTCAGAATAATCGAATGTAAGAATGTCGGTATGATTGTCATGATTTAGAAAATCTACATTCAGAGCTCTCATAGCGTTTAAATCCACAAAATTATATTCAAGCTTTTCTATTTTAAAACCACTTTTGTTTGCAAAAAAAACAATAGTGTCCTCTAGAATCTTATTTTGAATTAGTTTATTTGAATATCCGATAAACTTAATCTTTTGCATATTTCAACAAATATAAATCAATTCTTAAGGATAATTTCAATAAGGAATATTATGGTGTTATATTTGAGGAATGAAGGAAAGAGCAAGATTTGCACCGAGTCCGACCGGCCCTCTTCACATTGGAGGAGTGAGAACAGCTCTGTTTAATTATTTAATTGCTAAAAAAAATGGTGGTGACTTTATTCTCAGGATTGAAGACACGGACGCCAAAAGAACTGTTCTGGGCGCCGAGGATCACATAAAAGATTCCTTAAAATGGCTTGGTTTAAAGTTTGATGAAGGGCCAATTAAACAAAGTGAACGGAAGTCTTTATATAAAAATTGTGTTGAGGAGCTTATAAAAAAGGGGTTAGCTTATTATGCCTTTGACTCTGCTGCCGAGCTTGAAAGTGCAAGAAAAGAGTCTAATGGTGAATTTAAATATAACTATGAAACAAGAAAGAGTATGATTAACTCCTTTACTGTTTCAGAAGAGGAGATTAAGAATAGAGTAGAAAGAGGGGGGTATGTTATAAGAATGGTTGTTCCTGAAAAAGAAACAATAACTGTTAATGACGAGATTAGAGGATCTCTAAGTTTTAATTCAAACGAAATTGAAGATAAAGTGATTATGAAATCTGATGGTATGCCAACATATCATTTTGCTAATGTTGTAGATGATCATGATATGAAAATTACTTCTGTTGTTCGGGGTGAAGAATGGTTGTCTTCTCTTCCGTCGCACATCACTCTTTATAACCATTTTGGTTGGTCACCTCCTAAGTTTTATCACCTCCCGCTAATCTTAAAAAGTACAGGTCAAGGGAAATTATCAAAGAGGAATGCTGAAGAACAAGGCCACCCTATTTTTGCTGTTCAATGGGAAGAATCTAAGGGTTTTAAAGAGTCAGGTTACACCCCAGAGGGGATATTAAACTATCTGGCTTTATTAGGATGGAAAGGAAAAAATGAGGCAGAAAAGTACACCTTGGATGAGCTTATTGAATGCTTTGATAGTAATGATATCAACAAGTCTGGGGCTCGTTTCGATATAAAAAAAGCATTATGGGTCAACCACTTACACCTTAAAGATTTTTCTTCTAAAAAAATTCTCTCATTATCTGAACAAGCAAAATCTTTACTAGAAAAAAAGTATAGTGTTGGGGTATGCGAAGAAATTGTTGGTTTGATTAAAGAAAGGCTTAACACTGTATTTGATGTTGAAAAAGAAGTTTATGTTTTTGTTGGCCAACCTAAAAACTATGATGCTGATGCAATTGAAAAAATCACAAGAAATACCATATATGATATTCTAAATTTTTGTAAATTAAATGAGGAGCTTATCTCAGAACCTTTTTCACTAAAAGAAAGCTTAACGTCTTTTGGGTCTGAAAATGAAATTTCCTTTGGAAATATTATGAAAACTTTGCGACTTTGTATGGTAGGAAGTTTGTCTGGTCCTGATTTATTTAAAATTATTGAAGTTATTGGTCACGATGAAACGCTCCACAGAATTGAATGTTTAATAAATAAAATTTAAAAAATGAGTCTATTTACAACACCCTTAATTATATTATTTCTTTTTTTCATTACTGTTTCTACAGTATTTATCGTTAAACAACAGTCGGCTGCGATTGTTGAAAGGTTTGGTAAATTTCAATCTGTTAGAGGTCCTGGTTTTCAAGTTAAGATTCCTTTGGTTGACAGAATCGCGGGGAGATTAAGTTTAAAGGTTCTGCAGCTTGATGTGGTTGTAGAAACAAAGACCAGTGATGATGTTTTTGTAAAACTTAAAGTTTCCGTTCAATACAGAGTAGTTGAATCAAAAGTTTTTGACGCGTTCTATAAGCTAGACTTTCCTCAGGATCAAATAACATCATATGTTTTCGACCTTATTCGTTCTCAAGTTCCAAAAATGAAACTAGATGATGTTTTTTCTAAGCAAGATGATATTGCTGTCGCGGTCAAACAATCTCTTGGGGCTGCTATGGAAGAGTATGGATATTTTATAGTTAAAGCACTTGTGACTGACATTGAACCAGATGCAGAAGTTAAAAGAGCAATGAATAGAATTAACGCTTCGGACAGGGAAAAAACTGCGGCTCAATATGAAGGAGATGCAGCTAGGATTTTAATAGTAGAAAAAGCAAAGGCTGAAGCAGAAAGTAAAAGGTTGCAAGGTCAGGGTATCGCTGATCAAAGAAGAGAAATTGCAAAAGGTATTGAAGATTCTGTTGGTACACTTGGATCTGTAGGTATTAATTCACAGGAGGCTTCTGCACTTATTGTTGTTACCCAACACTATGACACTTTACAGTCGATTGGTGGAGAAACAAACTCTAACTTGATCCTTCTACCAAACTCCCCACAAGCTGGGAGCACCATGTTAAATGACATGGTTGCTGCGTTTACAGCAAGTAGTAAAATTGGTGAGGCGATGCAAAAAGAAAATCAAAAAAGCTCTGATGCGGGAACCATGAAGACTAAACCTGAAAGTCCTCAAGAACCAGAAACACCTGAATTTGGTGAATTTGAAGGTGAATAAAAGTTACTTTTTCCAACCATCTCTTAACCCTACAGTTTTGTTAAACTCTAGGGTTTTTTTGTTGTCTGTTTTAACAAAATAACCTAGTCTTTGAAATTGATATTGTTGTCCACCCCTGGCTCTTGATAGATAAGGCTCAACCATGGCGTCTTTTGTTATTAAAGAGTTTTCATTTATTTCTTTTTCAATTGTTGAGTTTTTTCCTGGCTCCTCAACCTTAAAAAGCCTATCGTATATGTTTATTTTTGCAATCACTGCGTCTTTTGCTGAAACCCAATGAATTGTCCCTTTAACCTTTCTATTGCTTTCTGGAGTGTTTGATCCACTTTTGCTCTTTTGGTCATACTCACATAAAACTTCAGATATATTTCCTTCTTGATCTTTAACAATATCAACTGCCTTTATTATGTATGCATTTTTTAATCTTACCTCTTCTCCTGGGGACAACCTAAAAAATCCTTCCTCTGGGTTTTCCTGAAAATCTTCTTTTTCGATAAACATTTCGTTCGTAAACGCTATCTCTCTTTTTCCTGCCTTTTCATTTTGTGGATTAATTTCAAAGTTTATGTTTTCTCCCTCTTGCTTATTATAATTTATAATTTTAATTTTTAAAGGGTTTATAACGGCCATCGCTCTTGGTGCAATTTCATTTAAATGTGATCTAACACAAAACTCAAGAAGAGAGGCGTCAATAACATTTTCCCTTTTTGAAACACCTACTGTGAGCGCAAAATTTTTGAGCGATTGTGGTGTATACCCCCTTTTTCTTAGGCCAGAGATTGTGGGCATTCGTGGATCATCCCACCCTGATACCATTTTTTGATCAACCAACTGAGCGAGCTTCCTTTTGCTTGTAATAGTAAAAGAAAGATTAAGCCTAGAAAACTCTCTTTGTTTTGGTCTAATTCCTTTTAATGGACTAATTGCATCTAAAAACCAGTCGTACAATTCTCTATGGGGTTCAAACTCAGTTGTACAGAGTGAGTGGGAAACCTGTTCTATGTAATCTGACTCTCCATGAGTCCAGTCATACATTGGGTAAATTTTCCACTTTTCTCCGGTTCTATGATGGCTTACCTTCATTACTCTGTAAACAACAGGGTCTCGCATTAACATGTTTGGAGAATCCATATCAATCTTTGCTCTTAAAACATGCTCTCCTTGGTCGTACCTACCTTGATACATGCCTTCAAAAATAGAGAGGCTTTCTTCTTTTGGCCTATCTCTAAAAGGGCTGTTTTCTCCTGGTTGAGTTGGTGTTCCTTTTTGTAGGGCCATCTGCTCTGAGGTTTGAGAATCTATGTATGCTTTGTTTTTTTCAATTAAACTTATTGCCCACTCATAAAGTTGATCAAAGTAATCTGAGGCATAGCACTCTTTATCCCAATCAAAACCAAGCCAGTTAATATCGTGTTTTATGGCGTCTACATATTCTTTTGCCTCTTTTTCGGGGTTTGTGTCATCAAACCTTAGGTTAACTGGTGAGTTATATTTTTTACCTAAATTAAAATTTAAACATATTGCTTTTAAATGTCCAATATGTAAGTACCCGTTTGGCTCTGGGGGGAACCTAAACCTTAAGTTTTTCCTGTCAAAACCTCTGGCTATATCTCCTTCTATTATTTGCTCAATAAAGTTTGGACCATTTTTCTTCACAATGCCAAAGATATTGAAAAGGTAGATAGAAAGTATGTCTGCTTTTATATCTTTGGTAAGATTTTGTCAAAAATATATGTAAATAACGCGTGGTTTTATTCTTTTCATGGATGTCTTCATGAAGAGAGTGTTATTGGTGCTGAATATTTAATAAATGTTGTGGTAGAGACAAACACTGATGTGGCTGAAAAAAACGATGACCTTAAAAACACTGTTGATTATGTTGATATTTATAATGCTATTAAAACAGAAATGGACAAGCCTTCAAAACTGCTTGAATCTGTAATGGAGAGAATGATTGTTTCGATAAAAGAAATTAGCGGTGATGCGTCTGTTGTGGATGTTAGTATCAAAAAACTCTCTCCTCCTATTGGGGGTAATGTTGATTCTGTGGAATTAAGAAAGAAAGTTTAATCTTTTTTTTACTTTTGCATCCTATGGCATTGTGGCCGAGTGGCTAGGCGGAGCTCTGCAAAAGCTTTTACAGCGGTTCGAATCCGCTCGATGCCTCAAGCAAGGACTTGAAAGTCAAGCCTTTTCTTTATTTGATCTGCTTTAATTAGCATGACCCTGGTTTTGTCTCCTAGCTGATATTTCTTGCCTGTTCTTTCTCCAACAAACCTGTGGTTTTTTTGATCGTGTACAAAAAAATCCCCCGGCAAATCTTTTGCTTTGACAAGCCCCTCACATTTATTTTCAACAACCTCAACAAAAATCCCTCTTGCTATTACTCCTGAGATGACTGCATCAAAAGTCTTTCCTTCTTTATCTTTCATGAACTTTATTTGCATAAGTTTTATAGAGTCTCTTTCTGCTTTCGTTGCTAGAATTTCCATGTGTGTTGAATGCTTACACAGGCTTTCTGTTTCCTCTGTTTTTATTTTTTCCCCCTCTATCTCTGCCTGAATTAACCTATGAACCATTACGTCAGGATACCTTCTAATTGGTGATGTAAAATGGGTGTAGTTCTCAAAAGACAACCCGTAGTGACCTATGTTTTTTGTTGTATATTCTGCCTTGCTCATACTTCTAATCATAAGTGTGTCTATTAAGTTTTGTTCGTTTTTGCCAAATGCGTTTTTTAAAAGGGTATTAAGTGAATCGTTTAATTCTTTTGAGGTTAACTTTAGGTTATAACCCATTCTTTTCACTACGGTTTGTAGGTTTTTTAACTTCTCCTGGTCTGGTTGATCATGAACCCTATAAACGAAGCGCTCTTTACCTTTTCTCATTTTTTCTGCTACTTTTTTATTTGCAAGCAACATAAACTCTTCGATTAGTTTGTTTGAGCTTTTTGTTGTTTTGAAAACTATATTTTCTGGTTGGTTTTTCTTGTCCAACTCAAATTTTATCTCTGTCTTATCAAAAATTAAAGCACCGTTATTTATTCTTTTTTTTCTTATTGTTTTTGCCATGCTGTTAAGCGTTGTTATGGCCTCAACCGTTTTCTTTGTTACCGTTTTATCTTTTTTTAATATTGTGTGTTCTTTTGGAATCTTTATTTCGCCTGTTTCAATAATGTGCTGTGCCTCTTCGTATGATAGTCTTACGTCAGATTCTGTAATTGTTTTTCCAAACCACTCTTCTTTAATGTCTCCGTTTTTATTCATTATAAACACGGCTGAAAAGGTGAGTTTTTCTTCGTTTGGTCTCAGGGAACAAAGGTTGTTAGAGAGTGTTTCAGGTAGCATGGGTATTACTCTGTCTACTAAATAAACAGATGTTGCTCTGTTTTGGGCCTCGTCATCTATCTTTGTTCCCTGCCTTACATAGTGTGAAACATCTGCAATATGAACTCCCACCTCATATTTGTTTTCTTCTATTTTTTTAAATGATATTGCATCATCAAAATCTTTAGCGTCTACAGGATCTATTGTAAAGGTTAACTCTCCCCTCATATCCCTTCTTTTTTTTATCTCTTCTTTTGTTATTGCTGGTGAAATTTTTTGCGCCTCCTCTTCTACTTTTTCTTCAAACTCTGTAGACAAGCCATATTCATATAGTATTGAATAAGCATCTAATGAATCGTCTCCAAACCCGAAGCTTTTAATTATTTTTCCTTCTGGTGAGTTTTTTGGTGAATCCCAGGATTTTATCTCAACCGCTACTTTTTCTCCTTCCTGATAATCCTTCATTTCTTCTTTATCTATAAAAAAGTCAGTATACATTCTTGCGTTTCTTGTGTTTACAAAAGCATATTCTTTGTTTTTTTGAAAAACTCCAACAAACACATCTTTTTTTCTTTCAATTATTTCTAAAATTTTTCCTTCGTATTTATTTTTGTTTTTTCTTTCTCCAACAGCAACATAAACAATATCTCCATGGAGACCTTTGTTCAGGTTTCTTTGCTCAACCAAGACGTCCGCGTCTAATTCTTCACACACAACATACCCTCTTCCAGTACTTGTAATTTCTAAAACACCTTCTGCTGTGTTTGATTGAATACCTGGTGCAACAAATTTCCCTTTATTAGTTTTTATTATCTGCTGGTTTTTTAGAAGCTTATTTAATATTTTAATTATGTCGTTTCTTCCTTTTGTATCGTTTACACCCAGAGAGAAAGCAATTTGTTTATAGTTAAACTCCTTGTTGGGTTTGTTTCCAATAAATGACTTTATCTTTCTTTCTAATCCCTTTAAATCCTTCTTTTTCTTTGACATTTATATTTTTTTTAAATCTCAAAGATACTGTTATTAAAAGCTAGATTAATTTTATTATCAATAAACATTTAAACATATTAATAATAAGTATTTATAAAAATTAAATGAATATTATATGTGTTGTTAATTTCTTCATAAATAGTTTGAAAAACAACAACAATTAACACAGAAATGAAAAAACTAACAAACAATAAACAATGCAAAATATTGATTTACAAACAACAAGTAACGAAGTAAACAGTTGTTAACAAGTGTAAAAACAACAGAAAGGTTAACAACTAATACAAACAAAACCCAAGAAAAAGAGTTAGTAAAAGAAAAGAAATGTTTAGAAAAAAAAAAAAAGAAGAATTATTAAGAATAAACAAACAACTATTAACAACATATAAAGAAATAATAAAGGAATTACTAAATTGAAAAAATGAAAATAGCAATAGGTAACGATCATGCTGGTGTTGAGGTAAAAAGAAAAATAGAGAGCTACCTTTCTCAGAAAGGACACGTGGTTATCAACAAAGGATATGATGGAAAAGAAAGCGTAGATTATCCAGACTTTATACACCCCGTATCAATAGAAGTAAAGGAAAAAAAAGTACAAATTGGAATAATAATTTGTGGAAGCGGAAACGGGGCAGCAATGACAGCCAACAAACACAAAGGAATAAGAGCGGCAATATGCTGGAATGAGGAAATTGCTGAACTTGCAAGACATCACAACGACGCAAACATAATTAGCATACCATCTCGTTTTTTATCAGAAGAAGAGATAATAAACATAGTAGAGGTTTTTATAAAAACAAGCTTTCAAGGAGGAAGGCACAAAAGAAGAATAGATAAAATTGATGGAAATGATTGAGTGGAAAGAGCAAAAGTTTTCTGATGTAAGCACAAAGGAGTTTTATGAAATATTTAAGTTTAGAAGTGAGGTTTTTGTGGTAGAGCAAGAAATATTATACAACGACTTTGATTATAAAGACTATAAAGCTATTCATCTATCGGGATTCATAAACGATAAGTTAATGGCGTATGCAAGAATTTTTGATAAAGGAGATTATTATGAAAATAATCCTGGTTTTGGAAGGGTGGCGGTTGAAGAAAAAAAAAGAGGAAACAATTACGGAAGGGAGCTAGTAAAAAAATGTATAGAGGTTTGTGAAAACAACTTCGAAACAAAAGAAATAAAAATTTCTGCGCAAGAGTATTTAGAAAAATTTTATTTAGACCTAGGCTTTGAGTTTAGAGGCGAGAGATATATGGAGGACGGCATTCCCCACTGCGCGATGTATTATAAATAAATTAATTAGACGGCCTTAAACCCCAGCTTTGTCTTTCAGACAAAGAAGGATTACAAGCGCTCATAAATAAATCACGAACAATGTAAATGGGTTTGTATCCACCACCATACCAATCATAATCTGCAGAGGCAGTCAAACACAAACCAAGATCATTCACCTGCTTGATTTTACCATCACCCTCAAAAACAAATTTTTGATTAGGGTTTTGATCACACTCACGCAAAATCAAACGAGAAGAAGACCCTACGCTTTCCACCTCCATACAGACATTATAAAAAGGAAGGCTAAACTCACCCCCGCTAATTTTGGAAACATCAAAACCTTGATCAGCCGAAACACCTCCACTTTCAAAATCACCCCCAACCAACGTACCTATTTGTTCAGAATGACAAGTATGGGCGCGTAAAGGCTTATCAAGACCCCCGCCATTGTTCAGAGGCGTCAGAGTGTTAGGTGAAGCTGCAGTAGGGTTACTAGGATCAACAATAGGAGGAGTAGCGGGTCTAGTAATACTATGATCTATATGTGCGTTTATGTCTATGCAAACACTACTCTTGACTTCTCGTGATGACATATATTGAAGATTTTCAGGATATACGAAGCCAGGATCTAAATCGTTTAATAAATAAATCTCTGCTGTTTCCGGAAGACCAACTTCTTCAATATTTAGATCAGAACCTTTATCACACGAGAATAAAAAAAACAGAAAGAAAAAGAAAGACAACAAGCGCATTATTCCACTAAATTAGAGCTAAGCAATGTTTTTAACAAGAAGTTTAAGGTCTTTTTCAATATCTAAAAACGAAGCAACTTTTTCAGAAGAATAAATAAACATAAACCAACCCCCCACCAAAAGACAACAAGTCTTTTGAGTGTTTTCTAACAACCTCACGAAGAATGCGTTTTAGTTTGTTTCTATCAACAGCAAGAGTAAAATTTTTTTTTGGAACAGACACAACAAAACGAGAATCTTCCTTGTTCAAAAGATAAACACAATGAAGAAAAGAAGATGAAACTCTTTTACCAGAACTGAACAACACCTCAACGTTTTTATTTCCTTTAAGCGGTTTCATCATGAAAAAAAATCATTTAAAGAAGAGCTGTTTTCTAACCTCACACCTTTGTCTGTGTTCATTAAAGTCACCAGTTCATTATATGGATCGTGCTGCAGAAAAAGAAGAGTTCCATTTTCTAAACAGTTTTTTAAAACCTTAGACTTCTCTTCCATGGTAACCAAAGGTCTAACATCGTAACCCATTAAATATGGAACAGGAATATGCCCAGCGGTAGGGACTAAATCAGAAGTGAAAAGAATAGACCGCCCCCTATACTCAACCATAGGCAAAGCCATTTTTTCAGTATGGCCATCAACAAGCAAAAGATCAAACCCAAGCTCTTTACAAAAACCACTATCAACACCATCATAAAGGTTTAGCTGACCAGATTCTTCCAAAGACAAAATGTTTTCTTTTAAAAAAGAAGCCTTTTCTCTAGGGTTTGGGCTTATGCTTGCCCAGTCCCAATGTTTTTTTGAACACCAGAAACGAGCATTTTTAAAAAGTGGGACAATTTTATCGCCCTTACGTTTTGTTGCACCACCGCAATGGTCAAAATGAAGATGCGTAAACAAAACATCCGTAACATCGTCTGTAGAGAACCCATTTAACCTCAAAGAGTTTTCCAGGGTTGCATCACCGAACCGGGAGTAATGACTAAAAAACTTTTCACTTTGTTTATCGCCAAGACCAGCATCAACCAGAATAAGCCTTTTTCCATCCTCAATTAAAAGACAACGCGCACTCATTTCAATTCGGTTACTTGAGTCGGCCGGGTTTGTTTTTTCCCACAAAACCTTAGGAACAACGCCAAACATTGCCCCACCGTCAAGTTTAAAATTACCAGTCTCAATTGAATATAAATTCATGTTAATCGTTGATTTTAAGGACAGCCATAAAAGCTTGCTGAGGAATCTCAACACTTCCAACCATTCTCATTTTCTTTTTACCCTTTTTCTGTTTTTCCAACAACTTTCTCTTTCTTGTAACATCACCACCATAAAGTTTAGCGGTTACATCTTTTCTATAAGCCTTAATGGTTTCTCTTGAAATAATTTTAGCACCTATTGCCGCTTGAACGGGAATATCAAACTGCTGTCTTGGTATTAACTCTTTCAGTTTTTCACACATTTTTCTACCCATTCTTTGAGCATTATCGAAATGAATTAAAGAAGACAAAGCGTCAACAGGTTTTCCGTTAAGCAAAATATCTAAACGGACAAGCTTTGATGCAACAAAACCGGTGGGCGTATAATCAAATGAAGCATACCCTTTTGAAACAGATTTGAGACGATCATAAAAATCAAAGACAATTTCCGCTAAAGGAAGCTTAAAGTTAAGCTCAACCCTTTCTGTTGTTAGGTATCTTTGGTTTTTAATTTCACCTCTTTTTTCAATACATAAGGTTAATACATTACCAACAAACTCTGACTTTGTTATGATTGTTGCGTCAATGTAGGGCTCTTCTACACGATTTAAGCTAGACGGGTCTGGAAGGTCAGACGGGTTGTTCACCTTAATTTCTTTAGACGGGTCTTTGTTTACATAAGCCTTATATGAAACATTAGGAACGGTTGTTATTACCGACATATTAAATTCCCTTTGCAGTCTTTCTTGAATTATTTCTAAGTGAAGCATACCTAAAAAACCACACCTAAAACCAAAACCAAGAGCGGCAGAACTTTCAGGAGAAAAAACCAGAGAAGCGTCATTAAGCTGAAGCTTTTCCATGCTAGATCTTAAATCTTCATAGTCATCAGTGTCAACAGGGTAAATACCAGCAAAAACCATAGGCTTTACTTCTTCAAAACCTTCAATAGCTCCAACAGCTTTATCACCAACTAGTGTTATCGTGTCTCCTACTTTTACGTCTTTTGCATCTTTAATTCCAGTGATTAAATAACCAACATCACCAGTCAAAACTTCTTTTTTTGGAACCTGGCTTAACTTTAGTGTACCCACTTCTTCAACCCCATAATCTTTTCCCGTCGACATAAATCTAACCCTGTCACCTTTCGAAAGCTTTCCGTTTATAACCTTAAAATATGTTTCAATTCCACGATATGGATTAAACACAGAATCAAAAATAAGGGCCTGCAAAGGAGAGTCTAGCTTTCCCTCTGGAGCAGGTACCCTGTCAATAATTCCTTTGATTATATCTTCTATACCCTCACCTGTTTTGGCAGAGGCAAGAATAACCTCTTCAGGTTTACACCCAATTAAAGAAACAATTTCATCAATAACAACCTCTGTGTTTGCAGAAGGCAGGTCAATCTTGTTTACAACAGGGATAATTTCTAAATCATTGTCAACAGCTAAATATAGATTAGATATTGTTTGGGCCTGAATACTTTGAGCAGCATCAACAACCAACAAAGCCCCCTCGCAAGCAGCAATAGCCCTGGAAACTTCGTAGGAAAAATCAACATGCCCGGGGGTGTCAATTAAATTTAAAATAAATTTTTCACCACCCACCTCATAGTCCATCTGTACCGCATGAGACTTTATTGTTATTCCTCTTTCCCTCTCAAGATCCATATCATCTAATAATTGGTCCTGTTTTTCTCTGTCGGAAACAGACCCAGTAAAATCTAGAAGACGGTCTGCAAGCGTACTCTTTCCATGGTCTATATGGGCAATAATACAGAAATTACGTATGTTTTGTGACACAATAAATGTTTCCCACAAAGATACTTACTTTGTATAATCTTTAGGGACAACACATAAATAAATTAAAGAATTGTTAATTTTGCCACATGCTTAAAATAGGAAACATAGAACTTCCTGAATTTCCATTGCTGCTTGCGCCTATGGAAGATGTTAGTGATCCACCTTTTAGAGCTCTTTGTAAAGAGCAAGGTGCGGATGTTGTATACACTGAGTTTATATCAAGTGAGGGATTAATAAGAAACGCAGCAAAAAGCACGAAAAAACTAGATATCTATACAAAAGAAAGACCAGTTGGAATTCAAATATTTGGATCAAACCTTGAGTCTATGTTGGGTGCGGTAGATATAGTTGAGAGAACAAACCCGGATATAATTGATATTAACTACGGGTGCCCTGTAAAAAAAGTTGTTTGTAAGGGTGCAGGAGCAGGGATTTTAAAAGACATTCCACTTATGGTGAGTCTTACAAAAGAAATAGTAGAGAGGACAAAGCTGCCTGTAACTGTTAAAACAAGACTTGGTTGGGACGAAAAGACAATTAAAATTGTAGAGGTGGCGGAAAGATTACAGGATGTTGGTATAAAAGCTATATCTATCCACGGAAGAACTAGAGCTCAAATGTATAAAGGGTTTGCAGATTGGACTAAAATAACAGAAATAAAAAACAACCCAAGAATGCATATTCCAGTATTTGGAAACGGAGATGTGAATACTCCAGAAAAAGCTAAAGAGATAAGGGATGAATATGGTTTAGATGGAGCAATGATAGGAAGAGCTTCAATTGGAAACCCATGGTTCTTTGACCAAGTAAAACACTACCTTAAAACAGGAGAAAAAAAACAAGAACCAACAATTGCTGAGAGAGCAGAAATGGCAATTCGACACTTAAAGATGGCTGTTGAATGGAAAGGAGAAATTTTGGGAGTATTAGAGACAAGGAGACACTATGGAAACTACTTTAAGGGTATAGCAAATTTTAAAGACACAAAGAGTAGAATCTTAAATGAAAAAAACCCTGAAACAATTATAAAAGAACTTGAAGGTGTTAAAAAAACTTTTTCAGAAGCTGTTTTTATTAAGCTTTAGCATTAGAGCTAGAAGACCAAGCAGAGGTTACAATCCCCATAAAAACAATTGTTGTAAAAACAATAATCACATTAAAAGCAGTTAAAGACACAGGGTATGGTATAGAGGTACCAGGCACATAAACGAAAGAATAAAAATTCTGAATCGTTATTAATAACCAAGCAACACCAAGACCTAGTCCAGTTCCAAAAACTGTAGTAAAAACTCCAAGAGAAAAGAAGATGTTGTTAAAGTCTTTTTTTTGACCACCCAATATCTCAAGAACACGTAAATCTTTCCTTTTTTCAACCATCATTATTGTAATTGAGCCAACAAGATTAAACATGGAAATTAAAGCTACCAGAGAAAAAATCAAATAAACAGCAATATTCTCAGTATTAAGCATTTTGTATAAAGCCGGGTTTAGGTCTTGCTTGTCTAATACAGAAAAATTAGACGCAAATAGAGCGTTTACCTCTTTTTCTAAATCAGACTTGTTTACACTTCCGTCTGAAACAACCTCAATAGATGTGTATGAGTTTTCACCCACTCCCATAAGAGAAGAAAGTGTTTTAAGAGAAGTAAAGGCAAACTTGTTTTCAATATCAGAGCTTATTTGATATACACCTTCAATATCTAATGTTCTAGTATTAAATGGGGAAAAACTAAACAATGACCTTGAGTTTTTCTTTGCAGCTGTTGCTAAAAGAGAGAAATCATCACTCATTACAACCTCAAGAGATGAGGCTAAATCTGCACCCAAATAGATTGCGTCTGGTTTACTGGGAGAAAAAGCACCAATAAGAGAAAGCGAGTCAAGCATCTTACCCATGTAATAATCATCATAAACCCCTTTAAGTATAACAGCACCAGAATTAAGCTCATTAGAAAGGGCAACTTTCTCTTCAATTACAGGAGAGGCGTCCAGCACACCCTCAATACCCTTTATCATATCTAATTTATCTTGACTTATCACAAAATAGCTTCCTGTTTTTTGAACAATTTTCAACTCTGGATCAAATGAGCTTGTATATGTCAAACCAAAATTTTTAAGGCCAGCAAACCCACTTAAAACTAGAAGAAGAACACATGCTGCAGAGACGATCATAAAAAAAGCAAACCCATTAATTCTATTCACAATTGTTTTTTTGTCCTTCGAAAAAAAGTAGCGAACAGCAATTTTATATATATAAGGCTTGAGCATTATTAATTAATAGGATTATCGGGATTATTAATAGAGTCATCAACAGAGTCAATGTAATCTAAAGAGTCGTCAATAAAGAAAGCAAGCTCTGGAATTTTTCTTAGATGGTTTTTAAGAGACATGGATAGGTCATGTTTAATTCTAGCAGCATTATCTTTAATTTGAGCCAAGTGCTGAGCTGAACTGTCACTTGGAAAAATACTTAAATAAACCTTGCATAAAGAAAGGTCAGGGGAAACCCTTACACGAGTAACCGATATAATTAAATTTTTAACGCCGCCTCGCCTAAGATCAGAACCAATTAATTCTGCAATTTCTTTTTGAATTAAAGAGGAGATCTTTTTCTGTCTCTGAGTTTCCATCTTTCAAAAGTACTAGAAATAAAAAACAATATTTAAGTTTTATAAAAACATTCCGAAATTGTATATTTGCGCTCTTACTGGTCCTATAGCTCAGTTGGTTAGAGTAGATGACTCATAATCATTTGGTCCCTGGTTCGAGTCCAGGTGGGACCACCCTTAAAACCCCTCTTCTTGAGGGGTTTTTTGTTCTAAATAACAAAAAACTCAATAATCAAGGGAATGGTTATAAAAAAACTAATGCACATCCTTTCACCGAAGCTTACATCATCTTTATAGCCCCCCCACTTGGTAAACGGCTGTCTAATTTTTCTTATTTTGTAGTAAAGAGGCATGCTTGTTAAAAGTACTATATAATAAACTATTATAGCAGCCATCACTTTTTAAATTCTTTTTTAAGCTCCTCATAAAAACCAGCATATGCAACAGAATATCTTGGAAGAAGCCATACCCACCAAATAAATAAAGTAAAAACTCCCAAAAAAAAGTACAAAAAGGCTTCTAAGTTCAACATGAACAGCTGCCATTTATTATTTCTCATCATTTTTTCACTTAAGTTAAATGCTTCAATTACACCAATATCAGGATCATCTGCAAGTATAAAAAAAACCTGAGAGTACATTAATGCTAAAATAATTCCAGGGATAATCAAAAGTATAAAACCAAGAACAATAGCGATTGAAAGTATCAGTATAAAAACAATGGGCTTAAAACCATTAAAACGACTAAAGATTGTTTTAAAATCCCCCTCACCTTTATTATAAACATCAAGACAAAAAACAGCGATACCTAATTGAAGATATCCTGATAGACAAACCACCACAATGTTTAAAAGTACATTTTGAGGCGAAACAGAAGATATTATTTGAGGCAATGCGGATGCTAGAACTAAACAAATGAATACCTGAAAATAAGAATCCTTTAAAATAGGTTTTGTTCTATCGACTAAATCACGGTTTGATATCATAAATTAATTAATGGTTATTATAAATGTAATAAAAACCTCGATACTATTGAGCTTTTACATTAGTAAGCATGTAATCAAAAAACACACCTTTTAAAAAATTAACCAACTCCTCATCTTTTATCACCACACTATCTTTAAAAACACCAAAGTCAATATCATTTTCAAAATAAGTAACAACCATTTCATATTCATTTATAGTTGCATCGTGTTCAATTTTAGTTTTTTTGTAAAGCATTGTGTTTCCATTAAGCTCTTTTTGCCTTTGGTCTTTTTCCGTCTCAATAATTTTATATCTCATCTTTTTTAAAAAACTTTCTGTACAACCAATATATTAAAATGAATATGTAACCAATAATAAAATAATATCGCATACATAAATTTAAAAAAAATCAAAATATTATTAATTACTGCAATCTAGTTTTTAAACACGTATAATCTAAAATTATAAAGCTTAAGCAAAAAATATTAATAAGTGTATAAAGCAGTTGTGTCGTTTTATAAAAAGTTTTAATTTAACCCGCTAAACTCATTATTATGGAAAATTTTGGACAAAATGGCTCTACAACTAATGGTAAATGCCCCGTTATACATGGAGCTTCTACGTCACCAGACACATCACCAGTGAAATGGTGGCCAAAAAGACTTAATTTAGACATTCTTCACCAACACGATGAAAAGACAAACCCATATTCAAAAGACTTTAATTATAGAGATGAAGTAAAATCGTTAGATTTTCAGGCTCTTGAAAAAGATATGCATGAACTAATGACAACACCTCAATCATGGTGGCCTGCTGACTGGGGGCACTATGGTGGATTAATGATCAGGATGGCATGGCATGCAGCTGGAACATATAGGGTTGCTGATGGAAGAGGTGGAGCGGGGACAGGAAACCTTAGGTTTGCTCCGTTAAATTCATGGCCAGACAATGGAAATCTTGATAAAGCAAGAAGACTAATGTGGCCTATTAAAAAGAAATATGGTAACAAAATTAGTTGGGCAGACTTATTTATTTTAGCCGGGAACATAGCTTATGAAAGTATGGGTTTAAAAACTTTTGGCTTTTCATATGGCCGACCAGACATTTGGCAACCTGAAATAGATATATATTGGGGCCCAGAAGATGAAATAATGGCTCCAAGCGAAAATAGATATGAAGATTTAGAGGATCCATCAACGCTTGAAACTCCTTTAGGAGCGACACATATGGGGTTAATATATGTTAACCCAGAAGGTGTAAATGGAAAACCAGACCCAATGAAAACAGCACTTCAAGTAAGAGAAACATTCGCAAGAATGGCAATGAATGACGAAGAAACAGCTGCATTAACTGCTGGTGGACATACAGTGGGTAAAGCTCATGGTAACGGTGACGCCTCAAAATTAGGAAAGGAGCCAGAAGGGGCAAACATCGAGGATCAAGGTTTTGGTTGGATAAACCCTACACTTAATGAAAAAGGAGTAGTAACAAGTGGTTTAGAAGGTGCATGGACAACAAACCCAACCAAATGGGATGATGGATATTTTGATATGTTATTTAACCATGACTGGGAGTTACAAAAAAGTCCAGCAGGCGCATGGCAATGGGAGCCAGTTGATATATTAGAGGAAAATAAGCCTTATGACGCAAAGAATCCTTCAATAAGAAACAATCCAATAATGACTGATGCGGATATGGCAATGAAAATGGACCCTATTTATAAGAAAATATGTTTAAAGTTTAAAGATGACCAAGAGTATTTTTCAGACACATTTGCTAGAGCTTGGTTTAAGCTTACTCATAGAGATATGGGTCCAAAAACAAGATATATTGGGCCTAACTATCCTAATGAAAGTTTAATTTGGCAAGATCCAGTTCCTGCAGGTAATACAAATTATAATGTGGAGGAGATAAAAAGCAAGATTGCTGATTCAGGACTTTCGATATCAGATAGAGTTTCAGTAGCTTGGGACAGTGCTAAAACTTTTAGAAATTCTGATTTGAGAGGTGGAGCAAATGGTGCAAGGGTTTCCCTCTCTCCCCAAAAAGACTGGGATACAAATGAGCCAGAGAGACTTTCAAAAACTCTTTCAACCTTAAAAGTGATTTCATCGGAAACGGGCATTAGTCTGGCTGATATAATTATTTTAGCTGGTAACCTTGCAATTGAGGAGGCAGCTTCAGCCGCTGGACACAATTTGTCAATTCCTTTTAATAAAGGAAGGGGTGATGCCTCACAGCAGATGACCGATGTTAATTCGTTCTCAAATCTTGAGCCAGCAGCAGATGCATTTAGAAACTGGTTTGGAGGAAAATCTAAATCAAGCCCAGAAGAGTTGATGGTTGATCAAGCCCAACTTCTAGGTTTAACTGCACCAGAAATGACTGTTCTTGTTGGTGGGATGAGAGCTCTAGGAGCTAATCATGTTGGAGATAAAACAGGTATTTTGTCAGATAATGAGGGGGTTTTATCTAATGATTTTTTTGTAAACCTTACCGACATGAATAATACTTGGACTATTTTAGATGACAACCAGTATGAGATAAGAGATAGGCAATCTGGAGATCTTAAGTGGACTGCTTCATCTGTTGATTTAGTTTTTGGATCTAATTCAATATTAAGATCTTATGCTGAGCTCTACGCTCAAGATGATAATAAAGAAAAATTCATTAATGACTTTGCAAAAGCATGGTCAAAAGTCATGGATGCAGACCTTTTTTAAACTATAATTTTTATATTTAAAGACTTAAAAGATCAATTATGAAAAATTACACTTTTAAATTTATACTAAGCGCACTATTGTTCTCTTCAATTTATTTGAACGCACAAGAATTTACGGTGGAATCAAACCTTGATAACTTATCAATAGAAGTTGGTGAGATTTTTGAACCCATAACAAATATTATAAATAAGAACGGAGATAAAGTAGAGTGCCCAAACATAATTTATTACAATAAAAATGGGGCATTAAATTGGGACGACGGAATTAGTATTAATAGAAGGAGAGGAACAATTAAAGGAGAAATTCCTGGTCAACATAAAGTTATTGCACTTTGTATTGGACTATCTGAAGGTAGATTGAGTAGAGATTTTGATGTGACAGTTAATTATGCTAAGCCTAAAGAGCTGCAAGTTGACCTAAGCAGAGAAACAGTATATACAGGAACATATGTCCCTCTACTTTATAAAGTGGTTGACGCATATGGTTTTACTAGGTTTGATGCTGAGATTCAAATAAGTTCGGACAATGACTTAGTGGAAATAGACAACTTAAATAATGTTAAAGCAGTCAAGCCTGGGAATGCTAAACTAAAAATTGAGCTTGATGGAGTATCAACATCATTAAGTTTTAAAATTAAAGAAACACCAATCTCTAAACTTTCAATTAACGCTAATCTTGATGTAGCCAGAACAGGAGATGTGGTTAAGTTCTCCACAACTGCTTATGATACTAAAGGAAGGGTAGTTACAGATGCCCCCCTTAGTTATTCTTTCTCGGGAGAGTCTTTTGATAAGAGTTCAACTGCCGCAGGTTTAATAAAAGATGATGGAAGATTTGTTGCAGAAACAGCAGGCAAGTATTTAATTACGGTAACAGCTGGAGAGAAGTCAATTTCAAAACCCCTGGTTGTTTATGATAGAGGTATTCAAAGAGAAGTTGTTACTGTGGGAGCAGGTACAGTAGAGGATAAGCACACTTCAGACTTTTGGGTGTTTGAGGGGCAAGATGGAAATGATTATGCAGTTTCTGGCACTTGGGGTGCAGATGGAACTACTTATTTCTGGGATGTGACAGATCCAGGAAATTTGAAAAAAATTGATAGTGTTCAAGTAGATGCAAGAACCGTGAATGATGTAAAGGTTTCAGCGGATGGTAGAATTTCTATAATTAGTAGAGAGGGAGCTTCAAATAGGAGAAACGGAATTGTAATTCTTGACACAACAAACCCTTACGATGTTAAAATTCTTTCAGAGTACACAACAAACTTAACTGGAGGTGTTCACAACTTATTTATCTACGAAGACCATGTTTATGCACTTAGTAATAGCGAAAGGTTTTACGTGATAAATATTAAGGATCCAACAAACCCATATGAAGTTGGTATGTTTGAAATAGGAGAAAAAGGACAAGCTATTCATGATGTATGGATAGAGGATGGTATTGCATACTCTTCAAACTGGAAACATGGAGTATATATGATTGACGTTGGCAATGGGGTTGCAGGTGGGTCGCCATCAAATCCTGTAGCAATGGCAAATTATAGCTATGAATCAGGAGCTCATCACGCAACATTTCCTTTTAAAAGTAAATCGGCTGATAAGTTTTATACAATATTAGGTGATGAAATTTTTCCTCAAGGCATTGATGTATATACTACTAATGAGACAGCAGGATTCCTTCACTTTGTCGATTTTACTGATTTAAACAATCCAGTAGAAGTTGCTAGATATGAACTGCCTGGACACGGATCTCATAATTACTGGATTGAGGACGAAGTACTATATGTAGCAATGTATACAGGTGGTGTCAGGATAGTTGATATTAGCGGAGAACTTATGGGTGACCTCTTTCGACAGGGACGTGAAATAGGCCATATCAACACAGCAAATCCAAACGGATATATTCCTAATGCTGCAATGTCGTGGGGTGCACAGCTCTATAAAGGTCATGTCTTTTATTCAGATCATAATGGTGGGATTGGCTCATCAAAAGTGTTACCAACAAAACCAGATAATTCTAGAATTAATGAATATTTAGATAGACCAAGACTAATCGATTAAATTATGAAGACACTCTATTTAATTTTATGCCTTTTAATTTTTAACATTGGGTTTTCACAAGAATATTATATCTATGTTGCCGCCGAGTCTGATGATCAGGTTTCAGTATTAAAATTTGATGGAAAAGAAATTCAAGAGACAGATAGAGTTTCGGTTGGAGTAATGCCTACAGAAAATGAAGGTCCACACGGAATAACAGTTGACCCTAACGGAAAATATTGGTATCTAACCCTGGCACACGGAAGCCCAAACGGATCAGTTATTAAATATTCTACTGAAAACAATGAGCCACTATCAAAAGTTGAGTTAGGACTTTTTCCAGCTACCATGCAAATTTCAAAAACAACAGGACTTCTTTATGTAGTCAATTTTAATTTGCATGGCCTAATGAAAACAAGCACAGTATCTGTTGTTGATCCAGAGTACATGGTAGAGATAACTAAAATAAAAACAGGTATTATGCCTCATGGGTCAAGAATGTCCCCAGATGGAAATCTTCATTATTCTGTAGCTATGATGTCGGGAGAACTATTTGAAATAGACGCGATTGATTTGAGTGTCAAGCGTATTTTGAGTCTTGATAGCAATAAACACCACAGGAATGCGATGCATCACTCAAAAGTTAAGCCAACCTGGGTAACTCCGTCCCCGTCAGGAAAAGAATTATATATAGCTGGTAATGGCTCAAATAAAATCTTCATTGTAGATGTCGAACAATGGAAAGTTAAGCAAACAATTGAGACAGGAGAAGGACCCTACAATATTGCCGCTTCACCTGATGGCAAACACATTGTAACAACCTTGAAAAACGAGGGAGCAGTTTCTGTTTGGTCCTTAGATAAAGGCAAGCAAATCTCTAAGATAAAAACATCAACGAACATCCCACATGGAGTGGTAATTTCACCGGATAATAAGTATGCTTTTATTTCTGTTGAAGGGGTTGGCGGTGAAGCCGGTAAGGTTGATGTAATTAGCCTTGAAAAACTTGAATTAGTTGATTCTGCTGAGGTCGGAAAACAGGCAGGGGGAATTGCTTTTTGGAAAATTGCAGATTAGATGTAATGGAAGGCTTTTCAGAAAAAACTAGAGAGTACTTTCCTTCTTTGAATAGAGTTAATAGCTCTAATCAGCAAATTATATACTTAGATGGTCCTGGAGGAACTCAGGTTCCTATTCAAGTAATTGAAGCAATTTCTCAGTACTATCTTAGATCAAATGCAAACACTCATGGAGAGTTTATTACAAGTCAAGAGACAGATTTAGTTATGGATGATCTCCGATCTAAAGTTTCTGTTATGCTTGGGGCAGAAAGTCCAAATTCAATTTCAATTGGTCAAAACATGACTACATTAAATTACAGTTTGGCAAGAGCTTTGTCGAGAAAATTTAATAAAGGTGATGAGGTAATTGTAACTGAGCTTGATCATGAAGCAAATAGAGGGCCGTGGATGATCTTGAAAGAAGGGGGTGTCAAGATCATTGAAGTTAATTTAATGCAGAATGGAACTCTTGATTATTCTGATTTCAAAAGTAAAATTAATGATAGAACAGTAATGGTTTGCATGGGAATGTCGTCCAATGCATTAGGAACACTTAATAATTTCAATAAGGTTAAAGAATATTTAAAAGATAGAAAATGTCTTTTTTTGCTAGACGCTGTACATTATGCACCTCATTTTTTAATTGACGTTAAAGAGTTAGATTGTGATTTTATGTTATGTTCAGCTTATAAGTTTTATGGACCACACATCAGTTTTCTTTACTCAAAGCCTGGAGTTTTAAATAACCTTAACCCAGACAGATTAGTTGTTCAAGCGCAGGAAGCACCATATATAATTGAAACAGGGACATTGAACCATGCAGCTTGCTCAGGAGTTTCAGCAGCTATTGACTTTGTTTCATCTTTAGGCGAAGGAAGTACATATAGGGAAAAACTGGAAAGTGCATATTTACAAATAAGTGATCATGAGTTCAAACTCGCAAAACATCTCTATGAGTCATTACAAGGCTTTGATAAAACAACTGTTATTGGTCCTGATTTTTCTTCAAGAGAACGAACACCGACAGTATCATTTGTTCACTCAGAATACTCTCCTCAAGAGGTGTGTGCTAGCTTGGCTAAACAAAATATTTGTGCCTGGGATGGACATTTCTATGCAATTAAGGCAATCCAGCAATTAGGTCTTGAAAGTAGAGGGGGTGTAACAAGACTTGGAATTTCACTTTACAATACAAAAAAAGAGATAGACAGAGTAATTGAAGTTATAAAATCTATTTAGTTTAGCTGCTTAATTTTTTGATAAACCAATTTTGAAAAACTTGCTGTGTTTCTTGCGTGGCTATATTTAGGTCTTGTATATTCAGAAATTTAACATCAGCTTTTGAATCAATACTAATTAATATATTTTCTAGTTTTTTGGCCGAAAGAATTTTGGATTTATTTATCTCTACAAGCTTATTTGTGGATGACTCAACATAGAGATTTTTTTTAATTAACAGATGCCAACAAAGACTGTAAGGCATATACTGCCTACCATCTCTAAATTTATGCCTTATTTGGTTTTTAAGTCTCTCAGGGTTTGTATCATAAAAATTCTTGATAACTGATTTTATCTGTGGCCTTCCGCAATGATATGATTTAAAATATCTATCATGGAAACCTACAATATTTGCAGCTTTTGATTGAGCAGCATTAAAGCTTGGCCTAACGTTAAAGAATTTTTTTATTCTATGTGATATAGTTTTAATTACCTGTTTATTATATGTTTTGGCCCAGACTCCTGTTAAAACAGCTTTATTATTTATAAACCAATCTTCTTGAGATGTCTCTTTGACAAGAAACATATCGTCATTAAAATAGATGAACTTATCTGAAAGATTTTTAATCTTGAAGAGTAATGCATCTATGGATCTAATATTAAATGTTGGCAGACAATCTTTATTCTCACGAAAAATTTCTTCATGATCAATAATTTCAATTTTATCTAAAGTCACTAGATGTTTAATGCTGTCTAAGTTTGGTCTTTGTTTATCAGTAACAATAAAGATTTTTCTTATAAATGGTGCATATTTCACAATTGATGCGATACATAGATTAATTTCATTTGCTTGAAAATATTGTCTCTTTAACGTGTTGTTGTCGGTAAGATATTCTTTGAGTTTTCTTTGATAGTCTGGTTCTGAACCATCCACCCATGTTATTACAGCATCAATTTTTTCCATCTAAACAAAATAAAAAAGCTTATTAATTGGGGTTTTTAAAGAATTGGCAATCCTCATCGCTATATCTAGTCCTGGAACAAATTTATTTTTTTCTATTGATATTATAGTCTGCCTGCTAACACCAGTCATTGAGGCTAAGTCTTCTTGTGTTAAATTAGCACCTTTTCGATAATCTTTAACTCTATTTATAAGCATATGTAAAATAAACTTTACAAATATAATAAAAATTTATGTAAAACAAACTTTACATAACTTTACTTTTTTTAGTTTTGTAAAGTAAGCTTAACATATTAAATGTATAGTTTGCTTTACATTATGCTCAAAGATGTTAAAGAATAATTAAAACTATTTTAAAAATACTCTTCAAAGGTTGATTTTTCTAGTTTTACTTAAATTTTAATACATGAAAAAATTAATCACTTTATTAATGTTTGTCTCACTGGTTTCATGTAACATGAATTCAAACAAAACAGCAGAGACTAATGATGTCACAATGACGGCGGTTGACGCAACTTATAATATCAATCAAGATCAAAGTAGTCTAGTATGGACTGGACGTGAAGTTTCAACAAGTTCTCACTACGGAACTATTAACTTTACATCTGGACAATTTGAAATTGCAGATGGTCTAATTTCACAAGGAGAATTTTTTGTAGATATGACATCTATTACTGTTCAAGACTTAACTGGAGGAAGTAAAGAAAGATTAGAGGGTCACTTAAGATCAGATGACTTTTTTTCAGTTGAATCTTTTCCAACTGCCCATTTGTATATATCAAGCTCTGAAGTAATTTCAAATGGAAAATGGATGGTTAATGGATTTTTAACCATTAAAGATATTTCACATCCAGTGTTGTTTGAAATGGCTAATACCGAGGATGGATGGAATGCTAGCCTTGTTTTCGATCGTTCTAAGTATAATGTAAAATTTAGATCAGGAACATTTTTTGAAAACCTGGGAGATAAGCTCATATACGATGATATTGAATTAAAAATTAACTTAAAAACTTCATAATATGAATTCTAATAGACCTAGATGTGGCTGTGGAAACACGCAAGACCCAGAAGGATTTTGTGATGGTTCTCACAGTAGCCAATAATGAATAAATTACTTGCATTTGGGGCATCTTCCTCAAAAAATTCAAGGAATAAAAAACTAGCCTCTTATGTTGCCAATAGAATGGATCCAAAAGAGGCTATTATCGTTGACTTAAACGAATTTGAAATGCCTATTTACAGCGAAGATAGAGAACAAGAGATAGGCGTTCCAGATAAAGCTTATGAGTTTAAAAAATTGGTCAATGAAAGTATTGGAATAATTATTTCACTTGCTGAGCACAATGGTTCCTATACCTCGGCATTTAAAAACATATATGACTGGATCTCTGTAATTGAAAAAACAGTATGGTGTAATAAGCCTTTAATTTTATTATCAACTAGTGATGGACAGAATGCTGGCAGAACAGTTCTTAAAACAGCTTTATCAAGCTTTTCTAGACAAAGTAAAGAAGAAATCCCTCATTTTTCACTTCCAAGATTTAATGAAAACTTTTCTGACACTGATGGAATAACAGATAAAAAATTAATTGAAGATTTAGATAAACAGATAAGTATATTTTCGAGACAGGTAGATGATCTACTTAATTCCAGTAACAATTAGCGTCCCATTCCATTCACCTTTTTTACCATAGCACCAAGACTCTACATTAACAAATCCTGCTTTTTTAAAAAAGTCTAACCACGTATTTTCTGAGAATAACTGCATAATACTAATTGATGTCTCTTCCTTCCAAGTGTTAGACGGTTTGTTTTCTTTATAATGGTCAATACCCATAATTAATCTACCCCCTTTATTTAGCCAATTATCATAAATATGATTTATGAGAATTTCTGGCTTTTTAAAATAATAGAAAACTTCCATTGAGTGAACAATATCAACCTTTTCATTAGGATTCCAATCTAATAAGTCAGAACAGAAATAATTGTTTTTTCCATCTAGTCTTTTTGCTTTTTCAATCATATGAGCCGATCCGTCTATACCAATTGCTTCTTTGCATCTTGGGTCAGAGGAAATAGCTCTGATGACCCAGCCATTTCCACAGCCAGCATCTATAAAACTATAATTACCCATCCCTTTAGTTGAGTATTCAATCATGTTTTTAACAGATGCAGAGTGGTTTTTCTCCATACCTTCATCTTTTCCACTTAAAACCCAATTACTAAAAACCTTAATAGGAGACTCCATCTAATCTACAGTAATTAATTTATGGTTTAAGCCAGAGTTACAGATCGAAACGATATAAAGGTTAGAGTTATTTAAGTCATCTATTTGTTCATAGTACTTTTCGTTAATAAGATTATTCACAAAGTCAGGTATTGTATTACTATGACCAACAACAAGAGTGTTTTCTCCCTCATTTGAATTTAAAAAATCTTCATACACTATATCATCAGCAGAATATATGAGTATTTCCAAATTATTTTTATGTGCAAGAGGCTTAACTGTTTTCAGTGTTCTTTTGTAATTTGTAGAATATATTTTAGAAATATCTTTATCAAAGAAATATTTTTTCCAGTTTTCAGCTCTCATAAAACCATTATTATTAAGATCTGGATCGCGATCTGATTTATCAGTTCTAACTTTCTCAGCATGTCTAATAAGGTATATTTTAGAACATTCATCACTAGGGTTCTCAAATGAAACAAATATGAAAAGCAATAATATTTTTAAAATACTCAAAGGACTATTTTTCTTTTACTTACAGCATAAATTAAATATGCAATAATCATTACAAGAGGCTCCCAAATCAAAAGATAGTAGGGCCACTCACCAATAACAAGGGGATTGCTTACTTCAGGGGGTGCATTTACATACATATAATTTGAATCTAACAAAAAATTAATTGGCATTATGATTGCCATTAAAATATTGAGGTGAATCCAAATCTTAAACCATGAGAACTTAGGAAGCTTAAGATCTAAATGTAGAAACATAAAAACGGGTAAAGCTATAATTAAACTATGTGAGACATAGTAGTTTAAATAATATCTTAAAGACCCATCAAAATAGTTCATCTGTGGTGTCAAAATTGCCATGATTCCACCAATAACACCTGTGTAATATACAAATTGAAAGAGCTTATCTTTTTTCTTTATAAAAGGAAGAACACAACATATAAGGGAAGATATTCCACATAATTGAATAGGCAAATTATATTGAATATCCCATGTGCCACTCATAATATATCCTCCATTTTCAGTTATAAAATCAATAATCATTATAGCCCCGATTAGATATGTAACTTGTATTTTTTGCCTTCTATTTAAAAACCTAGCAAGAATAAGAGGAACAGAAATAAACAATAATGAAAAAAGAGTCCAAGTTTTCCACTCATCTGTCATAAATTCAATGACATATATTGGGATTGGATTCTCTTCCATATTAAAGTGGTTTTTTCAAATGTATAAAAACTATTTAACTAAGATTATAATAGAATGAGTTTCTCAATAACTCTAGACTTTTTGGTACGGCGATGTTAGCATCTTCATTTCCCTCAAACTCAAGAGAGATATATCCTTTGTAATCATTTTTTCTCATTAACTCACCTATCGACTTATAATCAATATTAATTTGATCAAACGCTGGCCATTTTGCACCCCCATAGTATGTTTTTGCTTGAATTAAACAAGTATGAGGAGCCAATTCAGCTAGTTGCTTTTCTCTGTTATCAAAGAAATTCCCTGTATCTAATGTAACACTTAACCAGGGAGAGTCTATTGTGTTGACAATTTTCATCACTCCTCTAGAAGTTAGGCCTAAACCCCAGTGGTTCTCAAGACCTAGAACAACTCCACATTTTTCTGCGGTTGGAATACATTGTTCAATAGAATCAATAACCCATTTAAATCCTTCTTCCTCAGTATAGCCGTCAATTATAGATTCTACACCCTTGTTGTCCATTAAAACATCAAACTCTGACTTATCTCCAGCTGGTTTAGTTGTTCCCCACCTACCAGTATTAATTCTAATAGTTGGAATTCCTAAAGAATATGCCACTTCGATCTGATGCTTCGTTAATTCAATATTTTCTTTTCTTTTTAAGGTATCAGGACTAACAAAACTTTGATGAGTGGAGAGCCCCATAATATCTAAACCTGAATCGAATGCTCTTTTTTTGAGTTTTTGTAAATAATCATTTTCTTCGGACTCCATCTGAATAAGGAGTAATTCTATTCCATCGAATCCAAATTCAGATGCTTTATCAATACAATACTCGATTGGTGTTTCACGTCCATTAAATTGCCAGAACGAGTATGTAGAAACTCCAATAGGATTATGTTTAATTTTTCTTAGAGTTACCTCTTTATTAGCATCAAATTTCGAAGAGCCAAAAAATGGTGCTCCTAAGGATGCAGTTGCAAGTGATTTTAGTAAAGATCTTCTTTTCATGTTGAACAAGTTATTTTTTTATCTAAATTTAATAAATTCAAATTCAAAATTATTTTAACCTAAACAAACAAATTATGAAAAAAATATTTTTAATTATAACTCTTATTGCGTTAGGATCAGTTTCAGCGCAAGGAAATGGAGATTATGTAAACATGACTTTTGTTAAAACTACACCAGGTGAAGACTATGGTACAATTATTAATGAAAAGTGGAAAGAGTTGGCTCAAATGAGAGCTGACGAAGGTACAATTACAGGATGGGATGTTTGGTGGCGTCCAGGTACAGTAGAAACTGATGAATGGAATATGGTAATTGTTACAATTGCTAAACATCCAGATAGTTTAAATGCTAATGCTGGTGTAAAAAAAATGAGACCTAATTATAGTGAAATGGATATTGAGATATTTCAAGAAAAGAATCTTAAGTCTAGAACTATTGTATACGATCACCTATACGCAAACAAAGGATTAAATTTTGTAGCGAATGAAGGAGAAACTCCTGATGCTCCTCAAGTTGCTGTTCTTAACTTTATGAAAACAGATATAGTTGACGGATATGAGTATGAAAAAGCAGAAAACTCACTTAACTCAGGCGGATTAGGTGAAAGAGCAGGATGGGGTCTTTTAAAAAGACTTGACCGTGTTGGAGAAAATGTTTATAATAACTACATGACAGTAGATTTTTATGATTCTTGGGAAACAATGATGATGACAAGAGAGCAAACAGTTAGAATTCCAAAACAGATGCAATCAGTACTTAACATGAGGGCACACTTAAATAGTATTGCGCTTTGGAATGCAGTATCAGTAAGACCAAGTGAATAATTAATTTTACTAATTATATAAAACCCCTACTTTGTGGGGGTTTTTTTATTTTTGATACTATGAGAAATGTTTTTGTGCTTTTTATATCTCTACTACTTTTTATTGGCTGTTCTCTTAGCCCCGACCCCCTTAAATCAGCATTTAAAACAGATGAGTTCTTAAAAAAGATTGTAAAAGACAAGGATAAGTATGAGATACAGATTCTTTACACAAAACTTTCAAAAAACAATCTTGGTCAAACTGAATTTTCAGATTTTAAGTTTCAATTAAATGATGAGAAATATTTTTATCCAGCAAGTACAATAAAACTTCCTATTGCAGTACTGGCTCTCTCAAAAATTAATGAGTTGAGGGCTAAAGGTTCAAACATCTCTCCTAAATCTAAAATCAAGCTTTCTCTATTAAATAATAATAAAGAAATAATTCTAAAGGACTCAATTACCTCTTTCCAGAATTTGATTGCTGACGTCTTCTTAGTTAGTGATAACTCAGCTTCTAATGTCTTAATTGATTTTATAGGCTACAATTATTTTAATTCATCTATTAGTAATTTGGGGTTTGAAAACACTTATTTAAATCATAAGTTCAATCCTGATCCTTTTGTAGATTCATCATGGATAATTAGTACTCTAGATAATGAAATAATATCATCCAATGAAAATCAAATAACTGTTTTAGCAAGTAGTAATATTTCTAATTTAAAAAAAGGTGAAAAAAGATTTATTAATGGGGAAATAAAAAATGAATCACTAGATTTTTCATCAAAGAACAGGACGTCAGTGACAGATATGCACAACATAATGAAGAATCTAATTTATCCTGAAATTACTATTTCTAAATTTAATTTAAATGTCGAAGACTATGATTTCTTAAGGTATTGGATGAGCAGATTTACCTATGAAGATCTTGGAACAAAATACATTGGAGACGATAGATTCTTTAACACCTATAATAAATTTTTTATTCATGGCACTGATACAATTTTAAACAATACTGATGTAAGGGTATATAATAAGATTGGACAAGCATACGGAACATCTACTGATAGCGCATACATTAAAAATTATAAAGAAGATGTTGAGTTTTTTTTAACAGCAACTATTTATACCAATAAAAACAAAATAATAAATGACAACATATATGAGTATGAAGATATAGCTATTCCTTTTTTATCAAAATTATCAAAAGCTCTTTATCAAGAGCTTTTGGATTAGTCTTTAACCAAACCAAGGTCAACTAATCTTTGATAAAGAAAATCTCCTGCTGTTATATCTTCAAATCCTTTTGGATTATTCTCATCAATACATGAATCAATGCAGTCTAATGGCATTTCAAGCCTAGGATGTAAGAAAAAAGGAATGGAATATCTGGAGCTATTCCTAAGATTTTTTGGAGGATTCACAACTCTATGTATAGTTGATTTTAACTTATTGTTTGTATGTCTAGACAACATATCGCCAATATTGACAATAATTTCATCATCCTCAGCTATTGCATCAACCCATTCTCCTTTATTATTTAAAACTTGCAGGCCTCTACCTTGGGCGCCCATCAAAAGTGTAATCAAATTAATATCACCATGAGCAGCAGCCCTTTCTGCCTTTTTTGGTTCCTCAGTAATAGGAGGATAATGAATTGCTCTTAAAATTGAGTTGCCATTAAATATATGTTTATCAAAATATGTTTCTTCTAATTTTAAATAACAAGCAATTGCTCTTAAAATATGTCTTCCAGTATCTTCAAGCAGCTCATAGGTTTTTTGACCAATCTTATTAAAATTTTTAAGTTCCTTTACAATAACATTTTCAGGATATTTATTCTCTAGTTCAGGTTCATTTTTAACATACTGGCCAAAATGCCAAAACTCTTTTAAATCACCTACATTTTTTCCTTTTGCATGTTCTTTGCCAAATGGTGTAAAACCTCTTTGGCTAGCAAGACCTTTAATAATATATTTAGACTTAATACTATCTGGAAGATTAAAAAATTGTTTAACTTCTTTGTATAAAGTATTTTTTACTTCATCATTAAGTAAGTGACCCTTAACTGCTACAAACCCAATCTCACTAAAACCCTTACCAAGTTCTTTGATAAATTTTTCTTTGCTTCTTGCATGCCCTGATAAATAATCATTCAAGTTTACTTGTGGAATTCTACTCATCTTTAGTCTTTTTTAGCAATTATTTTTGTGATATACTTACCCAGTATGTCGAATTCTAGATTAACAAAATTCCCTGGTTTAATGTTTTTAAAATTTGTGTTTTCATAGGTATATGGAATAATAGCTACAGAGAAAGAATCAGAAGATGAATCAACAACAGTTAGGCTAACACCATTAATAGTTATTGAGCCTTTCTCTACTGTAATATTTTCTTTAGTATGTTTAAAAACATATTTCCAACTACCATTAGTCTCTTGAACCTCGGAGCATATTGCAACTTCATCAACATGACCTTGAACAATATGTCCATCAAACCTTGAGTTCACTGACATTGACCTTTCAATATTGACAAGATCACCAGGAATTAGTTTTCCAAGATTGCTTCTATTTAAGCTTTCTTCAATAACTGTGACAGTATAAACATCACCTTCAATGCCAACTATGGTTAAACAGACTCCATTATGACATAGACTCTGGTCAATCTTTAGTTCTTTAGTTATAGAGGAGTCTAAAGAAAGATTTAAATTACCCTTTTCTTTTTCAACTTTTTTAACTGTTGCTAAACATTCTATAATACCAGTGAACATTATTATCTTTATTTTTGCTCAGTAAAATTAGTAATTAAATTAATTAGTGGTAAAATCAAAAAAAATTAATGTTGGAATTTCTATAGGAGATCCTAATGGTATTGGGATTGAAGTTATGCTAAAGGCCTTATATGAGAGACGCTTTAATGATAATTGTAATTATATAATTTATTCCTCATATAAATTAATTGTGAATCAAAAAAAGGATTTAAATATTAAGGCACTTCCTATAAAAAAAATAGAAAGTTTTGATGAAATATCTCATAACTCACTAAATATTAAAGAAGTCTTTACGGAATCAAAATATGAATTTGGGGTTGTTGATAAACAAGTTTCTCAAAATGCAATTATTTCTTTTAAAGAAGCGGTAAAAGATGCCCGTGATAAGAATATAGATGTTTTAATTACCTCCCCAATTGATAAAAATCTATCTTATTGTGAATCTTTTAAATATTCAGGCCATACAGATTATTTAAGACACTATTTTAATGTGGATCCAATTATGTTAATGGTTTCTGAGAAACTTAAAGTTGGACTACTAACTGAACACATATCAATAAAAGATATTGTCCAGAATATTACAGTTGAAAAAACAACTAAAAAACTAAAACTATTATGTGAAGTCCTAAATAAAGACTTTGGCATAATTAAGCCAAAGATTGCAGTTCTCTCAATTAATCCACATGTTGGAGATAATGGTGTAATTGGAACGGAAGATCAAAAATTATTAACCCCAGCAATAAATGAGTTAAATAAAAAGGAGGATATAATTTTTGGTCCGTTTTCTGCTGATACTTTTTTTTGTAATAATAATTACGTTAAATATGATGCTATTCTAGCAGTATACCATGACCAAGGATTAATCCCATTTAAGACCATTTCTTTTGGTGAGGGGGTAAACTATAGTGCAGGTCTCCCTATTATTCGAACTTCTCCTGATCATGGTACTGGCTTTGACATTGCAGGAAAGAGTATTGCAGACCCATCTTCTTTTAAACACGCTTTAAAATTAGCATTGGATATATACGAGATAAGAAATAAGATAGTTTAACATTAAATAGATAAATTTTTATAAATTTGCCGCTCAATAGTTAAGTGATGAAAACGCTTTCGCCATATTTGATAAAGTTTTCAGGTTTGAAAGAAGGGGTACATTTCTTTAACTATGAACTAGGAAATAAGTTCTTTAAAAATTTTGATTATTATGATTTTCTTGACGCCAAGCTTTTTGCTAAGCTTGAGTTAGAGAAACAGTCTACACTTTTAAATCTTAAGTTTTCATTTAATGGTAAAATTGAGGTTCAGTGTGATGTCTCTATGGAAAGTTTTAATCTTGAATTGGAAACGGACCATGCAGTAGTTATTAAGTTTAAAGATGATATAATTTCCACAGATGATAAAGTTATATTCATGCCAGCGAGCTCACACAGCATTGACGTTTCTCATTTAATTTACGAAAGCATAATTCTAGCTGTTCCTCAAAAAAAGGTTCATCCAGGAATAGAGAACGGTTCATTAAAATCAGAAATAGTTGAAAAACTAGAAGCACTAAAACCTAAAAAGAATTTTAAAGAAAAAACTGACCCTAGGTGGGACAAATTAAAAGATTTATTATAAATGGCACATCCAAAACGCAAAATATCTAAAACTAGAAGAGATAAACGTAGAACTCATATTAAAGCTGAGAAGCAACAAATTTCAATATGTCAGGCTACAGGTGAGTCACACCTATATCATAGAGCTCATTGGCACGAAGGAAAGCTTTATTATAGAGGAAAAGTTTTAGTTGACTCTTTAGAATCATAAAAAACTAGTATCTTCAATTATCAATTTATTTGTGTAATCACATAATTGATGTTAGTATGATATCTAACAAGATAAAAAAAATTAAAGCCGCTATTACTGCAGTAGGTGGTTACGTTCCAGAAGACTTTATCTCCAATAAAGATTTAGAAAAAATGGTTGACACTAATGATGAGTGGATAACTGCACGGACTGGAATTAAGAAAAGAAGAATACTTAAGGAGAAAGGTAAAGCTACTTCATATTTGGCAATAAAAGCAGCTAATAATCTTATTGAGAAAAAGAAATTAAATCCTAATTCTATTGATTTAGTAATTGTATCTACAATAACTCCAGACTTTCATGGAGCATCAACAGCTCCAACAGTTGCTTCTCAAATAAATGCTTCAAATGCATATGCATTTGATATCAATGCTGCATGTTCTGGATTCTTATTTGGAATGTCAACAGCCACTAGTTATATTGAATCTGGTAGATATAAAAAAGTACTTTTAATTGGAGCAGATATGATGTCTTCTATAGTTGATTATACAGATAGATCTACTAGTATTTTATTTGGAGATGGTGCGGGTGCAGTCTTGATTGAACCAAGTGATAATGGCTTTGGCTGGGAGGATGAATTTTTAAGATCAGACGGAATAGGTGCAGAGTGGTTAAAAATCAAAGCAGGAGGCTCATTATACCCTACTTCAAAAGAGACTTTTGAAAAAAAATGGCATTATATTACACAAGATGGAAAGACTGTTTTTAAATCAGCAGTTTCAGAGATGGCCAATGCGACAGAACAGATTATTATTAGAAATAATCTTAATCCTGATGAGATAAAATATTTATTACCTCATCAAGCCAATAAAAGAATTATTGATGCTACCGCAGAAAAGATTAATTTAGATAAAAATAAAGTATTAATGAATATCGAAGAATATGGAAATACAACAGCAGCAACAATACCATTACTAATGCATGACTATGAGAATAATTTTACAAAAGGAGATAAAATTATTCTTGCTGCGTTTGGAGCTGGTCTTACTTGGGGTGCAGCATATTTAACATGGGCATATAATTAAAATAAAAATCATGGATATAAAAGAAATACAAAACCTAATAAAATTTGTTTCAAAATCTGGTGTTGAAGAGGTAAAAATTGAAAGGGAAGATTTTAAAATAACAATTAAAACTAATAAAAATACTCCGCAGCAAATAGTTGTTGAGGAATTACCAAATAAAATAAATATTCCATCTCAGGGAGTAGTTCCTGTTAGTCAAGAAATTACTCAAGAAAAAAACTCAAATAATGAGGCTTCAAAAACTGATGATACAAATCATGTAATAATCAAGTCTCCAATAATTGGAACTTTTTACAGAAAACCCTCACCAGACAAACCTTCATTTGTCGAGGTTGGTCAAAATATAGTAGAGGGTGATGTGCTCTGTGTTATTGAAGCAATGAAACTGTTTAATGAAATAGAATCCGAGGTTTCAGGAAAAATTATAAAAATTCTTGTAGATGATCAAAACCCAGTTGAGTTTGATCAACCACTGTTTATTATTGATCCATCATAAAACATGTTTAAAAAAATATTAATTGCTAATAGAGGAGAAATTGCTATGCGTGTAATAAGGACGTGTAAAGAGATGGGCATTAAAACTGTAGCTGTATATTCAAAAGCAGATGAGGAAAGTTTACATGTTCGATTTGCAGACGAAGCAGTTTGTATTGGGCCAGCATTAAGTAATGAGTCATATTTAAAGCCTGCAAATATTATTGCAGCTGCTGAGATTACAAATGCTGATGCAGTTCATCCTGGATATGGCTTCCTATCGGAGAATAGTAATTTTTCAAAAATATGTGAAGAGCATAAAATAAAATTTATTGGGGCCTCACCCTCAATGATTGAGGCAATGGGGGATAAGTCAACTGCTAAGAAGACTATGCAAGAAGCAGGTGTACCGGTTATACCAGGCTCAGATGGTTTAGTTCCCACTTTGGAAGATGCACAAAATATTGCTCTTGAGATTGGCTATCCTGTAATGCTCAAAGCTACAGCAGGAGGAGGAGGTAAAGGTATGAGAATGGCAAAAGGCCCAAATGACTTAATCAAAGCATGGGAAGTAGCCAGACAGGAGTCTAAGTCAGCTTTTGACAATGATGACATGTATCTTGAAAAATTTATTGAAGATCCAAGACATATTGAAATTCAAATTATGGCTGATTCTAATGGTAAAGCCTGTCATTTATCAGAGCGTGACTGTTCTATTCAAAGACGCCATCAGAAATTAATTGAAGAGACTCCATCGCCCTTTATGACTAAACCACTTAGAAAAGCTATGGGTGAGGCAGCTGTACAAGCAGCTGAATACATAAAATATGAAGGAGCTGGAACTGTTGAATTTTTAGTTGATAAGCATAAGAATTTTTATTTTATGGAAATGAATACAAGAATTCAAGTAGAGCATCCAATAACCGAACAGGTGATAGACTATGATTTAATAAGAGAGCAAATAAAAGTAGCTGCTGGAGAACCAATAAGGGGTAAAAATTATTTTCCAAAATTATGTTCAATAGAGTGCAGAATTAATGCAGAAGACTCTGAAAACGATTTTATGCCAAATCCTGGTAAAATTTTAAACTTACACTTTCCTGGTGGACATGGAGTAAGAATAGACACACATGTTTACAGTGGATATGTGATACCTCCTTATTATGATTCAATGATTGCTAAACTTATAACTACTGCTCAGACAAGAGAAGAAGCTATAAATAAAATGAAAAGAGCCTTAGATGAATTTGTTATTGAGGGAGTTAAAACAACTATACCATTTCATAAAAAAATGATGGAGCATCCAGATTTTATATCTGGGAATTATACTATAAGATTTATGGAATCAGCTGAAGTTTAACACTTGACAAAACCCATCTCTATTAATTTTTCAGCAATTTGAATAGTGTTTGTTGCAGCACCTTTTCTAAGATTATCTGCAACAATCCATAAATTTAGACCACTTTTTATACTAAAATCTCTTCTAATCCTTCCTACAAAAACTTCATCTTTATTTGAAGCTTTAATAGGCATTGGATATATGTTTTTTCCTGGGTCATCTTCAACAATTAATCCGGGAGAACTTCTTAAAATATTCAACACTTCTTCAAGGTTAAACACATTTTCAAATTCAATATTAACTGATTCACCATGACAACGTTCTATAGGTACTCTGACTGCAGTAGATGTAATTTGAATACTATTATCATTTAATATTTTTCTAGTTTCATTTATTAGTTTATTCTCTTCTTTAGTGTAACCACCCTCTTCAAATACGTCGCAATGTGGCAGAAGATTTTGATCAATTGAATAAGGGTAAGCTTTTTCAGAATTATTGTCACCTCTCTCACTGTATAATTGGTCTATTGCACTTTTACCTGTACCAGATACAGACTGATATGTAGATATTACAAGACGTTTAATCTTGTACTTTTTGTGAAGAGGAGCTAGCACAACAAGCATCTGCATTGTAGAGCAATTGGGATTGGCTATTATATAATCATCCTTTGTTAAAGCCTCTGAATTTACTTCACTAACTATTAGCTTTTTTGTTGAATCCATTCTCCAAGCAGAAGAATTATCTACAACTCGGGTTCCGTTCTCTGCAAATTTAGGAGCCCATTCATGCGATGTTGAACCTCCAGCTGAAAAAAGTGCAATATCAGGCTTCAATGATAATGCATCAGTTAATGAAACTATACTATAATCTTTATCTCCAAATTTAATTTTATTTCCAACAGATCTCTTTGAGGCAACTGGTATTATTTGAGTTATAGGAAATTTTCTTTTATCTAAGAGATTGAGCATAACAGTTCCAACAACCCCAGTTGCACCAATAACAGCTACTTTCATATTTAGTTTTTTTTATTCATTTTTTTATAAAATACTGAACGACATAAAGGTTCATATTTGTCTTTTTCTCCAATAACAACAATATCTTTTTTCTTATTTTTTCTGTAACTATAGTTTGCAATATTTCCTGATTTTTTACAGACTGCATGTACTTTTGTAACATATTCTGACACTGCCATTAGATTTGGCATGGGTCCAAAAGGGTTTCCAAGATAGTCCATATCTAACCCAGCTATTATAACTCTAATACCACTATTTGCTATTTTATTACAAACATTTACTATTTGATTATCAAAAAATTGAGCTTCATCTATGGCAACAACATCGCAATTATTAACTTTCGCCAAAATTTCATTTGAAGACTTTACTTCTATACATTCAAGTTTACTCTCATCATGTGACTCAATAAAATTTTTACTTCTTGAGTCAACAATAGGTTTAAACACTTTTATATTTTGATTAGCAATCTTTGCTCTATTAATCCGCCTAATAAGCTCTTCAGTTTTTCCTGAGAACATTGATCCGCATATAACCTCAATCCATCCGAATTGTTCATTATTATATACTGGATTTTCTAAAAACATTTTGTAATTTGATTTATTATAAAAACAAATTTATCAAAAAGTAAATCATTATAATAATAAACTAAGGTGTTTAAAAAATTAGAAAATAAAATTAAAGAACTTGCTTTAAGAATTCATAATTCAAGATTAAATGAATCAAAAAGTATTTATGAAGATTCTAAAAGGTTGTACGAGTTAACAGTTATACATAAATATCTGACCAATCAAGATAGAGATGCTGACTGGCTTCTTCATGAGGAAAGACTCAAAGAAACACTCAAAGGTCTAAATCTGGGTACAAAAAAAATATTATCAACTCCTCATAATGCAAGTGAAGTTACCCCTTTAATTGATTCAATAAAAGATTTAGTAACTGAAATACCTGAGTCAGATGATGATAAATGAGATCAAACTCTATATTGTACCAACACCAATAGGAAATCTAGATGATATAACAATAAGAGCAATTGAAACTCTAAAAAATTCTGATCTAATTTTATCAGAGGATACTAGACACGCAAGAAAACTTTTAAGTCATTATAAAATATCTACAAAAGTCAAAAGTTATCATTTGAATAATGAACATAAAAAAGTGGATGAGTATGTTGAACTAATGCTTCAGGATAAAATAATTTCTTTAATTACAGATGCTGGAACACCATGTATATCAGATCCTGGATTTTTATTAGTTAGGGAAGCAATAAAAAAAGAAATTCAAATTACATGTTTACCTGGTCCAACAGCTCTGATACCTGCTCTTGTTTTAAGTGGACTCTCAAGTGATGCCTTTATCTTTGAAGGTTTTCTTCCAAGAAAAAAAGGGAGAAAAACAAAACTTAAAGAGATTTCACAGAATTCAATTACAACAATCATTTATGAATCACCATATAGAATAATTAAAACACTGACTGACTTACTAGAATTCATAGGAAGTAATAGAGAGGTATCTATTAGTAGAGAGATATCAAAAATATATGAAGAGACCTTTAGAGGCACGGTTAGTGATGCTTTAGATTATTTTTCTGATAAAAAAATAAAGGGCGAGTTTGTAATTTGTATAAATAAGTACAACAGCCTAAGTTAAATTTTCTTATGAATAATTGGATAGCAAAGGAACAGGCTAAAAAAGACAGAATCCAATCTCTTAAAAAAGATTTAAAAATTGAAGATTTTTTATGCTCGTTGTTACTGCAAAGAGAGGTTAACTCATTAAAAAAAGCTAAAGAATTTTTTCGACCTGATATCAACTCACTTCACGATCCATTTCTTATGAAGGATATGAAAAAGATTGTTGAAAAAATTGATAATTCTAGAGAAGAAAGGATTATGATTCTAGGAGATTATGATGTTGATGGGACAACATCTACAGCTATGCTATATACATATTTTAAGAATATTCATTACGATGTCCTATACTATATTCCAGACAGATATAATGAAGGGTACGGAGTTTCTGAGAAAGCTATTGATTATGCAGAAAAAAACAAAGTTTCATTAATAATAACAGTTGATTGTGGAATCAAAGCAATTAATCAAGTACACATATCTAATTCAAAGAATATAGAAATGATAATATGTGATCATCATCTTCCAGGTGATGAAATTCCAAATGCTTTTGGAATACTAAATCCAAAGCAAAAAAACTGTAAATATCCTTTTAAGGATTTATGTGGCTGTGGTATTGCTTATAAATTAATAACAGCTCATAATTCATTATTAGAGAATTCGATTGATATAACTGTATTCTTAGATTTTGTAGCTCTTGCAACAATTTCTGATATGATGCCACTGATTGATGAAAACAGAACTATGGTCTTCCATGGATTAAATGTTATAAATTCAAAACCAAGAATAGGTCTTAGAAATTTTTTAAAGTCAATTAATGGAAGAATTGATGAATCAAAAATATCATTTAATATTGGACCAAGAATCAATGCAGCTGGTAGAATGAAGACAGGAAAAATAATTGTTGATTTGTTAGTTGAAGAAGATGTTACTAAAGCTAATATTATCTCTAATGAGGTTGAATTTTTAAATCAAAATAGAAGAAGAATAGAAAAAAATGTTGTTGATGAAGCTTTAAAGCGAATTGATAATGAGCGTTTCACTAATGTTGTTTATGGAGAAGGATGGAATCAGGGAGTCCTGGGAATTGTCGCCTCACGAATAATTGAAAAATCCTATAAACCAACAATAGTTATGACAAAATCAAATGAAGATATACTAACTGGTTCTGTTAGGTCAGTCAAAGACTATGATGTATATCAATCATTATCTGATTGTAAGGATAACATAATTCAATACGGGGGGCATAAGTATGCAGCTGGATTAAAAATAAAAAAATCTAAATTTGATATTTTTAAAAATCAATTTGAAGAGATTGTAAAAGATTCTGTAGGTCAAACAATGTTTAAAAGGTCTTTTTCTTATGATCTTTTAATTGACTTTTCAAAGTTAACTATTGAAAATATAAAAATAATTAAAAGGATGGCTCCTTTTGGCTTAGCAAACAAACGTCCAGTTTTTAGAACTAATAATTGCTTTATAGATTCTAAACTAAAATTTCTAGGTAAAGAAGACCAAATCGTTAAGTCAAAAATTAAAGATAAAAATGGGTCACAACTATCATTTATATGTTTTGATAAAAAGAGTGAGCTAGTTGACCTTCAATCATCATTTGATGTCCTCTACAATGTTAACTTAAACTCATTCTCAGGTCAAGAAATTATTGAGTTAACTTTAAGAGAGATATTTATAAAAAAATAAACCCTACCAATGGCAGGGTTTATAAACAAGTATGAAATATAGTTTTAGAAATTAATATTAAGTCCTAAATTCCATGTTGTCCCTTTTCCAAAGTATACATTGTTTTCAACATTAACACCATTCCAAGTTCTTCCACCATCGTTATGGAAATTGGTTTGTGATTGTGAAAGATATTCTTCATCAAACAGATTATTCACATTTAATCTAGCCCTAGCATCATAACCTAATAAACTAAATGAATAAGTAGCACCTAAGTCTGCAGTTCCCCATGACGGCAATTTGATAGATCCTCTATTATTAGCAGAGTTAAATTCGCTATCAAGGGGCCCAAACCTACCGTGAAGATTATCATAGCTCATCATATCTAAATCAACAGATAACTTTGATGAAACTTTATAATCAAAACCAAGGTATAAAACAGTTTGAGCTGCATCTCCAATTTTTACTCCATCTAAATAGAGTGTTCCAGTTGTTCCAGCAGGCTGATTATTATCGATGAAGTAGGCATCTCCTTGAAAGTTTTTTGTGTATTTCCAATCTCCTAATGAGACCATACCTTTTACTCTTAAACGACTTGATGGATACCATGTCATTTCACCTTCAATACCCTGATGAGTTTGTTCAACGCCACTATATATAATTCTTACTCCTTGATCATCAATCGATGTACTTCTTCTAAGTGTTCTATCACCCCATACGGTATGATATGCATTAATAGTACCTTTAAAGTTAGAGGATCTAAAACCATATCCTAATTCAAATGAAGTAAATGACTCATTGAGAATTTCGTCAGCTTCTTCAAAATCATAGTCAGCATTTGGGAATACCCCATCAAAAGATGGAGGTCTCATAATTTGTCCCACATTAAAGAAAAAGTTTGAACTATCATTTGCTCTATAGTTTGCACCACCTTTAATATATCCTCCATCTACAGTAATTTTTCTACTTAATGTTGATGGTGCAGCCGTATAAAATCCTTCCCATTGATATTTCTGACTTGATGTCCCCATTTGAAGTACCGCTGAGAATTTATCACTACCAGTATATTCAATGAGACCATTGACACCAGTCCAGTCAACATGTCCTATGTAATATCTTTGAGACCCATTAGGGTTAGAAGTCCCCATATCTTTAAAAGGACTTGCTTCATAGGTGTCAACAATTACTGTTCCGATTCTATCACCATTTCCTGAGAAGTTAAAACCATTAATCGTAGATATATATCCATCTAGACCAAACATAGTTTCAGGACCTCTCCTGTGTAATGCCGAATAAGTTCTTAAATCAATACCTAGCTCATATCTAAAATTATCTGAATCTATTTTAATTTTAGAAATTCCACCATACCAGTTATGAGAGTTTGTGGAGAATCTTCTTATAGTTGTATCTGCTCCCCATTTACTTCCCAGGCCATCAATTGTATTATGATATCCAAGTTTCATTCCAGCAAAAGGACCGCTATCAGGAACATGCGCCCCAGCAGCATTTTTCTGAACAGCAACATTCCAATTAATAGTTGTATCCGAATTTCTCCACTCACCATGATCATCAAGATATTCTGCAAAAGATTCTCTGTATGCTGTTACACCATATGACCCTCTTCCTCTTAAACCTGTTCCACCACCTCTTCCAGCAGAACCGTATATAGATGTTGCTAAAGTTACTCTACTAGAAATTTCCCAATCCCAGTTAAAAGTTGCTAAAGGCTTATTATAGTAATTTCTTAAAACTGAGAATTCCTCCCCTTGATACTCCCCATATAATTGGTTAAACTTTCTGTAATCATCACCTTGAATTGGTCCATAATCAAGATAATCTTGAAGTTGAGTACTGTAATATGCTTGGTGATGCCACTGTCCAGCTCCAATTAATGAGAAGTTAAATTCATGATCACCTCCTCTTGGTGTATAACCAACTGAAAACGCATAAGTTGTTCCTTCTCCTTGCATACCATTTCTCCAGCCATCACCTTGCCAGAAGCCTAGAAGAAAACTTGAAGACCATCCTAGTTCATTAACTCCAGTATTATGAAATGCCGTGAATTTTTGATAACTATTGTCTCCAACTGACATCTTAATCCCAGTACCTGGATCTACCTCAGCAGCTCTAGTATTAACCGATACAGTCCCACCAGCTGAAGGAACAGCAAGTGAAGTTGATCCAAGACCTCTTTGAATTTGTACACTTGACGTAAGATCAATTAGTCCCATCCAGTTTGACCAATAAACTCGACCATTTTCCATATCGTTTACTGGCTGACCATTAATTACGTATGCGGTATTGGTAAAACCAAATCCTCTTACATACATTTGACCATCACCATAACCACCATTATCTTGATTTGTGTAAACACCAGGTGTTCTTTTAAGTGTTTCAACAAACTCTAGATTACCAGCTTTTAAATCTATTTCAGCACCCGAAACTGAACTAAAAGCAATTGGAGTTATTCTATCTCTAGCTACATCAACAACTTGAGAGGTAACTGTAACCTCAGTTAAAGCTATAGAATCAAGAACCGACTCTTGAGCAGAAACTGTAAACGTAAAAAGAGTAAATATTATTAAGCTTAATTTTTTCATGAATATTTTAATTTTGTTTAACACAAAAGTAAAATTATTCACTCTTATTTATATTAATTAAATATTAACAAAGGTTTGCCAATATGTCAACAAAAGCATTGAGTTATTTTTTTAGTTGGTCCATTGTTTTTTTTGTGGAATTGTCAAGGTCCACAGTCTTACCAGCTAAAATTTCTTTAGCTATTGATTTTCCTAGCTCAACACCCCATTGATCATAGCTGAATACATTTAAAATTGATCCAATTGTAAAAATTTTATTTTCATACATAGCTATTAATGATCCAAGGTTTAATGGGTCTAACTTGTTAATAACTATTGAGTTTGATGGTTTGTTCCCATCTATATTTTTATGAATATCTTCACCTGAGGTTGATTTCCCCATCATCAAAGCATTTGTTTGAGCTAAAAAGTTGGAATTTAGAATTTCATGTTGATCAGAATCACCATACAATGATTTTTTAAATGCAATAAAGTCAGATGGAATAATTTTAGTCCCTTGATGCATTAGTTGAAAAAAAGCATGTTGGGCATTAGTTCCCGTTGATCCCCATACTATTGACCCAGTTTCATAATTTACTCTTTCTCCACTTCTATCAATACTTTTACCATTACTCTCCATACTTGCCTGTTGAAGGTAATCGGGGAGCTTAGACAAGAATTGGCTGTAAGGCAATACAGCTTCAGTTTCACACATAAAAAAATTATTATACCAGATACTAAGTAAAGCAAGGACTACTGGAATATTTTTTTCAAATGGAGAATTTTTAAAATGAATATCCATTTCATGTGCACCTTTTAAAAAATCTTTAAAATTTTTAGAGCCTATGACAATTGAAATAATAAGCCCTACAGACCCCCATAATGAAAATCTTCCACCAACCCAGTCAGGTATTGAAAGAATATTATCTTGAGAAATACCAAACTTTTTAGGAGCTTCAGCATTATTTGAAATAGCTATAAAATGATCTTTTATCACATTTTCACTTGCATTATCAATAAACCAAGCTCTTACTTTATTTGCATTTTCAAGTGTTTCAATGGTTGTAAAGGTTTTTGAAACGATTATAAAAAGTGTAGTCTCTGGATTTAGGCCTTTCAGGAGTTTTGATGTAAAGTCAGAGTCTATATTTGAAATAAAATGTGGTTTGATGCCTCTACTATAATATGCTAGCGATTCTGTTACCATCTCTGGACCTAAATGAGATCCTCCAATTCCAATATTTACAACGTCAGTAATTTTTTTACCGGTATAACCTAACCTCTTCGCATTATTTATTTCATCTGAAATATTAATTATCTTATTTAGGGTTTTATCAACCTCATCATTGCCTGAAGATCTCAGGGCAGTGTGAAGAACAGCTCTGCTTTCGGTCTCATTTATAATTGCTCCGTTAAAATATTGATCAATATTATTTTTAAGATTGGTTTCTTCGCACAAATTTGCTAAAAGCTTGAAAGTATTATTGCTTAATCTGTTTTTTGAGAAGTCAAGGTAAAAATTATTCCAACTTATAGAGAACTTTTCAATGCGGTTATTTTCTTCTTTAAAAAAGTCGGAGATATGATAATCATAATCCTTATCAAATTGTTGAACTAGCTTTTTCCATGAAGGTAGTTTAGTAGGATTAATTTTTGTGAGAGCCACTATATTGAAGTTTTATTTTTAATTATTAAAGAATCAATTTGTGATTTAATTAAAACAATATCACTAAAATACTTCTTTTTTAAGGACTCATTAATTGGTTTAGCTTCAGGTAGTTTTTGCTTAAATGGATCTACTTCACGTTCATTTTTCCAAAACCTGTAACATACATGAGGTCCTGAAGTATTTCCTGTCATACCAACCCAACCAATAACATCTCCTTGTTCAATAAACTGACTAACTTTTACATTTGCCTTTTGCATGTGGAGATATTGAGTTGTATATGTATTGTTATGCTTTACTTTAACATACCTTCCATTCGCTGCTGTATAACTAACCTCAGTTACTGTTCCATTTGCTGTTGACATAATTGGAGTTCCAACAGGAGCTGCAAAATCAGTACCTCTATGTGGCCTGATACGATTTCCATATAATGCAATACGCCTTCTTAAGTTATATCTTGATGAGATTCTACCAAATTTAATTGGGGATTGTAAAAAGGCTCTTCTTAAATTCTTACCATCTTGATCAAGATATTCAACAATTCCTTTAATTGAGTCAGTCTCATACTCAAAAGCATACCTTTCAACTCCTTTATGTAAAAAATAGGCTGCCTTAACTTTTGTGATTTCAACAGGAATAGTATCATCTACGTAAGCTTGTGTGTAGATAACTTTAAATTTATCACCCTTATCTAGTCTAAAAAAATCAATTGTCCAAGCATATATATCAGATAAATAATATGTTAATAAAGGGTCTTTGTCTTGCTCTTCAAGGGTTAAATATAATGAGTTATCAATATTACCTGATGCAGACAAATCTTTATAAGTTCTTTTCTTTTTAAAAGTTTTTCCAAACACACTATCTCTAAGTTGAATCATAGAATATCCTTCAATAGTCGGATGATATACAAAAGCTTTTAAACTTGGTATCGAATCATTTGTGAATATTAATGTATAAGGTTTTCCACGTTGAAGCATTCTAAAGTCAACATCATCCTTTGTCTTTTCTAGAGCTTTATATATTTCGGGATAATCAATGCCCTGACCTTCAAGTATATCTCCAAAAGTATCACCTCTTCCAACTATCTTTTCCTCAAACAGATACTTTGACTCATCATATCCATATTTATAATTAATTGGCTCCTCATCTTCTATAATTAGTCCAGCAATATCAGAACCACATGAACTAAATAAGTTGATAATTAAAAATAATAATGAGAAAAAATAATATTTATTAATCATAAACTTTTCTGTTTAATTAAAAGAGGATTCACAATACCTGAGTATTCATTTAAATCTGCTTTAATTGAACCAACTAATAAATCTGCCTGAACTCTAATGGGAATCTTATTTACATCATTGGTAAGCCAAATAGTTATACTTCCCTCACCTTTAAAAATTCTACTTCTATTTGTGGCGGGCATTAGTTTTAAACATTCTATTTTACCATACTTAGTTCTTATAACTTCTTTACCAAGATATTTTAGTGCCAATTCTCTATTCTTAGAGTCATAGAACATATTAATAGTAAAAAAATCTCCTACTTTAATATCATCCTGAGAAAAATTCTTTCTCAGATAATATAATGACGATATAAGATCTTGAACATTATTCTTTGTAGAAATAATATCAGTTGTACCTTTTTTTATATTATTAACGGTAGCCTCCATTCTCTCTGAGTTAAATCTAACCTCTAAGTTTTTTGTATATCCACCTTCGTAAATATTCCTTTTGAAAATTTTAGGTTCTACTTTTTCTGTTTCAAAATAGCTGCTGTAATAATCTTCAACTTTGAAAAAAAGCCTAGCTAGTCCAATTGTTTTTCCATATCCAGATGCAAGTAAAAGCTCTTGCCCGTCAACCTGACCATTAGATAGGGTTAGAGATGCATAACTGGCATTGAAAATTCCATAATGAACTCTGTATTCAAGTGTTTCACCTGCCTTGAATGGCTCAAGTCCAACTGATGCTGTTTGACTGAAAATTAGATTTATACTAAAAAATACAAATTGAAGGTATAAGAGAGTAATTTTCATTTTCAAACACAAAATTAAATAAAATTAATTTCTTAATTGATTAAAAACTGATCTACCTCTATTCTTACCAAGAAATTTTATTAATTCATCTTCTTCTAGTTCTTTAAGCCTTATAAAGGATTTATATTTTTTTAATAATTTATCTTTAAGAATTGGACCAATTCCAATTAAATCATCAATACCTGATTTAAGAGCATCTTTACTCCTGATATCTCTATGAAAATTTATAGCAAATCTATGTGCTTCATTTCTTAATTGCTGAATTAGTTTTAGAGTTTCTGACTTTTTATCTATGTATAAAGGAAGTTTATCATTTGGTTTAAATATTTCTTCAAGTCTTTTTGCTATGCCTATTATAGCTACTTTTTTTTCTAAATTGAGTTTCTTTATACTTTTTAGTCCTGCTGATAGTTGACCCTTACCTCCATCAACTATAATAAGATTTGGTAATGGCTTACTCTCTTTTAAAAGCCTTGATAATCTTCTGTATATAACTTGTTCCATAGATGCAAAGTCATCAGGCCCTTCAATATTCTTAATTTTAAAATGTCTGTAATCTTTTTTGGATGGTTTGCCATTTCTAAATACTACGCATGAGGCAACAGGATTTGTACCCATTAAATTTGAATTATCAAAACACTCAATTTGGATAGGTTGTTCTTCTAACTGTAAATCTTGTTTTGCTTGTGCCATAATTCTATCTCCATGAGCCTGTGGATCTACAATTTTTATCTGCTTCAACTTATCAATTCTGTAAAATTTTGCATTTCTTTCGGAGAGTTCAATAAGTTTTTTCTTATCGCCAGTTTTAGGAACTGTAATTTTGAGATCTTTAGGAAGATTAATTCTAAATGGCACAACTACTTCTGAGCTTTGAGAATGAAATCTTTGCTTCAGTTCAATCACTGCTAGCCTTAATATCTCTTCATCAGTTTCCTCAAGCCTTTTTTTAATTTCAAGTGTAAAAGATCGTATGACTGCACCATAAGAAATTTGCAAATAATTAATGTATGCATGCGTCTGGTCAGAAACTAAAGCAAAAACATCAATATCACTTATCTTGGAATTAACAATAGTTGATTTTGCTTGATAATTATATAAAATATCAAGCTTATCTTTAATCTCCTGTGCTTCTTCATATTTGAGTTGTCTAGAAAACACACCCATCCTATCTTTTAATTCATCAATTGATTTTTTAAAATGACCTTTAATAAGGTGTCTAATAGACTTAATATTTTCAGAGAACTTAACTTTTATAGAATCTTCTGTTTCTTTCTTTATCATATGATTAAGCTCATGATTCAAGAAAGGATAGATATCCTTAATTAGTTTAATTAAAAAACGAGCGCTGTAAACATTCGTGAAGGGTCCATAATATTCTCCTCTTCTTTTTTCCACCTTTCTAGTATAAAAAATATCAGGGATAGGATCTTTAACTATACATATCCAAGGGTATGATTTATCATCTTTAAGAAGTATGTTATACTTAGGTTGGTATTTCTTGATTAAGTTATTCTCCAGTAAAAGAGCATCCATCTCCGTGTCAACAATAATCTTCTCAATTCTTCTTATGCTTCTTACCAAAAGCCTTGTCTTTTTGCTATCGTGATTCTTTGTAAAATAGGAGGCAACTCTTTTTTTTAAATTTTTTGCCTTACCTATATATATAATTTTTTCATCATCATAGAACTGATAAACACCAGGTAACTCTGGGAGTGATTTTGATTGAATATGAAGTTCAGATTGTTCCATCAAAACAAAATTAAAGTTATTTTTATTTTATATTAAAGCAGATGATTAATAATGAGAAAAAGTTTTTACGAAAAATTTACAAGGATAAGAGATCTAATACACACATAAGTCAATTTAAGAAGTTATGTAAGGATATATTTGATAATTTACTTGAGCTTAGTATTTGGGATAAAGACATTTATCACGTCTACTTATCTGTTGAATCTAAAAATGAGGTAAATACTAATGATATTCTAAGTTTCATACTAAATAAAAATAAAAGAGTAATAGCTCCTAAGATGATAAATAATAATTTAATTCATTTAGAAATAGATCAAAATACTAAGTTTAATACAAATAAATTTGGTATTAGAGAACCAATAAGTAAAGTTAAATTTGATACATCACTAATAGAAATTATAATTGTACCGCTTTTAGTTTTTGATAAAAGTGGACATAGAGTTGGCTATGGAGGAGGATATTATGATAGGTTTATGAACGATATTAAAAATGATGTCATAAAAGTAGGACTTTCGTTATTTGATCCTGTTGATAAAATAAGTGATATCAATGAAAAGGATATTCCACTTAATTTTGTTGTAACACCATCAAGGACATATAAATTTAATTAAAAAGAAACCTTTTTATTAAAGATTAATAATAGGATTACCCCTGTGCTTATATAAGAATCAGCAAAATTAAAGACATATTCAAAAAATGTGTATTCTTCACCACCAATATAAGGGAGCCAGTCAGGCCAGACCCATGTTGCTAATGGAAATTGAATCATATCAACAACACTTCCATAAAATAATGAGGAATAGCCAGCCTCTGGGAAAAGTGTGGCAACTTGACCAAAACTGGATGAAAATATTACACCATAAAAAATAGAATCAATTAAATTTCCAACTGCTCCTGCAAAAATTAGACATATGCATACAATTAATAATTGTGAGCCTTTGTTTTTAATTATGTTTCTTAACCAAAAACCAATACCGATACAAGCAAAAATCCTAAAAAGTGTTAAAGTAAGTTTTGCAGTGTTATCATCTAAAAATGGGATTAAATTATTAAGTCTAGCTCCCATTGCCATTCCTTTATTCTCAATAAATAAAAGCTTAAAAAAGCCAAGATCTATAATTGGCATTTCACCATATGTAGTAAGAGGATAGTTAAGTTTTATATAGAATTTTACATATTGATCTATGAAAATTAATATTAAAATAAATATTAAAGATTTTTTTGCATCAATATTTTTGAGTAATTGAATCAAGGAAGTAGAACTTATTTTTGAATATTCTTAGCCTCAATACTAAGTGTTGCATGAGGGACAATTTTAAGTCTCTTTTTATTAATAAGCTTTCCTGTAACCCTACAAACCCCATATGTCTTATTCTCGATTCTAATTAGAGCATTTTTTAAGTCTCTAATAAATTTTTCTTGTCTTAAAGCCAATTGAGTATTAGCTTCCTTTGACATTGTCTCAGAACCTTCCTCAAAGGATTTAAATGTTGGTGAAGTATCATCAGTTCCATTATTACTATCATTCATATATGCACTTTTAAGCAGATCTAAATCAATCTTAGCCTTTTCAATTTTTTCATTGATTATTTTTTTAAAGCTTTCTAACTCTTTGTCAGAATACTTGTTTTTTGTCTTTTTAGTCATTTTAAACTTTATTTATGGTTATAGCAGTTTTTATATTATCAAACTCTATTATCTCTCCTTCATCTAAATTTTCGCTAAAATATAATTTTATTGCTAGAGTTTCACCTTTAATATACTCTAAATTAGATTTTAATGCTTGTTCAAGTTTGGGTGTTTTTTTTATATTAATTTCAATTTTATCTGTGACATCAAAACCTTGATTTTTTCTTATATTTTGAATTCTATTAACTATTTCTCTTGTTATCCCCTCCTCAATTAATTTTTTATCTAAGTTTAAGTCAAGTGCAATGGTTTGTTTTCCATCAGATGCTACAGAAAGACCTTCAATGTCTTTATAGTTAATCTCAACATCATCAGTAGATATCAACACCTCTTTACCCTCAATTACTAAGGCTAAATGCCCCTCACTTTCAAGTCTTTCGATTTCCTTATTTGACAGTTTTTTAATTTCTTGAGCAACTGCATTGATCAACTTCCCATATCTTGGGCCAAGCAGTTTGAAGTTTGGTTTAAGTTCTTTTACCAAAAGAGAGTCTTTGTTGTCAAGAAATTCAATTGACTTAACATTTATCTCTGAAAGTATTTGTGATTTAGCATTTTCAATCTCATTACGTTCATCATTATTTTTTGTAGGAATAATAATTTTATTTAAAGGTTGTCTAACTTTAATTTTTTCTTTTTTCCTAATTGAAAGAGCTAATGAGCATAAATTCCTTATTTGATTTATCTTATTTTCAAGCTTGTTATCAATCAACTCAGGAATTGAATTAGGAAACGTTGATAAGTGAACGGAATCAATATCTTCTCTTTTTGAAATCCTATTTAAGGATTGAAAAATATATTCTGAATAAAAAGGGGCTATTGGAGATATAAGTTTACTTATTTTAGCAAGACATTCATATAGTGTTTGATAAGCAGAAATTTTATCCTCATTGTACTCCCCCTTCCAAAATCTTCTTCGGGATAATCTTACATACCAATTACTAAGCTTCTCTTGAACAAAATCATTAATATTCCTTGTAGCAGGAGTTAGATCATAATTTTCAAGGTCACTATCTACCTGTCTAATTAATGAGTTAAGCTCTGAAATAATCCACCTATCAAGTTCAGGTCTTTTTTTAATATCAATATAATCCTCTTTATATTTAAACCCGTCAATATTGGCATATAAACTAAAAAAACTATATATATTTTCAAGTGTTCCAAAGAATTTCCTTTTTACTTCAGCGACACCTTCTTCATCAAATTTAAGGTTATCCCAAGGGTTTGAATTTGACATCATATACCATCTAACAGCGTCTGCACTATATTTGTCTATCATATCAAATGGGTCTACAGCATTGCCTAACCTTTTTGACATTTTTTGACCATTTTTATCTAAAACAAGGCCGTTAGAGACAACATTTTTATATGAAATGGAGTTAAAAACTAGAGCAGAAATAGCATGAAGTGTATAAAACCATCCTCTAGTTTGGTCTACACCCTCTGCTATAAAGTCAGCTGGAAAATTTGTTTTTTTATCAATTAAGTCTTTGTTCTCAAAAGGATAGTGAATTTGAGCGAAAGGCATAGATCCAGATTCAAACCAAACATCAATTATATCCTTCTCTCTTTTCATAGGTAAGCCATTTTTGGAAGATAAAATAATTTCATCAACAACATCTTTATGTAAATCGATATTATCATAGTTTTCTTCTGACATGTTACCAAATTCAAAGTTTGCAAATGGATTAGACTTCATATATCCTTTTTTTATGGATATATTAATCTCGTTAATAAGTTCTTCAACAGATCCTACTATTTTATATTCTGAATTCTCTTCATTTACCCAAATTGGTAATGGGACTCCCCAAAATCTTGATCTTGATAAATTCCAATCATTTGCTGATTTAAGCCAATTTCCAAATCTTCCTTCTCCGGTTGAACTTGGCTTCCAATTGATATTTTGATTAAGATTAAACATCCTATCTGTTAATTCACTAACCTTAATAAACCATGATTCCATAGGATAGTATAAAACAGGCTTATCAGTTCTCCAACAATGAGGATAAGAGTGAGAATACTTCTCTACTTTAAATGCTAAATTTTTTTCTTTTAATCTAATTGCAATTTCAACATCTACTGATTTTTCGGGGATATCTTCTTCTCCATAGTATTCATTTTTTACATATTTTCCACTAATCATTCCAATACCATCAATAAATTTTCCTTTTAGGTCAACAAGCGGAATCTTATTGCCATTTGAATCTAAGACTTGTAGAGGGGGAACTTCAGGTGATGCGCTTTTTGCGGCCTTATAGTCATCTGCACCAAATGTAGGTGCTGTATGAACAATTCCTGTGCCGTCTTCAGTTGTAACAAAATCTCCTACAATTACTCTAAAAGCGTTTTCAGGATTATCAATTGGCAGAGGTGATTCATCCCACACTCTTTCATACCTTAAATTTTCAATATCTATACCTTTACATGAATTAATAACACAGTATGGAATCTTAGAATCTGATTCTTTAAATGTGTCTAATTTATCTTCATGATTAACAATAAAGAAATTTTTAGCAAACACTTTTTCAATTAGGGAGCTTGCAACAATGACAGTTGTTTTTTCTTTTGTATACTGGTTAAATGTTTTTATAAATGAGTATTCAATTTTAGCTCCAACAGTTAAAGCAGTATTTGAAGGTAATGTCCATGGAGTTGTAGTCCAAGCAAGAAAATAGAAAGGATATAAGGAATTAAATTTGGCTGAAGCATCATCTTCAACACATTTAAATTGAGCGATTACTGATGTATCACTAATTTGTTTATAAGCTCCAGGTTGGTTAAGTTCATGTGAGCTCAGTCCAGAACCTGCTGCAGGGGAATAAGGCTGAACAGTATACCCCTTATATAGTAGGCCCTTCTCTGAAATTGATTTAATCAACCACCAAACGGTTTCCATATATTTGGGCTTATATGTCACATAAGGATCTGATAAATCTATCCAATAACCCATTTTGTTTGTTAATGACTCCCACTCACTAGTATATTTCATAACAGCCTTTTTACAAGCATTATTATACTCTGATATACTTATCTTGTTACCAATGTCATCTTTTGATATCCCAAGTTCTTTTTCAACACCTAATTCAACGGGTAATCCATGGGTATCCCATCCAGCTTTTCTTTTAACATTATATCCTTTTAAAGTTTTATATCTGCAAAAAGCGTCTTTGATGGTTCTTGCCATTACATGATGAATTCCAGGCTTTCCATTTGCTGAGGGAGGACCTTCATAAAAGATGAAATCTGAACTATCTTCTTTGTTGAATGATTTAGAAAAAACATTATTTTTAGACCAAAAATTTTGAATTTCTGATGAAATTGATGAAAGTGAAAAGTTTTTTGATTCTCTAAATCCCATTATCCATAATTAAAGTCGAAATTAATGATTTTAGACCAATTTAAAGTTAATATAATAGCTTATAATTTAAAGTTTAGACCAATTTGAAGAGATCTTCCTGGGGCAGAAATCCCAGATGCAAAAGTTCTATAATGCGCATCAAAAACATTTGTTAAGCCTAACCTTAAAACAATATCAGATGAAATATTTTTACTACCATAAATTGAAAGATCTGACCATTTTGGACTTCCTAAATAGATTAAACCATCTTCTCCATTTATAAATGGAGTTTCATCAAGACCATCTTCTCCTCCAAAACTATATTCATTAGCATCTTTGGATTGGCTAAACTTATAAATTGCCTTAATATTCATATCTTTTTTTGTGTATGTAAATGCAATTGATCCAAACAGTGGTGAAATAGATGGAAGAGGTCCATATGATTCATTAGTATCTCCATCTGTATAAGTAAAGCTATAATTAAGCCTAAAATTATTGAGAATTTTAGAGAATCCATCAAACGAGAATCCATGAATGAATCTATTTCCAAGATTTTTATTTGAAATTGTAGTTACCTCTTCTCCGTTGTATATAATTGTAGATAAATCAGGAGTAGTTATGTCTGAGAAAACGGTATAATTATCTCTCCCTATGTGTCTTGAAATAATTGTGCTAAACCCTCTTAATGATACATAATTATTATTATCAAGAGATTTAAAATCGACTCCAAGATCTAAGTTATATGCGTATTCTGGTTTCAAAAAAGTGTTAGGCACTACAAGTAGACCACTATTCTCTCTAATCTTTCCAATATCATCTATATTGGGATTCCTAAAACCACTTGATAGAACAGTGTTTATTTGAACTTTTTTACTTGGCCTTAGTTTCATTGAAACGGTAGTTGTTAGAGCCCTTGAATTTAGATCAATTTTTGAAAGTTGAGGATTAACTGAAACTACATCATTCCAACTAGCTTTAATACCTGTAAAAGTCAATCTTGTCCCAATATTAAATGTAAAAAACTCACTCATATTCCATGACCAATTTATATATGAAGCAAAGCTAGTATATGAGCTACCATCACTTGGATATCTTGTTGGAATTGCAAATTTTTGACCCAGACCTATTACTTTATTATCAGAAATTTCAAGTATTCTGTCGTATGCTTTTGAATAATTATAGTTGTAAGTGGATTCCAGTCCGTATGAAATAGAGTGACCACCATCAAAATAAGTATCAAAATCACCATTAATACTAAAAACCTTTAGGTCTTCAATTTGATGTGACCTATTCATAGTATTAAATTTTCTTTTAATTCTACTTTCATTAATTTTTTGAAACGCAATTGTAATAACCCCTTTCTTCATAAACTTTCTTTCAGGAAAAATTTTTAAACTAGGTGAGATTAACAGTCTTCTTTGAGGTCCATAATACCACTCGGCAAATTTTAGAGAGTTGCCTTTTGGGATACTTAGTTGATCATACCTATCAATATCACTGGACTCAGAAAATTGAATATTAACATTTAATAAATTGGTTTCTCCCACTTTAATTAAAAACTTTTGAAATAGGTCTATCTGACTGTATTCTGTGTTTTTTTGAATATTTTCATTCTTATTCACTGATGGTTCAGCGTAAAAACTATATCTAGAGTTTTTTGAAAATAAAGGTGTTAGTCCCCAGCTTTCATAACCATGGTTTCTATTTTTACCCATTTTAATATCTCCATATTTCGAAACACTCAAAGATGTTATACTTCCCCAATTTTCTTTGCTATAATTTGTAATGTAATTATTAGTGATAGATTGATTTGCAGATGAGTAATTTGTTGTAAAACTTGAACTAATCTTTTGTGAAGAGTTCAAAACAGGGTTTTTTGTATAATAATGAATTACACCCCCCATAGCATCGGATCCATAACCTACAGAAGATGAACCAAAAATAACTTCAGCTCTTTCAATATTGTTAGGGTCAATTGTTATTGAATTTTGCAGATGTCCAGATCTATATATTGCATTATTCATTCTTACTCCATCTACTACAATCAATACTCTGTTTGCCTCAAAACCTCTTATTATAGGACTTCCCCCGCCACCTTGACTTTTTTGAATTCTAATTCCAGGACTTAATTCAAGTAGCTCGGCTCCAGAAGAAGGAGAGGTTAAAAAAACATCTGCAGATTTTATCACAGACACTTTTTCAGCAACCTGATTTATGTTAGATTCTGATCTTGCTACAGATAATATTACTTCATCAAGTGCTTGACTCTCCTCCTTTAGAAAGATTATTCCCCCATCAAATATCTTCTCTTTAAATGTTTCTAATAATGAATATCCAAGAAGCTGGAAATATATTTTTTCATCGTCAGAGAAAATACCTAAATTAACAGATCCATTAGTATTAGTTATTATCGATTTAGATTTATCCTCATTATAAATAACGACATCTGGAAGACGTTCACTAGTTGTCTCATCTTGTACAGATATTTGTTGGCTATATGATTCACTTAATACTAAGAAAAATAAAATCCAAAGATATCCTGGTTTGTACAACTTATTTAAAAACCTCTGCAAATACATGAATTGATTTAGGTGTTTTGAACATTTGTAAATGTAGAGAATAATAGTCAATTATCTTATTTAGGATCCTTGTTCTAGATTCTCTTTTAATACTTATTGTATTTAAATCCTCAAATTTCGTGCCTAATAATTCTTTGAATAAATTAAGATCTTCTCCTTGAATGTTTGCAGCTAAAGGCTTAGTATTTGATGTTGATCCAGATTCAAGACAGAAATACATATCTTCTTTATTTTTTATGTTTGGGTGAAATCCAATATATTTTGAAAGCTCTATTAAAAACTTAATGTGAAAGTTATTACACTCTTTAATATTATCATACCATAAAAGGCTATTTAATAAGAAATCAAATAAACCTTGATTTACCTCTAGCTCTTCTCTAAAGACACTATTTAAAATTTCTGAAAGAAAAACTATTACAGAACTTTTTTGAATATCAGTATGTATTGTATTAAAAAGAAATTCTGACTTTACTTCTTTTATGAAGCCCAAGTTTCTAATTTCATTAAAGGAATAGTTAATATTAATTATGTTAAGTGGGAAAAAGTGTGCTTTACTAAACTTTGATTTTTTTTGACTGTATAACCCTTTAACTAAAAATGATTTAAACCCTATCTCTTCAAGATAACATGATACTATTGAACTTGTCTCACCTTGTTTAATCGACTTAATAACAAGAGCTCTTGAATTGGACATAAAGACTATACTACACCTTGAGCTAGCATTGCATCTGCTACTTTTACAAAGCCAGCAATATTTGCCCCTTTAACATAATTTACATGATCTTTCTCAGTTCCATACTTAAGACATGATGAGTGAATATCAGACATGATTTCTTTTAGTTTTCCATCTACAACTTCCCTTGACCAAGTATATTTCAGAGAGTTTTGAGCCATTTCTAAACCAGATACAGCAACTCCTCCAGCATTAGAGGCCTTACCAGGAGCATATTGAATTTTATTTTTTAGGAATAAGCTTATTGCGTCAGCCGTACATGGCATATTAGCTCCTTCACCAACAGTTTTGCAACCATTTTTTAGTAATGCCTTTGCATCATCAATATTAAGTTCATTTTGAGTAGCACAAGGGATAGCAATATCACATTTTACAGACCATGGTTTTTTATCAGAGTGAAACTCAGCTTTGGAATATTTTTTAACATATTCTGAAATCCTTTTGCGTTTTACATTCTTTAACTCCATTATATAATTAAGCTTCTCTTTATTGATTCCATTCTTATCATAAATGTATCCAGATGAGTCAGAAAGAGTCAAAACTTTTGCTCCCATATCTATACACTTTTCTGTAGCATATTGAGCAACATTTCCTGAACCAGAAATTGTAATAGACTTATGCTTTAAACCTTCATTATTCGCTTTCAATATTTCATCAATAAAATAGACTACACCATAACCAGTAGCTTCAGGCCTAATAAGAGACCCTCCCCATGATACACCTTTACCTGTTAGGACTCCAGAAAATTCATTTTTCAATCTTTTATATTGTCCAAAAAGGTATCCTATTTCTCTGCCTCCGACTCCAATATCTCCTGCAGGGATGTCTTTGTTTGGCCCAATATGTCTGAATAATTCTGTCATAAAACTTTGACAAAAACGCATAACTTCGGTATCAGACTTTCCTTTTGGGTCAAAATCTGATCCGCCTTTTCCACCACCCATAGGAAGAGTTGTAAGAGCATTTTTAAAAACTTGTTCAAAAGCAAGAAACTTTAATATACTCATATTAACAGAAGGGTGAAATCTAAGACCACCTTTGTATGGACCTATAGCAGAGTTCATCTCAATTCTGTATCCTCTGTTTACTTGAATTTCTTCTTTATCATCAATCCAAGCTACCCTAAATGAAATCACTCTTTCTGGTTCTACCATTCTTAATAGAATGTTTTGGCCATAATATATATCTTTAGTAACTATATAGGGGATAACAGTCTCAGCAACCTCAGTAACAGCCTGCATAAATTCAGGCTCATTTTGGTTTCTTTGATTTACTTCTGACAAAAATTGTTTGATAATTTTTTGCATTTCAATCTCTTGTCTTTAACAAAGGTAGTACAAAAAAAGAAAGACCTCCAAAAATTAAAGTTATAATAGCTTGGCATGACCAAGCAAGCCACCCGAAGGTCAAACCTATCTCTGTATTTATCCCAAAATTTGACAGAAACAAAGCAATAGCTAATGGGTATACACCCAATCCATGATTTGATAAAGAGATGCTAAATACTCCAACAACAAAAGCAGGAAAGATTAGGCTACTATCAATAATATCAAGCTCTGTAACAGAAAATTTAATTGTAAAAAAAGCTAGAATGTACAATGTCCATATCAGCAAAGAGAGCAATATAAACGGAAAGAGTCTTTTATTGAGTTTCGTAATTGATAAAAACCCCTCGAGTACACTTTCAAAAAAACGTTTTATTTTTTCAACTCTTGTAATTAGAATAAATATAATAGCGATGAAAATGATTATTGAGCTGAAAATGAGCCAAAAATTATTATCAATAAATTTTAAAAAACCTTCTTCAAAAAAAGATTCAAGTATTACATCATACTGAAGCATCCAAACCAAAAAAAGTATTAGAATCGAAATAGAGATGTCAATAAACCTTTCAGCTGCGATAGTTCCAAAAGTTTTACCAATAGGTATTTTATTGTATTCACTCAATACGGTCGCTCTTATGATCTCTCCAGATCTAGGTATTGCCATGTTAGATGTATAACACATAAATACACTTGCTATACTATTAATTGTTCCTGAGTTATATCCAATAGCTTTAGACAAAAGTTGCCATCGTAACCCTCTAATAATATCAGCTGAAGCACCAACTAACATAGCACCAATTACATATTGAACTTGAGCAGATTTTATGTAGTTCCATATTAAAGACCTCTCTGCTTCAGTTGTTAGCCTATATGTAATATATATAAAGAGTACACCTAGTATTATTGGAATTAATATTCTCAGTTGTTTTTTCAAAGTTTAAACTCTAACATTATCTATTAGTCTGGTATTACCTATTTTACAAGCTATAAATGCTCTAATTTCTTTTTTGTCTTTTAAAAATTTAGAAACATCAAGTATTTCAAAATATTCAATTGTTAAATTATCAATTGATTAAGCCTGTTTTAAGATATCACTTTTTATAGCTTTTAGGCTAGAAGTCTTGTACATTTTTTTAGCCTTACCGAGTAATTCAATTATTCGACCTGCACATTTTCTCTCTGATTTATTTAGGAATTTATTCCTTGAACTCATTGCAAGCCCATCACTTTCTCTAATGGTCTCACAGCCAATAATATTTACATCTAATTTAATTTTTTTTACTAGCTCTTTAATTAATATTAATTGCTGGAAATCTTTTTCTCCAAAATATGCATTGTTTGGCTTAAACATGACTAGAAGTTTTTCAACGACAGTTGCAACACCATTAAAATGGCCTGGTCTTAATTTGCCCTCCATTATTTCTGTAATTTCTCCAAAATTATATTTCTTTACCTCTTCTCTTTCATTGTATACATCTCTATCGTTTGGTGCATACACTATAATATTATTGAAGATTTTAATTTTTTCAAGGTCATCCTCAAGATTTCTTGGATATTTTTTTAAGTCTTTAGAATCATTAAACTGCTTTGGATTAACATAAATTGAAACAATTACTATATCATTTTTTATCAAGGCCTTTTTTATAATTGACAAATGGCCATCATGTAGAGAGCCCATTGTTGGGACCAGACCAATAGAATCAACTTTCTTAACTAATTTAACAATGTCTTTATAGGAAGAATAGGCTCTCAATTCTGAGAAATTAATTGTCTTAAAGATAATGTTTTTATATTCTTACTCATAATTTTCGTAATTTTGCCAAGCTATAGCCAAAGTTTAGATTTTGAAATTATTGAAAGACAAAAAAATATTAGTCATTTCATCTGAGGTTGTTCCTTATCTACCTCAAACAGATAAAGCCGTTAATTCATTTTCAGTATCAAGAAAGATAAATGATTATGGGGGCATGACAAGAATCTTCATGCCAAAGTATGGCATAATAAACGAGAGAAGACATCAATTACATGAAGTAATTAGACTCTCTGGTATGAATATGATTATTAATGATCTTTACATGCCACTAATTATTAAGGTAGCATCTATTCCAAAAGAAAGAATGCAGGTCTATTTCATAGACAATGAAGACTATTTTAAAAGAAAGAATCTCCTTCTTGATAAAGATGATAAGCTGTTAAAGGATAATGATGAAAGAATGATCTTTTTTACTAAGGGTGTTATAGAAACCGTTAAAAAACTTAATTGGATGCCAGATATCATTCATCTTCACGGATGGTTTACTTCTTTATTTCCGCTTTATCTTAAAAAACTTTTTGCAGATGACCCTGTATTTGATAACAGTAAGATTGTTTCTTTTGTTTACTCAAAATCTTTTGAGGGAAGTTTGTCAAAAAAAATAGTTGAAAAAATTAAATTTGATGGTATTGATGAGGATCTTAGTATAATTGATAATCCAAGCTTTGAGTCTTTAACAGACTTAATGATTAAATTTTCAGACTCAGTAATTATTTCATCAGACAAAATAGATAAATCAACTATAGCTTCAATTAAATCTCATTCTAAAGATTCTCTAGGCTTTAAGGATTCATCAGATGATGATAAATTAATGGAGTTTCTCTTAAAAAATTGATTAAATGCAGCAAAAGGTTTTATTAAAGTTTTCTATAATTTTACTTTCTATAATATTTGTTCTCTCTTGTAATAAAGATTATTATTCTGTTGGTATTGAAATTTTTGATCAGCAATTTGACGAATTAAAGACCAAAACCTTTCCTATATTTTCATATCAACAATCATTAGATAAGGTTCAGACTAATAATATTGCAAGCGTTCAGCTTGGAACTTTTAATGATGATTTTTTTGGAAAAACAAATTCTGCTTTTATATCTCAGCTTGATGTCTTTTCTCTTCAAACTTTTGGTGACTTTAACCAAGATCAAGAAAACGAAGGTAGTTCAACTGATATAAGAGTTATTGATGAAGATGAACAGTTAACTGCTGTCTATCTTGATTTACCATTTTTTAATAATACTAATGACAGTGATGGTGATGGGGTTATAGATATTTATGACTCTGATCCTTCAGATCAACAGAGTGACTCAGATAACGATGGGATCCCTGACATTACAGAATCAATAGCTGGACTAGATCCATTAAGTAATGATTCAGATAATGATGGTATATTAGACATTAATGATGATGATAATTCAACTTATAATAATGAAAGTCAAGTATATGAAATAGATTCGATATTTGGAAATAGGAACGCTAGTTTTGATCTCAAGGTCTATCAGCTCACCTATTATTTAAGTTCATTAGATCCAAACAATAATTTTGAGTCTTCTAAAGAATATTTTTCAAATGATAATTTTTATCAAAAAGGATTTTATGGAAAAACTCTTCATGATAATACAGTGACTTTAAACTTTGAAGAGATCCCAGTCTTGTTCGCAGAAGATGATCCAAATACAGATCCTGATGAATTAACACAGGTTAATTATTTTGAGACACCGAGATTACGCGCTCCTTTAGATGTTACGTTTTTTCAACGTTATATCATGAATCAGGAGGGGTCAGATAAGCTTACTAATCAAGCTAATTTTAATAACTATTTTAATGGAATAATTGTTAGAGCAGAAAACTTTTCAGATGATCTTTTTATGTCTCTTGATGTTATCAACGCAAAATTAGTCTTAGAATATGACTACAACTTTTACAACACTAATGGGACTGATGATTTGTCAGATGATGTAATTGAGAGAAAGAAGAAGGTTAACACAATTCCGCTAGGCGGTGTTACATATAATCTTCATGAACACACAGGGTATAGCCAGGCAATTGCTGAAGAAGTTGTAGCATCAAACGATAATATCCCATCAGAAAAAATATATTTAAACGGTACTAAGTTTGTTTCTAAATTAAAATTGTTTTCAGATGATAACTCAATATCATCTGAATTAAAAGAATTGAAGGCAAAAGACGTGCTAATTAATGAGGCAAATATTGTTTTACATTTAGATGATAATATTCATAAATCAAACTACCAATTTCTTCCTAAAAGACTCTATGTCTATTCATATAAAGATGGTGAGCCTGTCGCAGATTACAATAAAGACTTCTCACAAAGTTTTAGTCCTACGGCTGTAAACGCAAATAAGTTTCTTTTTGGGGGGCTCCTTCAGTATGATTCTAATAATACACCAACGAGTTATAAATTTAATATTACTAACCACATCTCTAATATAGTTAGGTATGATTCATTAAATATAGACTTAGGTTTAACAACTACATATAATATTGAGGATGTAACTCTTAAAAATGGGTATTTTACTAATTTAAGCAGGCTTGATTTACCTTCACCATCAATAGCACTGCCATTTCCAGTTGCTCTATTTGGCTCCAGTTCTGCTGACCCTGATTTCTTAAAGAAATTAAAGTTAGAAGTGATTTACACAGAATATTAGAAAAATCAATAGAATATCATTATTCTATAATAAAAAACTATAACATGGTATATTTTTGGTGATAATCATAGCTTGATATGATTCTAGTTATTCTTAATAAGAAAAAATTATAAGAATAAATTTATAATAAGAATTTACTATTATCTAGCTTTAAGCTTTTCAATCAGTGAAGGAATTACCTCAAATGCATCACCAATCACCCCGTAATCAGCCGCTTTAAAAAAAGGAGCTTCAGGGTCATTATTAATGACAACCTTAACTTTAGAAGAATTTATCCCAGCAAGGTGTTGAATTGCCCCAGATATACCAATTGCTATATAAAGGTTTGAAGATACTGGTTTACCAGTTTGGCCTACATGTTCGCTGTGTGGTCTCCAACCCATATCAGATACAGGCTTAGAACATGCTGTAGCTGCACCAAGTGTTTCAGCTAGTGTTTCAATCATTTCCCAATTTTCAGGACCTTTTAATCCTCTACCAGCTGAGACTACAATTTCTGCATCAGCTATTGTAACTGATCCACTTTCTTTTTCTATATTTAATATTCTTTGATTTGAATCAATGCTTTTGATATCAATTTCTTCTTCAGCTAGGGAATCATTAGAATTTTCAATTACTCCAAAAGAGTTTGAAGCGATACTTATTATTTTGGTATCTGAGATTATCTCAGTTAATGAGAATGCTTTATTAGTAAAGCAAGTTCTCTTGATAGTAAATGGACTTATACTCTCAGGAAGTTCAACTACATTAGAAACAAAAGATGAATCAGTTACACCAGATAGGTGAGCACCTAAATATTTAGAATCTGGAGTTGAAGATAGAATAACTATATGAGCATTTTCACTTTTCATGATATTAGCTATAGCATGAGCATATTTTTTTGAGGAAAACGCACTTAGATCTTGACTCTCTATTTTTAAAATTTTATCAGGGCCATATGCTTTTAAACTTTCAATATCAGAACAATTAATAACTACACCACAAACTTGAACTCCCATCTTGTCAGCAAGACCTTTACCATATGAAAGAGCCTCATAAGATGATTTTTTAAATTTGTTATTTTCTGACTCTAAGTATACTAGTACTGACATATATTAAATTACTTTTGCTTCGTTTTCTAATAGATCAATTAGTTTATCAAGCTCATCTGCTTTTATAAGCTTTACCTCGCTTTTAGCCTGAGGCTTATTAAATTTTATATCACGAGTTTTAGCATTAACTCCTTGAGATGGAACAATATCTAAGGGCTTTTGTCTAGCCATCATAATTCCCCTCATATTAGGAATAATTAGATCACTTTCTTCAACCAATCCTTTTTGAGAACCAATAACTAAAGGAAGCTGACATTCACTTATCTCTGTACCTCCAGACATTTCTCTTGAGAAAGTTGCTTTGGAACCTTCGATCTCAAGGTTTACACAATTTGTCACAAAATTATAATCCAAAAATCCTGCTATCAATCCAGGTACTATCCCACCATTATAATCAATAGATTCTCTTCCACAAATAATTAGATCATACTTTACTTGCTCACAATGTGTCTCAATTTCTTTTGCTACAGAATATGCGTCATTAGCTGGACAATCAATCCTAATTGCTTTATCAGCACCAATTGCTAAACATTTTCTTAGCGTAGCTTCTACTGATTGCTCTCCTACAGTCAAAACTGTAACAGTTGCATTATTTGATTCTTTCAACCACACAGCCTTAGTTAGGCCAAACTCATCGTTTGGATTAATTATAAATTGAACACCATTGGTGTCAAATTTTGAATCATTTTCAACAAAATTAATTTTTGAAGTCGTATCAGGAACATTACTAATGCAAACTAAAATATTCATATTACAATTTAGTATTTTTTATAGTTTCTCAAGCCTTCATCAAACTCACCATTTGAAATTTTAGATAATTTTATAATCCCATCATTGTTATTAATATTAGAAGAAACTTTCCTTTTATGAAGATTTTCATAAACATCTATGTTGATTTTTTTTCTATTATTAAGGCTCTCAAATAGATTGATAGGCTTAATCTTATTCATCCAATTTTTTTGAACAGTGCCTTCAAATATTTTTGCTTTTGATCCACTCCCATAACTAATAAATCCAATTTTCTTATTTTCAAATTTTTTATCCTTTTCAACAGCTTCTACTAAAGAGCTTATTAAAGACATAAAAATGGAGGCAGTATACATGTTACCAATTTCTGAAGAGGCTCTCTCTCCAGGAGATATCTTTTCTTCAACAAATGATTTATATATAGATGATTTTGCAACTTTCTTAATCCATTCTTTATCATTTAATGACTCTGGCTTTCCAATCTCTGAATAAATACTATCAAAGTTCTCATTTTCTTTCATCCAGTCTAACCACTTGTTTACAATCATTCTCCTTCCATGATAGGCGTATGGAAGATGAAAAATAATGTTTTCCCAATCACTAAGGATATCTCTTTGATTTTGTTCATTGAAATTTTCAATAGCTTCATATACTCTCTCTTTATAACTTTCATTAGAAAATTGTCCTTCAAATATTGGTTCTTCTTTATAGACCTCTATGAGATCATTTGAGTCAGACCAAAATTTTGAATCCGCTTTTTCAAGAAGAACTTCTGCCTCGTTTGAAGATACTTCCTGTCCTAAAAGTTTAGCAGCTTCAATTAATATGTTGGATTTTTTAAACATTCTTCTAGGCTTAAAAAAGTCCCCTATACCCTTTGTAGAGACCCCCCATGAACCATTAAAGGAAATAATTGAAGGATCTTCACAGATTAGCATAGAAACTGACCCAGCACCCTGGGTGTATTCGCCAGTTGAATTAAGCTCATATTTAGCAATGTCAGAGGCAATTACAATTGCTTGTCTATTGGCACCATTTCTGACCCAATCACAACAATTTTGTAATGCATCAACAGCACCTGCACAAGCAAAAGTAAGATCTACAATATCACAATTCTTAAAACATCTCTCCCCATATTCTTCAGCAAAAACATCTTCAAGAATCTCAACCACATATGATGAGGTAGGCTTAGAGGCATCAACACCGCTTTCAGTACCCAGATATACCCTTCCAACTTTTCTAGGATCAATATTATTCTCCCTTATTAGTCTATATAATGAGTTAGCAGCTATTGACGCAGAGTCTTCATCATAATCAGGGGTAGCCATTTTTTTAAGACCTAATCCCTTTACTAGCTTTTCTGATGGAATATCTCGCACTTTGGCTAATTCCTCAATATCTACATAGAGAGATGGCACATAATATGAAAGCGAATCAATACCTACTTTTTTCATTTTAATTGCTATAATTCAAATATAGTTACATAAAAGTTTATCAAAAAAAAAAGAGCAACGAAAGTTGCTCTTTTTATGATAATATTATGAATAACTAGAAGTTGAAAGTAACCTTTCCAAGCACTCTCCTTCTTATAGTTGGTAAATTAGGATAAGTTTGATATGGTAAATCTGTAAGGTTAGTTGCAGAAACATCAAATCTAAAATTAGGACTAAATCTGTAGCCTATGCTTGCATCAATCAAGTTTTTAGTTTGAACCATACCGTTCCAGTTACCTTGGACTGATCTAAACTTATCATCATGTTGGAATGAAACTGAGAAATTAAATCCAGTAAGTGGTGCATAATCAACACCCATTCTATATTTCCACAATGGAACGTTTAAATATGAAGTGCTAAGTAGACCATCATCATTATCTTCTCCTGGAATCCACTCATTCTGACTTAACCAAGAAGCATTTGCCCAAAGTCTTAAATCAGAGTTAGCAAAGTAATCCATACTAAAGTCACCACCATAGTGAGATCTTTTAGCATCTCCGTTGTTAATGTATCCAGTTGTAATGTGAGTAATTCCATCTCCTTGAGGAACTCTATCAGATTCAACAGCACCTATCGCTCCAAAAAGTGGGCCTAATTGACCTACAAATCCAGCACCACCTGCCTGAAATGCACCATTAATTCCACCTAAAGTTTGAGCTACACCACCTGCAATTGCAGTTTGAAGTGCGGGTACACCCTGTGCTGCAAGAGCACCAGAGGCAACAACACTAAATGGAAGCCCAAATTGAGCAGCAAGACCTTGATAAGTCTGAGTTGTAACAGCAGTTAAGGCACCAGTAACATATGCAGTAGCATCAGCAGCAACAGCAGCTCCTAAATCTCCTGGAATATCTGAACCAACTAATGCGTATGTATCTCCGATTGCAGTAAAGTTTGTAAACCCTTGGTTGACATATGAATATATATCAGCACTAATTTTTAACTTTTTACCAACAAAAGTGGTAACTCCTAATTCAAAGTTTTCTACAGAATTAAACCTTCCCCCAGCTGTATCTCTATTACCAGTAGTTTGAGTAGGTTCGAAGAAATCATAAGGACTCAGAATTCCTGATCCACCAGATGGCCCCATATAACTTGCGAAAAACGGAGTTAGTAATGGTTGAAGCGAAGGAGCCTGAGCATATAAACCAGCAAGAGAAGCAGCAGCAACAGAACCATAAGGAATTGCGAGTGGCATTCCACCGCCTGCAGCTGAAACAGGAATATCAATAGGAATACCTGCTAAATCAATTACTTGTTGTGACGGATCACCAAAACGCTGTGGTGTACTTTGACCACTTAACCATGCACCTAAAACCCCAGGTACTGGTGTACTAATTGGGAAGTCAATGTACATTGCAAGTGCAGGAGGTCCAGATAAAGCTTTGTTGTAAGCTAATCTCCATGTTGTCTTTTCCGAAGCCTTGTATACAAGAGCTGCTCTAGGAGCAAATTCTCCTGTGCTAATAAAACTTGCTTGATCATATCTTCCTGCTACTACTAAATCTACTTTTTCTGACATAGCAAGTGTACCTTGACCGTAAAAACCATTAGTTATATAGTCATCAGTGTTCTCATTTCTTCCCCATAGCGTATAATCGGAATTTGAATCAGTATCTCTATAGTCATATCCTACTGTCCACTCTGAATCAAATAACCATGGCATGTCAAAATTATATTGAATTTGAGCTTCTATAGATGTTCTTTCAGCAACCTGACGTAACCCTGTACCATACAAGAATGTTGGGTTATCTGCACTACCACCATCATTATGATCAATAAATGCTTGAGCATACCAGTTACCCATAGTAGCTTGAACTTGACCCCAATATGTATTTCCATCCGCATATGAAACACCTAAATCTTGAAAAAACAAACCACCACCATTACTCATACCAGCACTAACTTGATAGTTAGTATCGTCACTTGGTCTCCATTCTAGAGTTGTGTCAAATGCAACATTGCTGAAATTATCTATTATAGCATTTCCTCCAGTAAAGTCATAAAGGATATCACCATTTACAGAAGCAAAAGGGTCAACCATCATGTCTTTAATAACAGGCTGTCTAATTATACTGTTAATTCCACCAACCTCAGCAGCTATTGCTGCTTCATCATCATAAACGAAATCATCACCAGAATTATATCTAGCATTAATTTTCCATCCAAAAGTTTTACTATCGTTCGCTCTTGCAATTCTAAACTCTGAACCAAAAGAATTATATTCTCCACCCCAAAAAGATGCAGAATTACCTGTAAAGTCAATAGGACTTTTAGTTCTAAAGTGAACAACACCTGAAGTTACACCAGGACCATACAGAACACCTGCAGCACCTCTTACTACCTCTACTGAGGCTAGATCAAGATTTGATAGACCTTGTTGGAAACTAAAGAAAGTTCCTGCAGCTGGAGTTATTAATCCTCTGTTATCTTTCATTACATATGTAGATGTACCGAAAACTCCAGACCCAGCTCTCATCTCTATGTTGAGAGAGTTAGCAGTTTGTTGTTGGATTTGCACACCTGGAACAGAAACAAGTATTCTTGTTGGTTCTGTTACCTGTGCTGAATTTTCAATTTCTCTAGTAGATATTACACTTACTGAGGCAGGAGCTTCTGTAACTTTTTGAGCTCTCCTAGAAGCAGATATCACTATTTCTTCAAGGTTTTGACCCGCAGAAAGCATTACATTAATATTCTGATTAGCAGATGTAACCACAACCCTTTCAGCAGAGTACCCTACATAACTAACCACTACAGTTAAAGGAAGATCCTGACTTGTATTAAAGGAGAAATTTCCATCAAAGTCAGTTACTGTCCCAATATTTGTTCCATCAATGATAACGTTTACCCCTGGAATTGCATCCATATTATCAGCATCCATAACGGATCCTGATATTTGATTTTGAGAATAAACACTACCAAATAGAATTACAGCCATAAAGGCTAAATAATATTTATTTAAAATATTTTTCATATTAATTAGGTTTTGTTATCGTAAAGTTAGTCCTTTTCAATAACTAGTTTATAAATTATAACAAGAATATACGTTGTACATAATAAATTCAATGGTTTTCAACGTATTACTTGATCTGATTTAAATTCAAGTTAATATAATTTTTTTCATCAACCAAATGAATTTAATCTAGTAAATGGAAGTTATTCAGTACAGCACCTGTTACAAGGTCCCTTCAAAAATTATATTCTTTCCCGATTCATGCCAGCTTAGATAGTTTTTATTGTATTTCTCGTCAACTGCTCCTCTTTTTAATTTTTGAGTTGGTCCAACAATTCCATTTTCCTGTGTCCAGTTATCTTTAACAATAATAAGCGTTGAAATCTTCTTGTAATTTACAAGGCTTTTGTTGACAGTTGAAAGAGTATCAGAAAACCTTTTTGATAATTTATCTTCTGGTATACTTTTACCTATTTCAGATAGCTGAATTAAACACATCGGTTGAGCAATACCCAGACCCACTACACAGACTTCTTCAATTTCATTCATATTAACAAAGAACTTCTCTAAAGTAAGCGGTTCAATATATTCACCTTTTGAAGTTTTAAAACTATCTGCTACTCTTCCTGTTATATGTAAATAACCATCATCATCTAAGAAACCTTTGTCTCCTGTGTGAAGCCATCCATCTCTTAATGTTTCATTTGATAACACTTCATTTTTATAATAACCAATCATTACAAATGGTCCTCGCATAAGTATTTCACCAGTACCTTCGTCAATCTTTAGCTCAGCCCCTTTCTGAGCCTTTCCAACAGTATTTAACTTTTCAAAATCTCTTCCATCTACTGAACTACATATAGCACAATTCTCAGTCATTCCATATCCATTAGTTATATATACGCCAACTTTTCTAAACCACTCAATTAGTTCAACAGGCATAGGAGCGGATCCCGATACTGTTACTCTTACTTTATTGAACCCAAGACCTTTTCTAATTAATTTTTTTAGAACACTAGAAAGCAATGGAATTTTAAGCAAAGTGTCTAACCTTTTTTGAGGAAACTTTGACAGGATACCCATTTGAAGCTTAGTCCAAACTCTTGGAGCTGCAGCAAATACATGGGGTTGAACATCTTTTAAATTTTGACCAAAAGTCTCAATAGATTCTACAAATGAAATAGTTCCTCCATATCTGAACGAACACCATTCAATTACAACTCTTTCAAAAATGTGATTTAATGGTAAATAGGAAATAAAATCATTATTACCAGTATGTTTAATCCCTAATGGGTTGTTAGGATCATCTAGAACTACTTTAATTCCATCTATCGCTTGATAAGTTAACATAACTCCCTTTGGATTACCAGTTGTGCCTGATGTAAAAATAATGGTCCATAGATCTGAAAGCTTTGGTGTGTGGGGCTTATGAATAGGATCATGACTATTAATAAATTCATGCCATTCATGTCCTATAGTCACATTTGAACAACCATCATATTTAGGAAATCTTATAATTGGCATTTCAGCAGGTAAATCATTTTTGATTTCATCCCACGTTTCAATTTTTCCAATAAAAAGAGCATCAACGTCTCCATAATCCATGATATAAGAGAGTTCCTTACCATTTAAAGAGGGAAAAAACGGAACAGATACATATCCTGCCATTACGATTGCTAGATCTGAAATTATCCATTCCCTACAATTTTTAGAATAAATACCAATATGAGCGCCCTCTCTGAGATTAAGAGATCTAAGTCCAGAGGCTAATCTTCTAGCCATATCGCCAACCTGTCCCCAAGTATACTCATCCCATTTTTTTCCAATTGGCTGCCTTAGATAAGGTTTGTCTTTAAACTTCTCCTCCCATTTATAGAATTTTAATTCAAATAGTTCTTGATTTGCACTCATATCTTTTGGTTTTTAATTAAATATATAAGATTATTTTCAGCTTTAAAAACAATGACAGGCTTTGCAGTTTTAATTTTTTAGTTTTCCCCCTATTTATATAAGAATGATAGTAATCAAATTAAATCAATTAGTATATTACACAAAAATGACAATCAGAATATCTAGATGAAAAAAAAATATAAGAACTTATTTGACTTAACTGATAAGACAGCCATAGTTACAGGAGCCAGTAAAGGTATCGGAGCTTCAATAGCTAAGGGATTTGCAGAATTTGGAGCAAACGTTGTTGTTAGTAGTCGATCACAAGACGCCATTGAAAAAGTTGTAAGTGAAATAAGAGCTGACGGATATAATGCAATTGCGTGTATGTGTCATGTAGGTGAAGATGACCAGTTAAAAAATCTAATTGAAACTACAATTAATAAATATGGAAAAATTGACATACTTGTCAATAATGCTGGAATAAATCCAGTATTTGATCGATTAGAAAATGCTGATGAAAAACTCTTCAATAAAATACTAGATATAAATACAAAATCTCCTTTTAAACTATCTAATCTGGCATTTCAATATATGAAGGAAAATAAATCAGGATCGATAATCAATATATCATCCGTTGAGGGACACAAACCTGATAAAGGGCTGGGAGTATATTCAATAAGTAAAGCCGCTATTTCAATGCTTACTAAGTCACAGGCAAAAGAGTGGGGAAAATATGGAGTAAGGTCAAATGCAATCTGCCCCGGATTAATCAAAACGAAATTAAGTTCAGTTCTTTGGCAAAATCAGGAAATGTTAGAAAACTGGCTTGGTGATCTTCCAATACGAAGGCCAGGAGATCCTGACGAAATATCTGGTATGGCCCTTTACCTTGCTTCAGAAGCTTCAAGTTATACAACTGGAGAGACATTTAATATAGACGGTGGATATATGATAAATTAATAAAGTATTATGGAAAAACCTTATTCAACAGAAATAGAAAATCTAGAAGATTTAAATAAATACCTTGGAAAGGAAATTGGTATTTCCGAGTGGTTTGAAATGTCACAAGACAAAGTGAACGCATTTGCTGAATTAACCCAAGATAAACAGTGGATTCACATTGATCAAGAAAAAGCTTCAAAATATTCTCCATATAAAAAAACTATAGCTCATGGTTTTCATGTATTATCTTATGCATCTCAGGTTGTGTTTCAGACATTAAAGATTAATAATATTGCTCTGGCAGTAAACTATGGCCTTGAAAAGGTTCGATTTCCAAATGCAACTCCTGCAGAATCAAAATTTAGGGGTAAAGTATCTTTAATTAATATTGAGGAAGTTTCAGGAGGGGCAAAATATACATTTAAAATTATATTTGAAGTTGATGGAGAGACAAAGCCTGTTTGTGTGGCAGAGACAATATCACTAATATATTCACTTCCAAGCTAAAAAATAAACATATTTAAGAACTAAAAATGAACTTTAAAGAAGTAAAAGAAAAAATTAGAACATTTGTAAATGATGAATTAATATCACTTGAACCATGGATTGTCAATTCAAATTGGAGTGAAAAGCTTCCTAAGCTTAATGAGTTGAGAGAGAAAGTAAAAAAAATGGGCTTTTGGCTACCTCAGGTATCAAAAGAATATGGTGGTCTGGGTCTATCTTTAGAACAACACGGCGAGGTAAGCGAGATTCTTGGTGCAAGTCCTTACGGCTTTTATGTTTTTAATTGTCAGGCTCCAGATGCTGGGAATATGGAAGTGTTAATTGAAACCGGAACAGAAGAACAAAAGAAACAGTATTTACAACCTCTTTTAGAAGGAAAAATTAGAAGCTGTTTTGCAATGACTGAGCCACAATATGCAGGATCAAACCCAACAAGGATGGGGACAACTGCAAAAAAAGAAAACGGTTGCTATATTATTAACGGTCATAAATGGTTTACCTCAAGCTTTGATGGCGCAAACTTTGCTATAGTTATGGTAGTAACTGATCCTGATGGGGAGGATGTCCATAAAAAAGCTAGCCAAATAATTGTCCCATTAAAAACAGAAGGTGTTGAATTTGTTAGAAATGTCTCAATAATGGGTCATCCTGGAGCAGGATGGGAAAGTCATGCTGAAATAAAATTTAATAATGTAATAGTGCCTATTACAAATGTTCTGGGCACTGAGGGAGAGGGGTTTGCTATTGCTCAAAAACGATTAGGACCAGGAAGGATTCATCATTGTATGAGATGGATAGGTATGTGTGAAAGAGCATTTAGTTTGATGTGTGAAAGAGCAGTGTCAAGAGAAATATCTGAGGGAACAATGCTTTCTGACAAGCAGACTATTCAGAATTGGATCGCTGAGTCAAGAGCAGAAATAAATGCAGCAAGGTTGATGGTTCAAGATGCTGCAAAAAAAATTGATTCTCAAGGAACCTATGAGACTAGGGCTGAAATATCTATTATAAAATTTTATTGTGCTAATGTACTTCAAAAAGTTGTTGACTATGCCATTCAGGTTCATGGGGCGCTAGGACTGACGGATGATCTTATTTTATCATCATATTATAGGCATGAAAGGGCCTCAAGAATATATGATGGTGCTGACGAAGTTCATAAAAGTCGACTAGCTAGACTTATTTTAAAATCTTATAAAAATTAAAGCTTGTTATATATTATATAATGTCTGAATTTATAGATAATCCAACCAAAATAAGAAAAGGTGAAGGCCTTGATAATAAAATTCTGAATAATTATTTATCTAATTTTTTGGACATTGATAAAAGTAACTTTGAGCTTCTTCAATTTCCATCAGGGTTTTCAAATCTTACTTATTTGATTAAATCTAATAACAAAGAGTACATACTTAGAAAACCACCTGTAGGTGCAAAAATAAAGTCTGGTCATGATATGAGTAGAGAGTTTAATGTATTATCTGCATTAGATAAAGATTACAAGAAATCTCCTAGTCCAATTCATTATTGTAATGATATAAATATAATTGGCTCTGATTTTTATATAATGGAGAGGATTAGAGGCACTGTGCTTAGAAGTAATAACTACAAAAAAATACTTACTGATAAAGCTAAATATAAATTTATAGCATCAGAGTTTGTCGATACACTTGTAGAACTTCACAAATTAAATATTAACAAAATAGGTCTGGCTGAATTTGGTAGACCTGAAGGTTACTCATCAAGACAAGTTCAAGGTTGGACCAAGAGATATGAAAACTCAAAAACTTCTGATATTTCTGAAATCAATTCTGTAATAAAATGGCTACACGAGAATATTACAGAATCGAAATATGTTTCACTTATACACAACGATTTTAAATATGATAATTTAGTTTTAGACCCTAACAATCTATCTGTTAAATCAGTTTTAGATTGGGAGATGTGCACAACAGGAGATCCTTTTATGGATTTAGGAACTTCACTTGCTTATTGGATCAATAAAGATGATCCTGATTATATGCGAGAAATTAACCTAAACATTACCTCTAATAAGAATAATCCTAGGAGAGGAGAAATAGTGGAAATGTATTCTAATAGATTTGGTGTGCAGATTGAAAATATTATTTTTTATTTTGTTTTTGGACTATTTAAAATAGCAGTTATAGTTCAACAAATATATTTTAGATATAAAAATGGCTTGACAAAGGATATAAGGTTTAAACACCTAGACCTAGTTGTCCTATCATATGCAAGAATGGCTAAAATATCAATTGAAAAACAAAAAATTGAATTTTAATAGAGACTATCAAAACAACTTGAGGTTCCTTAACTAATTACTTTATTCTCCTTTTTTATAGTAATTGATGAAGGGTGCAAAAGTATATCAGCTAGCCCTTTTGTTTTAGGTAACTCATATGCGTAAAAATACTCCAAAGTATCAAGCTTACTTTTATAGAAACTGGAGTCATCAGAACTACTACTCATTATTAGTGCACGTTTACTAGCAACACCAATTTCAAGCCACGACCACCCAATTAGAACAAGACTGAAAAATTCCATAAAGATTGAAGCATCTGCTAAAAATCTTTCATAATCTCCTTTAGCTGCAAATGGTATAAGATGAAATAAAATTTTTTGAGTTTGATTGAGCTGCAGACTTAATGACTCAGCCCATTGTTTAAGATCATTTTCTTGCATTGCCTCATCAATGGTTTTTTTAATTTCATCTAATAAAAGCTTAGCACCTTCCCCATTATTTAACATCATTTTCCTTCCAAGAAGATCTTGTGATTGTATTCCAGTCGTCCCCTCGTATATAGATGAGATTCTTATATCACGATAATATTGTTGTAAAATAAAATCTGAGCAAAATCCATAACCCCCTAGTACTTGAAGTCCGTTGTTTATTGAATAGATACCAGCTTCTGAAGGATAAGTTTTAACTACCGGGATTATCATCTCAAGTAAAGTATGATATTTATTCTTTTCTTTTTCATCAGTGCTATTGTGTTGAAGATCAAAATATTTTGCCGCTTTGAAGATAATATTCATTGAGCCTTCAACCATTGACTTTTGGAGTAGAAGCATTCGCCTTACGTCTGGGTGTTCTATAATTAAGCTTTGTTTATTTTTTAAGTTCTTTGTCCCATCAGATGAAAGTTTACGACCCTGGGGACGTTCATTAGCATACTCTAAAGAAGCATAATATGCTGCACATGCTATTGCTGACGCACCTCGGCCTACTGCAATACGAGCACCATTCATCATAAGAAACATATAATTCAGACCATTATTTTCCTCACCGACTAAATAACCATGACAATCATCTTTATCTCCAAAACTTAAATGAGTAGTACAATACCCTTTTTGACCCATTTTCTCAAAATCAGCAACTGTAGTGACATCATTACTAATTAACTTACCATTATCATCTAATCTATTCTTTGGAACTACAAATAATGATATACCTTTTGTTCCAGCAGGAGCTCCATCTATTCTTGCTAGTAAAAGATGAACTATATTTTCAGCATATTGATGATCTCCTCCTGATATAAATATTTTTTGTCCACTTATTTTGTAGGTTTTGTTTGCATCTGGAGTAGCCTTTGTAACTATGTCAGATAAAGAGCTTCCAGCTTGTGGTTCAGTCAAACACATTGTTCCTCCCCATACACCGGTAAGCATCTTGGGAGTATATTTTTCTTTGAGTTCTTTGCTTGCAAATTCTATAATTAGTTCTGCAGCACCCGAGGTAAGTCCAGAGTAACCTGGTAAATGATTATTGGCTGCATCTAATATATAGTTTGCAGCAGTATGAACAAGTAGTGGTAATTGAAGACCTCCGTCTTCATAATTAAATGGTGCAGAAATTAATCCCATAGCACCTCCTTCTTTCATCATCTTTTCAACTTGTTGATGAACATGGATTGAACCGTCTTTATAATGAGCAGGTTTTTCATCCATTTCTTTGATATAGGGAAATAACTCTCTATCAGCAAACTTTTTAACTGATTCAATATAAAGGTCTACAGACTCAATATTGTAATCAACAAACCTTTCTTTATCCAATATTTTTTCTAATTCTTGTACATTATTCATAAAGAATTTAACTGTCTTAATATCAATATATTTAGATGCCATAATTAAGTAAACTTTGAGCAAATATATTCTATTTAAATCTAAAATTCTTTCTCTACACAACGATTATGATTTTATCTTAATAAATTATCAAAATTGAAGGGCTATTAACTTTTAAATTTTAATCCAAGAACATATATTTGCACTTTAATTTCATAAACACAAAAAATGTCAAAAAATATAGGTAAAGTTTCAAAAGTAATTGGAGCAGTTGTTGATGTTGAATTTTCATCAAAAGATAGTTCGTTGCCAGAAATATATGATTCTTTAGAAATCCAAAAAGAAGATGGTACAGTGCTAGTTCTTGAAGTTCAATCTCACATTGGAGAAAATGCTGTTAGGACAATTTCGATGGATTCTACGGATGGTGTCAGTAGGGGTACGGAAGTATTATCTACTGGTAATCCAATTCAGATGCCAATTGGAAAAAATGTATATGGAAGACTATTTAATGTTGTAGGAGATCCAATTGACGGACTTGAGGTATTACCAAAAACAGAAAATGATGGTATGTCAATTCATAGAGAGGCTCCAGCATTTGATCAGTTATCTACCTCGACTGAAGTTTTATTTACAGGAATTAAAGTGATTGATCTTATTGAGCCATACGCTAAAGGTGGAAAGATTGGCTTATTTGGTGGAGCAGGTGTTGGTAAAACAGTACTAATCCAAGAATTAATTAATAATATTGCTAAGGGTCATGGTGGGTTATCGGTTTTTGCAGGAGTAGGAGAAAGAACAAGGGAAGGAAATGATCTTTTGAGAGAAATGATTGAATCAGGAATTATTAATTATGGTGAAGAATTTAAGAAATCAATGGAGGCTGGAGAATGGGACTTGGGTAAAGTTGACAAAAAAGCATTACTAGAATCCAAAGCTACTTTTGTGTTTGGTCAAATGAATGAACCACCAGGAGCTAGAGCTAGAGTTGCTTTATCTGGTTTAACAGTAGCAGAATATTTTAGAGATGGGGGAGGTGATGGTCAAGGGAAAGACGTGTTGTTTTTCGTTGATAACATTTTCAGATTTACTCAAGCTGGTTCTGAAGTGTCTGCGTTACTGGGGAGAATGCCTTCTGCAGTTGGATATCAACCTACTCTTGCAACAGAGATGGGTGCTATGCAAGAAAGAATTACTTCAACAAAAAATGGATCGATAACTTCCGTTCAAGCAGTTTATGTTCCAGCAGACGATTTAACTGACCCAGCACCAGCAACTACTTTTGCCCATCTTGATGCCACAACTGTATTATCAAGAAAAATTGCTGAACTTGGAATCTACCCTGCTGTTGATCCACTTGATTCTACATCTAGAATCTTGACACCTGAAATTTTAGGTGATGAGCATTATAACTGTGCACAAAGAGTGAAAGAGTTGTTGCAGAGATACAAAGAGCTTCAAGACATTATTGCTATTTTAGGAATGGAAGAACTTTCAGAGGAAGATAAATTAGCAGTTGCTAGAGCAAGAAGAGTTCAAAGATTCTTATCACAGCCATTCCATGTAGCGGAACAATTTACTGGAATACCTGGAGCACTTGTAGATATTAAGGATACAATAAAGGGATTCAATATGATAATGGATGGAGAACTTGATCATATTCCAGAATCAGCTTTCAACTTGAAAGGTACAATTGAAGAGGCTATTGAGGCAGGAGAGAAAATGTTAGCTGAAACAAAATAATAATGTATCTAGAAATAATTTCACCAGAGAAAACTTTATTCAAAGGAGACGTAGAATCAATTTTTTTTCCTGGTACTTATGGAGATTTTCAAGTTTTGAATAACCATGCACCGATTGTATCAACTCTCACTAAAGGTAAAGTTAAAATTCAAGGTAAAATTTCTATTAAAGAGGAGGTGAAAGATAAGTTTGAATTTACTGATAGGGAAATAATACTTGATATTGAGTCTGGTACTGTCGAAATGAATAATAATCAAGTTACTTTGTTGGTCGATTAAGACATTTTATAATTAAATCTGTCTCCCATCCCTTTTGAGTAAGGCGCCGGATTACCTTATTTCTTATTTCAGATGAAGATCCACTAATCTGTTGAATTTGCTTATCGCAAATTTTATTTAATTTTTTTTCATATTCCTTATCATCTATTTGTTTTAAAGCATTGTTAATATTCCATTCAGAAATATTTCTCACCTTTAGTTCTCTTATAATTTTGATGCGCCCCCAATTGTTATAATTATATTTGCCTCTAATGAATGCCTCTGAATATCTTGTTTCTGATAAATAATTTTCATCAATTAGGTAACAGATATATTCATCTACTTCGTCACCAAAAACTCCAAGTTTGTTAAGCTTATTACTAACGTCGTAGTGACATCTTTCTTGATATGCGCAATAAAATTCGATTTTCTTTTTTATCGAAGATTCCATATTATAATATAAAAAAAACCGTTTAGAACTTCTAAACGGTTTTCTGATAATTTTATTTCAAAATTTTTGATCTATTATTTGTTAAATTATATTCAAGATATAAGTATGAGTCTCTTGGAATAACTTTAATTATTCTCTTGTACTGAAAGCTCCACTTATTTTTAAATGAAAATAGACCTTTATTTATATACGCTGCTACAAATGGATGAACATGAATGCATATTGCTCCTTTTTTGTAACGCGAATTCTTAACAATTCTGTTAAGTTCTGTGTTAATTTTGTCAACTAGTAAAATAGGTGCTTCCACTTCTAATCCCTTATTTGGATTAGCTTCTTTTGTTTTGATATTCATTTCAGGCCTTACCCTTTGCCTTGTAATCTGAATTAATCCAAACTTACTTGGTGGAAGAATCTTATGTTTTGTTCTGTCTTTTGCCATTTCTGCACAAAAGTGATCAAACAACTTTTTTCTGTTTTCTCGTTTAGTTAAATCTATAAAATCTACAACTATAATTCCTCCCATATCTCTAAGTCTTAACTGTCTTGCAATTTCAGCAGACGCAATTAAGTTAACTTCCATGGCAGTCTCTTCTTGTGTTTTTGATTTATTAGATCTGTTTCCACTATTTACATCAATAACATGAAGAGCTTCTGTATGTTCTATTATTAGATATGCTCCTTTTTGCATGGAGACGGTTCTTCCAAATGAAGATTTTATCTGTCTCTCAATTCCATATTTTTCAAAAATAGGAGTTACTCCTTTATAGAGTTTAACAATTGATGATTTTCCCGGAGCAATTAGCTTAATATATTCTTTAATTTCACTGTGTAAATTGGGGTCATCTAAATATATGTTGGAGAATGAATCATCAAATACATCTCTTAATTTTGATGTTGTTCTATTTATTTCTCCTAAGATTTTTGATGGATATGAATTGGACTTACTAAAATTTATACATAGTCTTTTCCATCTCAAAATTAAATCTTTTAGATCTCCCTCGAGCTCACTTACGGATTTATTCTTTGCTACTGTTCGAATTATTACACCAAAACCTTTTGGCTTAATATTCTTAACTAAGGTTTTTAGCCTTTTCTTTTCATCTTGACTTTTAATTTTTTGTGAAATTGAGATTCTCTCGGAAAAGGGAATCAAAACCATATATCTACCTGCTAATGAAATTTCAGAGCTTAATCTTGGCCCTTTGGTTGATATAGGTTCTTTGATAATTTGTACTAAAGTTGTCTGTTTAGCTTTTAGACAATCTTTAATAAGACCATTTTTTGGAATATCCTTTTCAAAACCAAATTTACTAAATGAAAAAGATTTTACTTTTTTAGAGTCAATTTGATCCACAAACTTGGATAATGATAATAATTTAGGTCCTAAGTCATGATAGTGTAAAAAACCGTCCTTTTCATGTCCTACATCTACAAATGCAGCGTTTAGTCCAGGTATGGTTTTTCGTATTTTTGCAACAAAAATATCACCTACAGAAAATTTGTTTTTACCTACTTCTTTGTCCAGCTCAACAAGTCTACCCTCGTTAAGCATTGCAAAATCAACAGCATTTGAATTTGACCTTATAATCAATTCTTTTTTCACTGTTATAAGTATTATTTCTACTTTATAGTAGAAAGGTTAAACATTTTTTCAATAATTATATAACTTTCGTTATATGTTATTTCAAAGAACTTGGGATGTTTAAAGTGTAATCCCTAACACTATTTCTTTTTATGACGATTTGCTCTCGCTCTTTTTTTTCTCTTGTGAGTAGCAACCTTATGTCTTTTTCTTTTTTTACCGCTAGGCATATATTTAATTTAAAATTAGCTAACTGGGACGCTCTGTTTTACAGATTTGACAAAAGTTTTTGAAGGTTTAAATGCTGGAATATTATGAGCTGGAATAATTACAGCAGTATTTTGTGAAATATTTCTGCCTGTTTTCTCTGCCCTTTTTTTAATTATAAAACTTCCAAAACCTCTTAGGTAAACATTATTGTTATTTTGGAGAGAATTTTTAATTTCATCCATAAACTTTTCAGCGATCATCTGTACATCAGTTTTATCAATCCCTGTTTGTTCCGATATATTTTTTACAATATCTGCCTTTGTCATTTTTTCTGTTATATTGGTTATACAATTAGCTTTTAAGGGTAGCAAATATATAAATTTATATTTTAAATTAGTGATTTAGTAACATATAATTAGCCACTAATAAATTGCTATATGTCTATAGAAAATCAATTACTTAAATGGTATCTAATTAATAAAAGAGACTTACCGTGGAGACAAAATAAAGACCCATATAGTGTTTGGATTTCGGAAATAATTCTTCAGCAAACTAGAATCTCTCAAGGTACTCAGTATTACAATAACTTTATGAAAAGGTTTCCAAATATTGAGAAACTCTCTATTTCTAAAGAAAGTGAAGTTCTTAAGGTTTGGCAAGGATTGGGCTACTATAATAGGGCAATCAATCTTCATAAAACCTCAAAAGAAATTTTTAATAATCTTAAAGGAATATTTCCCTCTAGATACGAAGATCTAATAAAGTTAAAGGGAATAGGTGACTATACCGCAAGTGCAATATCCTCTATTTGTTTCGATGAATATAACCCGGTTGTTGATGGAAATGTTCTAAGATTTCTAGCAAGATACTATGGTATTAGAGATCCAATTGATTCTAAAAAAACTCAAAATAGAGTCAAAGAGATTGGAAAAAAATTAATTGATAAAACTGATAGCCCAGGAGACTTTAATCAAGCTATGATGGAATTTGGCGCATTGATATGTACTCCGTTTCCTGATTGTAATTCATGTGTTTTAAGTTCAAAATGTGAAGCACTTAACAAGAACGAGGTTGAAAAGCTTCCAGTTAAACTAAGAAAGAAAAAAATAAAAGAGAGGTTTCTACACTATATAGTTTTAATAGACACAAAAAATAATACTATTGTTGAAAAACGATTTGAAAAAGATATATGGTTTAAACTTAATCAATTTCCATTAATTGAAACTAATTTTAAAGTTGATGATATTATGCGAGTATCTAGTTTTAAAAAATTTATTAATTCACAAAAGATCACTATTAAAAGCAACAAATATTCTAGATATAATGTTAAACATATCTTATCACACCAAATTTTACATATAACATTTCATAAATTTAAGACTGAAAAGGCGATTTCATCAGGAGTAAAATTATCCCAACTAAGCCACTATAACTTTCCTGTACCCATTAATAATTTTATTAATAAGAAATTATTCTAGGTACTCTATTTTTGTATATTAGCTATATAAACATATATATGAGTGGAACTCTGAATAAGGTTATGTTAATAGGTCATTTGGGTGATGATGTTAAGATCAAGCACTTTGATAATGGTGGATGTATTGCAAGATTTCCCATTGCAACTAACGAGACATACACTAATAAGTCAACTAATGAAAAAGTAACAAATACAGACTGGCATAATATTGTCTTAAGAAATAAAGCAGCTGAAATCTGCGAGAAATACTTATCTAAAGGTGATAAGGTTTATGTTGAAGGAAAACTAAGAACAAGGAAATGGCAGGGAGATGACGGTGCTGACAGATATACCACCGAGGTGAACGTTGATGAATTTACTTTTCTGTCTACAAAAAAAGAATCTTCCCCTAATGTTGAATCTAATCAATCAACAACTACAAATAATCAGACAAGTGATCAGGCTGAAGACGATTTACCATTCTAGAATTATTTTTGAATACCTAAAAATTAAACACTAGAATTCTGTGATAGTTAAATATCTTCTAATCTTTTTATTCCTAATTTTATCAGCTCTAACTTCTGGTTCTGAGGTAGCTTTCTTTTCTTTAGATAAGTCTAATATACCTGACGAAAAGGGCAATAGGTTGATATCTAAAATACTCTCACTTTTAGATAAGCCAAAAAGATTACTTGCTACTATATTAATATCAAATAACTTCATCAATATTGCAATAGTTATATTGTTTGCTTCTATTGATAATCCTTATTTGAGTTCACTTAATAGCCCTTTACTAGAAACTATAATTGAAGTAGGTTTAATTGGAATGTTAATTTTATTCATTGGAGATATCCTTCCTAAAATTTATGCTAATAAAAACCCATTGGTTTTTTCTAAAATAATGGTGAACCCAATATACTTCCTAGATAGATATGTGCTTTTCTTATTCAATAGACCAATGAGCAAATCTATGAGCTATCTGGAATCAAACTTAATAAAGGACTCAAAAAAACTTTCTGTAGATAAACTTTCTAAGGCTTTTGAGCTTACTGATTCAAAAGAAACGAGTAAAGAAGAGAAAAAAATTCTTAAAGGTATTGTGAATTTTGGAAATGTTGAAACAAGGCAGATAATGTGTCCTAGAGTTGATGTTTTTGCTCTTGATGTAAATAAAAAATTTATCGAAATAGTAGACAATCTAATTGATAAAGGATTTTCTCGAGTTCCAGTTTATAATGATAATCTTGATAAGGTTGAAGGTGTACTTTATGTTAAAGATCTATTACCACATTTAGAAAAAGATGATTTTAATTGGAAAGACTTACTTAGAAAACCACTGTTTATTCCTGAAAATAAAAAGCTTGATGACTTATTGACAGAGTTTAAAACAAAAAAAATACATATTGGAATCGTGGTTGATGAGTATGGAGGAACCTCTGGAATAATTACACTAGAAGATGTTATTGAAGAAATCTTTGGAGAAATTAGCGGAGAGTTTGATGAAGAAGATAATTTGTTTTCTAAACTGGATGATTTTACATATATTTTTGACTCAAAAATTAATCTTCAAGATTTTTATAGAGCTATTAATTTAAAAGATTCCACCTCATTTGATGATATTTCAACAGATATTGAAACTCTTGGTGGATTTTTAATTGAAAAAGTTAAAAAAATTCCTAGAGTAGGTCAGGTTATAAATCATGAATCTCTAAAGTTTATCATAGAAATAGTTGATAAAAAAAGAATTAAGCAAGTAAAACTAATAATGCCTAAAAAATAAATAATCGGTGAACTTAAATCTAAGAAAATGGGGAACTTTGATTATTCTCTCTATTATATGGGGAAGTTCATATATACTAATTAAAAAAGGATTAACAGGCCTTACACCAGTTCAGCTGGGATCACTTAGAGTAATTATAACAACTTTACTAATAGCTCCCATTGGATATAATAAAATTAAATATATACCAAAAAATAAAATGAAATGGGTTGCCATCTCAGCATTTGTAGGCTCATTCTCTCCTGCATATTTGTTTGCATTTGCTGAAACCGAAATTTCCAGTTCAGTTACTGCAGTAATGGTTTCACTTACCCCTCTATTTACATTATTAATTAGTGTAATAATTTTTGGAGAGGAGTTGCTAAAAAAACAAGTAGTGGGAGTAATTATAGGGTTTCTTGGAATTATAGTATTAATAAATAATGAACTTCTATCTTCATCCTTTAATATACTATATGTAATGTTTATTGTACTAGCAGCTTTTTGCTATGCAGTTAATGCAAATCTCTTAAAATATAAACTTCCAAATATTCCAGCACTTGGTATAGTATTTATGAGTTTTTTATTCATGTTTATTCCTGCTTTTATTGTACTATTCTTCTCAGATTTTCCATTTTCTGATTTTACATCTAATCCATTAATAATAGAGTCTATAGTTTACATAGTAATACTTGCTCTATTTGGAACAGCAGTTGCAAAGGTGATGTATATAAAATTGCTTGCTATATCTACACCTGTTTTTTCTGTTTCTACAACTTACTTAATGCCAGTTGTTGCAATTTTTTGGGGATTATTAGATGGAGAGGAATTTAAATTAACTCAGTTTATTGGGACAAGTATAATTTTGATAGGAGTTTATTTAGTCACAAAAAAAAAGGCACCTATTAAAGGTGCCTCTAATTAGTGTTTATTCAGTCTTAATTAAAATCAGAATCTGAAGTTTTTACATCAAGCTTAATCTTACTAAATTTTATAGTAATTCCACCAGGGATTGGAAGAGCAGGAGTCACTTGATTTATCTCACTTGGTATTAGGACTCCATCAACTTCTTCATACTCATTTACAGTTGTTTCAACAACAATCTGATTTCCTTCTACCTCTGTAGTCTCTATCTCTTTTAGTTTAAGACCTGACTCAATCGAATAGTATTCAGTTTTATTATCAGTTATTTTAATTTCATAAACTTTTTCATCGTTAACAACTGAAGTTCCAATAAGCTCAATCGTTGAAAAATCATAATTTAATTCTGAGAATAAGGCTGAATCAATGATTGCATTTTCAAGCTCTGAATCTGTTAAAGGTATTCTTTGACCGTTAACCTCATTGTATCCTTGATACTTATTGAAAACACTTTTTTGGACCATCATACCCCCTGCAGTAACTGTTGCCAGAGATTGATTCTGATTATTTTTCAGAGAATAGAATTCTAAAACAAAACTTTGCCCTTGCATATTTAAATTAGCATTTCCTGAAATCTCAATAGATTCAACTTTTCTTAGTCTATCTCTACCACCAATAGAATTTATGTAATTACTTACAATCCCTTCTGCACTTACATCTGTTGATACAGAATAATCTGGCCTTTGAATTTCACTACCAAACTTATCAAAGTATCTAATTGTAACTTCTTTTCCATTATATTCAAGACCTTCTAAAGCATCTAAAATTTCACTTCCTTTTCCTGTAACAAATACTCTTGTTTTATTTGTAAGAAAATATTTCTCTGCAGCATTCCTAACATCTTCTTTTGTTACAGAATTGATTTTTTCAAGAAAACTATTGTAATAATCTTCAGGTAAATCCTGAGTAATTATATTTCTTGCAAAACCAGCAATTGTTGAAGGATCTTCAAGCGACATAACAAAATTTCCTGTGTACTTTGCCTTGGCTGAGGACAACTCATCATCAGATACTAATGTGTTTCTCATTTTATCTACCTCTCTAAGTAGTTCAACAGCAGCACTATCGGCAACATCATTTCTAACTTGTGCTTGAGCAATAAAATATCCTTTTGTTTTATAACTCTCGGATATTCCTGAGTAAGATCCATATGTCCACCCTTTATCTTCTCTCAGATTATTAAATAATCTTCCAGCACCACCTCCACCAAGGATTCTATTAGCAACTAATGCTGAGAAGTAATCTGACTCTTTTTTATTAAAATCAATTGTATTAATTACTGATACAACTGATTGAACACCATTAGGCATATCAACGAAAATTATTTCAGTATCTTCTGGGTTGGCAGGTTCAGGGAAAGATTTTGATAGAATTTCTTTTGATTCCCAACCACCGAACAATTTAGTTACCTTTTCTTTAATTTCTTCAAAATTTACATCTCCTAATATTACCAAATATGCATTATTAGGGCTTGCATAATTATTGTAAAAATCAATTGCATCATTTAATTCAGATTTATCCAGAGTCTCTTGTGAAACAAACTCACCATTTGGGTGACTCGCCCCATATGTAATTAGATCTTGAACTCTGTTTGCAGCAGTGGCAACATCTTTGTCTGCAGTTTTTAAACTCTCCTTAATTAAATTTTTCTGACTATTAAATTCCTCTTGTGTTAAAAGTGGGTTTAAAACACCATCTGCCATTAATTCTAATACTCTAGGGAAATATCTTGAAAGTGAGCTAGCGAATGCTCCAGATCCAGACACACTCATTGAGGCACCCATAAAATCAACTTCTTCCAGAAATTTTTCTTTTGAAATTGTCTGGGTTCCATTTCCAATCATTTCTCCTAAAATAGAACTAACTCCAGCAACTTCACCTTCAAAAATCAGTGGATTATCAAATGAAAGTGAAGCTGAAGCTCTCGGTAATTTTGAGTTTTCTACCACCATTATTGTAAGGCCGTTGTCTAATTTAAAAGTATTAGGTTTACCAAAAAATATCTCTGGTGCAGGCCCAGATTCGGGCATTACGGATCTGTCTAATTGAGAGTTTACAGGATTATAAAAAATTAATCCAGTTAATATTAATGCCTTACTTAAAACACTAGGTTTAATCAAACTTTTTAAAATATTTCTCATTACTCTATTATTGTTTTATTGTTTTCATCACCTGGCAAGTAATCTACCACTACTCTTTGATTTGGCATTAAATATTTTCTTGCAACTTCTCTTATCTCTTCTTTAGTTACACTTTGATAAATTTCAATTTCAGTATTTATTAGATTTGCATCTCCATAAAATGTGTGGTAATCTGAGAGTGAATTTGCAATTCCCTCAATTGAAGCATTTCTACTAACAAATTGAGATTCGAGAATATTCTGTAGTTTCTCATAATCTCTATCTGATATTAAATCTTTTTGAACTTTACTAATCTCCTCATCTATTTCAGATAATAAATCATCAAGTGTAAAGTCACCAAGAGGCACTGCTAACATTAGATATGTACCATAGTCTTCTTGTGCAAGATTAATAGTTTGAACTCCTAGTGCCATTTTCTTTTCATCTATCATTTTTTTATAAAGTACAGAGCTTTTACCATCACTTAAATAAGTGGATAGTAAATTAAGAACTCTGGATTCTCTTGTAGTCATTTTAGGTGTGATATAACCAATTAATAGTGCAGGGACTTGAACATTAGGGTCATACCAAGTTGCCTCAATTGTCTCAGTTATTAGATCTTCTGTTGGAAATTCTTTTTTAATTAGTTCAGAGCTAGGAATATCATTAAAATACTTTTTAATCAACATTTTTGTTTCCTCAACATCTATATCACCTGCAACAATTAATGTAGCATTATTTGGTTTATGGTATAATTGATTAAATTTCTTAAAATCATCAATATTTGCTGCTTCAAGATCTTTATCTAATCCAATTGTTAATCTTCCATATGGGTGTTTTCTAAAAAGATTACTTCTTACGGCATATAGAAGAGCTCCATATGGAGCATTTCTTAGTCTGAAGTTTTTTTCCTCTTTTACAACACCTTCCTGTAATGTAATTCTATCCTCTTGTCTTATTACTGGATGTAACATTCTTTCTGATTCCATCCACAGACTTAATTCTAATTTATTTGAGGGGAAAACTTCATAGTAATAAGTTTGGTCATCTGACGTATACGCATTATTTGATCCACCGTTGGCTTCAACAATTTTAAACCATTGGCCTCCTTCAATATTTTTTGTTCCTTCAAAAAGCAGGTGCTCAAAAAAGTGAGCAAACCCAGTTCTTCCCTCTTCTTCATCTTTAGAACCCACATGATATGAAACAGCAGTAGTAATTACTGGTGCTGTATTATCTTGGTGAAGAATAACGTGAAGTCTGTTATCTAGGTCATATTCAACAAATTCAATCTGTTGTGAATTCAGTACTAAAAATGAAAGAGCAGTTAATATGCTTGTGAAAATATTTCTCATTTTAATAAATTAATTTATGTTTTAGGTTCCCAAAGGTAATGAATCTTTACTAACTTTGTTCTACAAAGCCTCTATTTTTAGGGGGGTTTACAAAGTTTTGACAAATTTTATGGATATAAACGAATTAATTTCAATAGTTACACTCAAAAAAATTGGAGACAATAAATTTGAGGGTCAAAATTATAAAACAGTCTGGGGTAGAATCTTTGGAGGTCAAGTATTAAGTCAATCACTACACGCAGCATATCAGACTGTACCTGAAGATAGAATTGCCCATTCTATGCATGGGTACTTTATTTTACCTGGAGACTTAAAAGAAACAGTTACTTACGAGGTTGATAATATTAGAAATGGTGGAAGCTTCACAACAAGAAGAGTTGTAGCATTCCAGAAAGGAAGAGCAATTTTTAATATGGCTGCCTCTTTTCAAAAGGATGAAGAAGGGTATGACCACCAAATTCAAAAACCTAATGTCTTAAGTCCGAGTTTATTACTTACAGATTTTGAGCAAGCAGAAAAGTTTAAGGATGAGCTTGCGGAAAGGTATCAAATATTTTTAGCTGCTCATCCTAAGGTATTTGATTTTAAACCAGTTGGAACAAATATTTTTTTAAGAAAAGAAAATGCACTTCCAATTAATCATTGTTGGTTTAGGTTAAAGTACAAAATAGATATGCCCCTTCAATTTCATCATCAACTATTAGCATTTGTTAGTGACTATCAGCTTCTTGCCACTGCATCTCTTCCTCACAGAAAACAAATTGCAAAGACTCGGGCGTACTATGCTAGTCTTGATCATGCTCTCTGGTTTCATCGTGATTTTTCTATCAATGATTGGCTGCTTTATGATATGGAGAGTCCTAGTGCTTCAAATTCTAGAGGATTTGCAAGAGGGAGTATTTTTAAAGAAGATGGGACTATGATTGCCTCAGTTGCTCAAGAGGGATTAATGAGAAAATTAAAGAAATAATAATGCATAAGTATTTCTTCTTTTTTTTGATGATTATTGGCTCATGTCAGAAAGAAGAAAATAAATCAAATGATAGGGCCTCTATGGATGAATCACAATTTAATCAACTAGAAATATCTCAACAGTTAGATAGGGATAAAATAGATTCAATTTTAGTTACAACAAATATTTTTGAGATTTCATACAATGAGGTTTTTGAACAACCAAACTGGGTTAAATACACTGTTAGAGATATTGTTAAAAATGCAGATAGAGATGGAATGAACTTCTACACTGTTGATTCTATTTATACATCAGATGATAATGATTATTACTCAAATAGATGGGATAGAGGTCACATGGCTCCAGCAGGTTCATTTAATGATACATATGAGAATTTATACTCAACCTTTACATACCTAAATGTTGCACTACAGTATGACGATCTTAATCGAGGTGCATGGGTGGACCTTGAAGAGCAAATAAGAGAGTGGGCCGATGAGTATGGTGACATTGATATTGAAATATATTTAGAGTTTAATTCCAATCATATAACTCTTGAAACCGGCGCACATGTGCCAACAGCTTTCTATAAGTATGTCTTTTTTCCTGATACTTCAAAAAAATGCTTTTACTTCCCTAATGTTTCTCCAGAGAAAGTGTGGACTGAATATGAGATAGAATGTGATTGATATTATGAAACATATAAATCAAATAAATAATTATTCATAAATTGAATGTATGAAAGAAAGAAAAGAGTGGAGGCCACTTCCTGACTCTATTACAATAAAGGATAGTAAAATTGAAGGCCTTGGCGTGTTTGCTACTCAAGATATTCCTACAAACACTGACCTTGGAATATCTCATGTATATGATGACAGATTCCCAGATAATTATATAAGACTACCATTAGGAGCATTTATAAACCATCATGAAATGCCAAACTGTAAAGCAGTTGTTTCTGAATCACATGAATCAATTGGGAAAATAAAACATATAAGAATAATTGCTGAAAAAAATATTATATCAGGCGAAGAACTTACCTTAAATTACATAATCAACAAACTTGATAATCCTCTTTGGGAATTTGAGTACGAAGTTTCACAGTAATTAATTTGTTTTTGTTCCAATTATTTCAAACATGTCAAAAGCATAACCTGTTACCTCGTCCCCTTCAACATATAGCTCAAAAAAACCTGTAACACTATACTCAGGAACAAAGATCTCTATAAAGAGAATATTATCCTCAACTTCTGTAGTCTGAAATATAAAAAAACTAGATGCTTCGACAGAATCTCCAGTAAGCTCAGCTTTCAGGATATCATTTTCAGCAGAAACTTTCATTGTTAGAGAACCATCATCTCCTGAAGGAATACCCTTAATTTCAATGGCGTAATCTCCTAAAAATTTTTGATAAATATTATCTGATACAACTTCATCATTTGTTGCTGTCTCCACAGTGTTATTTTCAGTTACAGTCTGAGTAGTTTTAAAGATACTGCATGATGTAAACATCAGTAAAAATGTAAGAACTAAAATTTTAAATTTCATATTTATTATATTCCAATTAAGTACTGAAATTTAAGAAAAAATTGAGATTTATTCACCCTAAAAGGGTCTAAATCTTCTGGTTCTAAATCAAAATTATGAATTGAATTTTGAATCCCACCAATGTAAAAAACTGTTGATGGGTTTGGATTCCATTTTAACAGAGGCTGAAAAAGAAAAGTATCATTGAATTTATTATATTCGGAGACTAACCTTAAACTTAAGTCATTATTAAACTGGTAACTAAAAGACAACCTTGATATGTATCCATCATAAATCGCTTTGTTGTTTTCTAGACTTTCTAATCTTGAATAATTAATTGATGAACTTAAGTTAATATTATTCCCAAGCTTATAAGCAATGCTAAAAAATATAGATTTTTCTTTACCAATTCTTGGTATCTCTTCGTTAAATGCAATCTCTTTACCAACTTTTCCTTCAAAATCAAAGCTCAAATTATCAGTAGGAAATCCTCGAATTTCTATACTAGATTTTCCGTAATTTCTAAAATCAATATTTAGATACTTCCTAAATAAATTATATTCATAAACATACCCAATTTCTGTTTTTCCAAATGTTTTAACGCTAATGTTAAAATCAAAATTTTTGGTCTTCAATTTATTATCATAGTTATAGTTAATGTCTCCTTTTAGGCTTGCATTAAATTCTTTTAGATATTTTTTGTCAAAAAAACTAGTATACCCGTGGTATAAAGTGCCATACTTTCTGTTTATTCGAGGAACAAATCCAACGTCTGCTCTAAAACCTGGAGAAATTCCTTTGTAAAATATAGAGGTGTTCCAATGCTCTGTATTTCTAGATAGTCTGATATAACTAGCACTTCCTTTAAATTTCTCTCCATCTAGTTTAACTGTCTTATCTAAAAATGTTTCTTCACTTTCAACCCAATTCGCAATTGGTTCTTTATTGTAACTTTTAGAAAATTCAAATTGAAATCTCCATATTGTTTTAAATGTGAACAACCCATCAATTCCAATTAGATTTCCATAACCACCTTCTTTATAGAACCTGTTTGTCGTGAATATTCCATATTTTGATCCTTTATTAATTAATCTCTGATGGCGAAATGCGTTTACATAACTAACACCTCCATTACCATTATAAGATTTATCTTCACCTCCTATCAAATATGGTGATACATCATCTACAGCATTTAAAAGAATTGTACCTGAATTTTTTCCAAGATTAACAAATTTTGATGCAAAACTAGGAGAGTTAATAGTTCTAGAGTAAAATCCTCTATCCATAAATTTCAGCAGATCCATTCCTTTATTAAAAAATGGTCTTAACTCAGGATAGTCTAATGCAAAAGAGGAGTTAATATCTATTTGTGTTTCATCAGCTTCAACCTGAGAGAAGTCTGGGTTAATTGTTGCCTCAACTGAAGAGGATGGAGAAAAATCATAGTTGAGACCAATACCAACCTCACCTTTAACTTTTCCATATTCAATAGGATCGTTATACCCTGTTTGTCTTTGGCCTGATATGTTTGATGAAATATATGGAAGTAGCTCAGTCTTTCCACTATATACAATGTCTTTCATAATCAATTTATCTGTGACTTGACATACCCAGCAAGGATCTGATCTGTCATATGGCTGAGTTTGACTTCTGTAAAAAGTTCCATCAAGTGTAAAAACTCTTGATATATTAAAGTTCCAAATTTGATTTTTTCCGGGGGGATATGGAAGTGAATTAATTGGAACTTTAAATTCTAGAATATATCCATCATCTACTATTGAGCTCATAGTTTCGAAGACAGCATTATAAGCACTATCGTAAGTATCTGCCTCATTTATTGCATTTTTAACCCTAAGGTCGACCTGACTTCCAAATGCATTTGATCCTAAAATATAATTTGACCTTGAGTCACCAAAAGGATCAAACCTCAAGAATATCATGTCTTCATTCTCATACTCTGCTTGGTCTCTTGGCTTTACTTGCCCTCTAATATTTTCTGGATTACCATAAGCTTTTACTCCAAAATAAATGTAGGTGTCAGTATATGTAATATATACTTCTGATTTAAGTTTTGTTGGAGTATTATCACCTGGCTCTTGTTCATAGTCTAAAGTTGCAATTTTTGAATTTCTTTTTTCATCCTCAGAAATAATACCATCTAATATTATATCATTATCTGTTGATTTAGTTAGATTAAATTCTTTTTGGGCAAAACAAAAGTTTGGAAAAAGAAGGATTAATATTAAGAATATTATTTCTCTCATTTAAAGCAGCAAATTTAGATAAAAACGGGGATCAGTAATCTTTATTTAACTTTAATTAATAATATCCCTTCATTAATATTTGCCTCTGAGTCATATGGAATCAATTTATCATCATCGAATTTCCAATATGCAGTATCGCCCAGTCGAACTTCAGATTGTTCGGATATTTCATCTAATACTAAGTAGCCATTTTCATTTATTTCCCAACTAAAAACGACTCTACTTTGTTTTGTCTCACTAGTAATTACATTTATTTCAGCTGTTTTGTCTTTCTTAAAATCAAATAATATTTTTGTCTTATCTAGTGCTTTTTCAATAACCCCAGAAAAAGTTCTTGCTGCTAATTTTTCAAATCCAGTTAACTCATCTGAGTTTTTGATTACATCTTTTATGTCTAGTTTGAATTCCCACTCACCAATTAAACTACTTTCTAGATTCTCTTGAGAATGACTATTGGAAATTGTCAGAAAAGATAAAATCAAAAAAAATACTCTTATTCTTTTAATCATCGTTAAGACTCATCTTTTTGTTTAGTGAAAAAACCTTGTCAGCATTGTAATCATCTCCATGAAGTAATTTTAGCTGTCTATTAAGTAAGTCTCTTTTTTTGGAAAGCTTACTATCAAACTCCTCGGTATTAATGAAGTCTGAATTTTGGGGCAATAAACTAATTACATCATCCATATAGTTTAACACAGCAGTAATCTGATTTGGAATCCAAGAAATTATTGGAGTACCTCCAGTCGCTTTAGCATATTTTGTATTGGCCATTATATATCTTTGAACAAATTGCCAGTGACCATTTCTGAAATAATATATTTCATCAAGAATTTGAATTAACAGACACAGCCCCTCCTCATTATTTGACTCTTTTAGACTGTTAAATAATCTGCTATTTACCATTTCATTTTTAATATCTTCTAAAAAATTTTGTATACACTTTGGTCTATATGATCTTAAATCAAGCAGATATTTTGTGAGATCATTTGATGGATAATAATCAATAACTCCTGTAAAGATATCAGCAGTTGGAATAATATTATCTTGGGCTCCTGTCTGGCCTCTGTATTGAACTGGTTTATCCGATACCCCTTCATATATCACTCCATCCCCAAATATTTCATCATTACCTTTAATGCCCATAATAAACACTCTAAAGTCATTATAATGTCTCCATCTTGAGGCTTGCCACATTATTTGTCTTCTTTCATTTATCTTTTTCATAGCCGAAAGACACTTTTTAAGCGAATTATTTACTCCAGTTGAATCACTTGATTCTAGATAGTCAAAAATGCTACCAATCAATTCAGGGGAATGTTGATTAATATCAACATGAAGCATTATGAAGCCTCTCTCATCATCCATCCCAGAGAACTTAGCTGCCATTGCAAGATTCTCCCACTCAAAACCTTTGGTATTATCTATCTTTACGTAATTACCTAGAGAATATGCATAATGGTAATCTAAAAATGGATAGACATCAAGTTTTTTACTAACTAACACAAAAGGCTCGGCAATTTGAGCAGGTAAAGTACTGTGTGCTTTTCCATATTTTTTTGTTTTAATATAATTGAAATGAGCAGGCGCTAGAAGGTAAGCGCTTGTGAGAAATGCATATGATCTAAATAAAGCCTGAACAATAAAGACATCATCTTCTTTAGTTACCAGTTCTTTTAAATTTGTTAGATTATGAACCCCCTCTTCGAAATCCCCTTTTTTTGAAAGCAACCCATCACTTCCATCTTCTTTTTTAATTGGCATTTTATCAATTAGTTTTTGAAGCTCATCATATCTTTCAGGGAGTCTTGATAATGGATTTTTCTTAGGAAGAAAGCCGTTTACTGAGTTGACTTCAAAGAAATTATCAGTGTAATTTTCTAATTTCAATGTATTTGGTTTTAACATAAATGTATGGAAAATTAATTATTACAAGAACCAATACTCCAAGTATTTACACCTTCTGATTCTGCTACACATTTATTGGAATAAGTAGTATTATCACAACCACATACTGGCATGTACTCTTTGGTGCATGCAATTAGTTTTTTTTCAGACTTACAGGGTTGATTTTCAGATTTAGAACATCCAACTAACAATGTGAAAATGAAAAAATAAAAGCCTAGTTGCTTGAACATTTTTTATTAAATTGAAGTAAAATTAATAATTAAATGGATAAAAGAAGATTCATAAAATCATTAGGTGCCTTATCATTTTCTCCTTTAATTTCCGGCAGTGAATTATCTAATTTTAGGCCAATATCAAAAAACCTACCGTTCATAAATAATGAAGATGAATTATGGAAAACTGTAAGATCTCATTATACCCTCAAAGATGAATATATAAATCTTGAAAGTGGTTATTACAATATAATTCCAGATCCTATATTAGATCATTTTATAAATCATGTTAAGCATGTAAATATTGAAGGATCATATTACATGAGAAAAGATTTAAATAAAAATAAAGATAGAGTTACCGGTGAGCTTGCAAACATAGTTGGCTCTACGCCAGAACAGATTGCCATTACAAGAAATGCTACCGAGTCTCTGGATCTAGTCATCTCAGGCTTTCCATGGGAAAAAGGTGACGAAGCAATCTATGCAAAACAAGATTATGGTACAATGAAAGAAATGTTTGAACAAATTTCAGATAGGTATGGTGTAGTCAATAAAATAATATCGGTACCAAATCATCCGAAAAATGATGAGGAAATTGTATCCTTATATGAAAGTCAAATTACAAACAGGACAAAACTTATTATGGTCTGTCATATGATAAATATTACAGGTCAGATATTACCTGTAAAAAAAATATGTGAGATGGCACATAAACATGGAGTTGAAGTGATGGTTGATGGAGCTCATTGTGTAGGACATTTTGAATTTTCAATTGATGATTTTAATTGTGACTATTATGGATCAAGTTTACATAAATGGTTAGCTACTCCACTTGGAGCAGGTCTGCTTTATGTAAATAAAAATAAAACTCATAGAATCTGGCCCTTATTAGCCAATGGAAACACTAATAAGTCAGATATTAAAAGATTAAATCATATAGGTACACATCCTGTTCACACTGATCTTGCTATTTCAAATTCAATTGATTATTTAAAATGGATTGGAAAGAAAAGAAAAGAAAAGAGAATGAGATTTCTTCAAAGATATTGGTCTGATCAATTGAGAAATATAAAAAATGTTGTTGTGAATACTCCGATTGATATACAAAGAAGTTGTGGGATTGGGAATGTAGGACTTACAAATATGAGTCCATCTAAAATGGAAGATATATTATTTGATAAGTACAATATCTTCACAGTTGCTATAGATTATGCAAATGTGAAAGGCTGTAGAATAAGCCCAAATATTTTTACTACCACAGAAGAGCTTGATAGTTTTGTTAAAGCAGTTAAAGAAATGTCATTAGTATAAATTTAGTCTTCTGTCTATTGCCTAACTATTTTGATTAAATTTCAGATTACCATATATTTAATTAACTATCCCATAAACACATAAAATATGACATCTTTACTTCTTGTTGAGTTTGATTGGAATACAGCTCTAATTAGATTTTCTGTAAATACATTTTTTATCGCTTCTATGATTCTAATAATTTCAAAACAAATGGTTTTAAGGCGCTTTTCTTTTTCATTTATGATGATAAGTTTGATAGTGTTTTTCTTGTGCTTTACTCTAAAGAATTTTGACCTTAACCTTGGGATGGCTCTTGGTTTATTTGCAATTTTTGGCATAATAAGGTACAGGACTCAACCTCTTCAAACAGAAGAAATGACCTATTTGTTCATTACTATTGGGATGGCAGTAATTAATGCTTTATCAGAAGAGTTTTTATCTGTAAGTGAATTAATTATTATAAACTTAACGGTTATATTATTTATAATTTTTGGAGAATTTATTCTAATGAAATTTTCATATAATAAAGTTCACCCATTAGCAGAAGATATAAATAGACGTATAGTCCTTCAGCTTAAATATACTGATGCAGATATGAGTAAAATAATAGCTGATGAAATAAAAAAGCAAGAAAAAAATCTTAACATTAATATAAAGACATTTAAAGTATTCAGAATTGACAAACATCTCAATATTATTACCATCCATGTTTATTACTAAAGGAGCAAGTAATTATTTAATTGTAATATTTTTTATTCTGCTAAGTAACTTTAGTTTAGCTCAATCAAATGAATTAAGAGGTTGGTCCTCTGTTGAATATGGTTTTGAAATCAATGATAATATGAAAATTGATTTAAGTCAACATTTTAGATTAAAAGAAGACCTCAATGTAATCGATACATATATAACTGAGTCAGAGATATCTTATGAACCAATAAACCAATTAACTTTATTAGCCCAATTAAGATATTACAAAAGAAATGATAATAGCGGAGGAATTCAAGGTTTTGAAAATATGATGCGATATAGATTTGCAATTGAAAAAAAATTCAAATCAAATAAATTAAATTTTGAATTAAGAGCTGCATATCAAAATCGTTTTTCACTGGACAGAGAGAATAGGATTAAGAAAAGATTCCGTATCAGGCCTTTGATTGAATTAAAAATGAAAGATTGGTCAAATAATCCTAAAATTTATTTTGAATATTTTGATGAAATAGAAGGCAATGATCAAAAAGCTTACAGATATGCAATAAGCAAGAAAATAAATACAACTAAATCTCAGAGCTTAACATTACGTTATTTTTATCAGAAGTATAAAGAAAAGTATAGTCCAAATTCCTCTGCAAATATTATTTCTTTTAAGTATAGTTTTAATTAAAAGTTAAATGAAAAAACTTAGTTATTCTAAATTAAAAGAGAAAGTCAAAAATGCTAATAAAAAGGAATTCTATGCTCTTGTTATTGCGTTATGGTGGATACCATTAGGATCTTTTTGGAGTATGGCGGCAATATGGTTAAGATATTCATCAAATATTAAAAAGTTCTTTAGATTTAAAAAGTAAACCTTGTTACATACTCAATATTACTTTTTTTCTTAAATCCGTTATTTAACTGACTTTTAACGATATTTCTACCTAGATACTTAAAACTTTTTAATTTCTTTGGAGTCTAAAAACCAACATGCAAAGAGCCTTTTTTATTCTCTTCTTATTCATTAACACATTTTGTTTTTCACAGCAAACAGTTTTAAATTTAGTTAAAACAGAAGAATCTAAATTTATTCTTGATGGTATCCTGTCTGAATCAGAATTAAAAAATGCATTTCCTATTGAAATTATATATGAGCATACACCCGGCTACAATACTATACCATCATATAAAACTACAGGATATGTAAATTATTCTGAGGAATTTGTTTATATAGCATTTAAGGCATACAGGGATGAAGTAATTGCCTCAATACATTCAAGAGATAATTTTTCTTTGTTTTCAGAGGATTATGTTAATATCCATATTGATACCTATGGAGATGCTAGAAATAATCTTGGATTTAGCGCTAATATCTATGGAAGTCAAAATGACGGAGTAAGAGTTGAGTCTTCAGGCTTTGGGAGGCAAGATAGCGGGTGGAGTCTTGATCCAAATTTTGAATGGGATTCATTAGGTAGACTAACAGAATTTGGATACGAAGTAGAAGTTATGATTCCTTTTTCAGCAATACCATTTCCTAATGGTAAAGATCAACAATGGAAATTAAAAATAAGTACTGGTTACAGGGATCAAAAAAAACAAGGATCTACCGCAAGAGCATATAGTAGTAAACTTAATAATGATAGCTCTTGTAAGTTGTGTCAAATAGACCATACAATTGTAATGAGGGATATAAGTTATCAGAAAAATGTCGACTTTCTACCTTATGTCAGCTCAAATCTTTCAGGATCAAGAGAAAAGCTCTATGATAGAGTTAATTATGATTCCCCAAAAGTTAATTATGGAGTTGGTGTAAATATTGAGTTAAATAAAAACCTCTCATTAGAGGCCACATTAAATCCAGATTTTTCTCAGGTTGAGGCTGATGTTACTAAAATTGATATTAACTCACCTACAGCGATTAATTATCCAGAAAGAAGGCCATTCTTTAATAGAGGTATAGATGTATTAGATTATACAATGGATGTTATTTACTCTAGATCAATTAATAATCCATCTTTTGCTTCTAAAGTTTTCAATCAAGGAAAAAAATCAAGAATTTATATGTTGACTGCTATTGATCAGGATTCACCATATATTGTCCCTACCCAATTTGAATCCTTTTCAGGTTTAGGAGCTAAAAGTTTCAATAATATCCTGAGATATCAAAATATACTAAATCCAAATATTCAAGTTGGAGCTCTAGCCACTAATAGGCTTTATGAAGGTGATGCTTATGGAAATCTTATTGGACTTGATGGTTTATTAAAGTTCAGTGGGGGATGGAAATTTGAGCTTGAGTATTTTAATAGTTCAAATAAAGAGCCAATTTCAGATTGGATTGACTCTGACAAGAAGTTTGGTGATTACACGGTGACTCTTGATGGAGAAAGCTTCAATGGAAATGCAATCTACAGTGAACTTAGAAGAGACACCAATACATGGAGGTCATTTATTAGGTATACAGGAATCTCTCCAACTTTTAGAGCAGATAATGGTTTTATTGTTGAGAATGACTTAAAAAGATATGAGTTATGGCATGGATTTTACAAATATCCTGATAAAAAGCTTATAAGAAATTATAGAGTTAGTGCTAGATATGATAGAGAATATAGTTTTTCTAATAAGCTAAAGAGATCTGCATTTGAAGCATATTTTACTATTCTTACAATCTTAAATACCGATATATTTTATAACTATGAACATGCTTTTTATGACTCACATTTAAAGTCAGAATTCGAAGACTACACATCTCATTATGTTAGATTTTCTTCAAAACCTTTTGATTTTTTAAATATTAGCGGAGGCCTTGGTACAGGTAATGAAATTGCATACCGTGAAGAGATACCGGAGTTGGGTGATAGGTTTTCATTTAACACATCAGTTGAGGTTACATTAAATAATAATTTAAGAATAAAACCATCTATAAATTTGTCTAGATTAAAAAAAATAGATTCTCAGGAATATTTTTTTGATGGCTACATAGCTAGGTTCGATATAAGATACCAGTTTACTAATTCATTAAATTTGAGAGTAATATCTGAGTATAACGAATTCTCTGATCAATTCTTTGTTCAACCACTAATTTCTTGGAGACCGAATTCAGACACTATTTTTTATCTTGGAGGAAATCAAAATTATATTGACGAGTTTATTGATTATAATTCACCAAATTATAGAGTTAATAGATCACAATTGTTTCTCAAATTTCAGTATCTTATAAAATCTTAAGTTTACATAACTAAATTTTTTATTACAGTAATTAAATCATGAAAAAAATATTTCTAATTCTTCTTAGTTTATTTTTTTCATTTTCTTATTCACAAGAAACAACCTTAGTCTTAAATAAAATAGATGAAAGTAACTATAATATAGATGGTATAATTTCAGATGAAGAAATCCAGGGGGCTAAAGTTCTTGAGATTCTTTATGAAGAAACACCAAGTTTCAATACAGTTCCATCCAAAAAAACTACTGGATATTTAACCTATTCTGATAAATTTTTATATGTAGCTATTAAGGCATATAGAGACAACGTTACAGCCCCTGTAACAACTAGAGATAATAGTGCAATTTGGACAGGTGACTTAGCTGGTTTTGCAATTGATACTTATGAAGATGCTAGAAATCATTTAATCATTGTATCAAATCCCTCCGGTAGCCCTTTTGATGCAATAAGAATGCCTGGAAGAGGATTTGGTAGTGAGTTTAACATTAATGTCAATGTTAATTATGATTTTACTTCCATAGGCAGCATAACTGATTATGGTTATCAAATTGAGTTTTTTGTTCCTTTCTCAGAACTGCCTTTTCCTAACGGAAAAGACCAATCATGGAAATTTAAAATTTTCAGTGCTTATAATGACGATAAAGATCAGGGGGTTCAGGTCAGAGCTGGATCAAGTAAGTCTAACAGAGATGCAAGTTGTCAATTGTGTTTATTGGACCATACTATTGTAATGAATGATATTGAAATCGAAAAAAAACTTGATTTTTTACCATATGTTAGCTCTAATGTCTCTGGTGTTAGAGAGAAATATTATGATAGAGTTAATTATGATACACCTCAATTAAATTATGGGATAGGATTTAATTATGAATTAAATAAAAATTTATCAATTGAAGGCACTATAAATCCTGACTTTTCTCAAGTTGAATCGGATGCGACTAAAATTGACATTAACTCAGTAACTGCTTTAAATTATCCTGAGAAAAGACCTTTTTTTTTAAGAGGAATTGATGCAATGGATTATTCAACAAATATTTTTTATTCTAGATCAATAAATAATCCTTCATTCGCTTCAAAGATTATTAATCAGGGAAGAAAATCCAGATTATATATTTTAAACTCGATTGATGAAGAGACACCATATCTTGTTCCAACTCAGTTTGAATCATTTTCAGGTGTTGGGGGGAAAAGTTTTAGTAATATAATTAGATATCAAAACTTTGTTAACTCTAACACACGATTCGGGGTTTTAGCATCAAATAGATTCTATGAGGGAGATGCGTATGGAAATTTATTTGGTATAGATGGACTTTTTAATTTTTCAGACATCTGGAGTTTTGAAGTTGAATTATTTTTAAATTCCAATAAGGAGCCAACAGATGATTGGATTAATTCTGATAAAACTTTTGGAAATAATACAGTTAATCTCGATGGAGAAGAAATAAATGGAAATGCTATTTATGCACAATTAAGAAGAGATACTGAAACTTGGAGAACTTTTATTGAGTATTCTCAAATGTCAGATGGATTTAGATCAGACCTAGGATTTATAACAACAAATAATGAAAAAAAATATACTATTTGGCATAGCTTTCATCAATATCCAAATAAAGATTTAATAAAAGACTATAGGATATCACTAAGACAAGATTTTGACTATGATTATTCACATAATATTGCAAGATCAAATTTTCAAACATTTATATCAGTACTAACGGTTTTAAATACAAGGATAACTCATAATTATGAGTATAATTTTGTAAAGTCACATCTTGAGTTTCAATTTAAAGATTTCATAAATCATTGGATAAGAATGGAATCAAGACCAACGAATTTTTTTACTTTTAATATATTCTACAAGTTTGGAAAAGATATTGCTTATAGAATAGAAACACCTAAATTGGGATTTACTAATGATGTGAGATTTGGAGCGCAAATATCAATAAATGATAACTTCAGAATTTCTCCAAATATTAACTACTCTTCTATAAAAAAACTTGACTCAAATGAATATTATTTTAAGGGCTATATAGGTAGACTTGATATTCGTTACCAGTTTACAAACTATTTAGATATAAGATTGATTTCAGAGTATAATGATTTTTCGGAGCAATTCTTCTTTCAACCCCTTATCTCATGGAGACCTAATCCAGATACAATATTTTATCTAGGAGGGAACCAAAATTATATTGACCAGTTTACAGATTATAATTCCCCCCATTACAGAGTAAATAAAACTCAACTGTTTTTGAAGTTTCAGTACCTTTTTAAGTAATCTTATAACATTTAATTGTTAAACACTATATAAGAAACTCAAATTATCTATTAGATTGCCTTATAGTTAAGATTTTTTCTTATTTTAGTTAGTAATATAAACCAATGCTACTTAATTCAAAAAGTATTTTTTTAAGAAGAGTTCGTGAAGCTCAATTGCTAAAAAAAATCAGCAAACGAACTGCCAATCATTTTATATCAGTATATAAGAAATTTGATTCTAATAAAAGATCAGAGGCGGATGAAAAAGCTGATGAATTACTTGCAGAGTTAATTACTGAGTCTGCATTAAAACAAAAGAGTTAATCATTTAGTTGCCCAGCATTCAATCTCTATCTTAGCTCCAAGAGCTAGACCTGAACCGGCAAAAGTGCTTCTAGCTGGTAGATTGCTTCTGCTATTAAAAAACATTGTATATGCTTTATTCATTTCAGCATAATCATTTATATCTTCAAGCATACAGAGGCATTTAAATATTTTATCAGAATTTGACCCAAGATCATTTAGGATCATCTCTATATTATTTAATATCTGTATTGTTTCAGCATTAATCCCCCCATCAACAATCTTTCTTGTCCCTGGTTCTGATCCTACTTGACCCGAAACATAAATTATATTTCCGACTATTGATGCGTCTGAAAACGGAAAGTCGAGTTCTTTTGATTTTTCACTTACAAAATATTCAGCATCATTATAAGTCTGAGTTGTGCAGCCACTAAATAAAAATAAAATTGATAAAATCTTTATTCTAAAACTATGTATCATATTATGTATTATTAATACATTAATGTACAATAATATTTAATTGTAATGTATATAAAAAATGAAATATTTAATAAGATATTATCAAATATTTCGTATAAATATTTATTTGTGTAAATAAAATTGGTACATAATTAATACACTTTATAAAAGATACATATAATAAATAATATAAGTTATATATTTGTGATTAAACAATTACAATGAAAAATTCAATTTTTACAATACTTTTTACAACTGCTATTTTTATAGTTGGATGTGAATCTAACATGACAGAAAGATCTATTGGTTTTGTTACTGGAGAAAATTCTGATACTAAATGGCATCTTGGTACACAAGACGCTATTGATATTGTCTCAACTGTTGATGAATTTTGGACAATCCAAGATTATGAAGGAATGAGACCATATTTTGCTGACTCAGTTGAAGTCTTTCAGCCTGATGGCACTTATACCAATACTTTTGATTCTTTTATTGAATCATTAAGCTCTCAAGAATTTCCCACATGGTCATATAATTATGCATTTTCTGTTGATCTTGATCCAACTATAGGTGGTGAATATGTACAAGCAGGGTTTTCAGTAAATTACCCAGCAACAGACAATAGTGAAGAATACACAGATTTACATCACGAAAGCTATTATGTAGTTGATGGCAAAATTATAACCTTAAATCAATTCGCCATTAGAGGGGACTCTGATGAGTAATTGTTAAGAAACTGTAAATAACTCTTTACGAGATTATTAACTACAGATGTATATATTCCTTAAATTGAAGTATGTCTAAATAATTGGTTAATAGTCTTAGACTTGTCACTTTGACATCATAAAAAAGCCCTCAAGTTAAGTCTTGAGGGCTTTTAATTAACCATAAACCAATTTATGTTCGCTTAACGAACAAGTAAATCTATTAAGATTTTATTTCTTTCGCTGTAATGATTCTGTTAAATTATTAACAATTATTCAAAAGAATTTCTGACTTCGTCAAAAGACGCATATTCAGTAGCTGTATGAACTTTTCCATCCTCATTAAATGTTAATACTGCATAATGCTTTGTTTTAGCTGTTTTCCCAGATGCGGTATTTTTCATACTCCAAGTACCATACATTCTAACATTATTAGGGCCAGACATTGCTTGAGAGACAGGATATGTGTTCCCTCCCCAAAAACCTACATCTGTTCCAGGTAATCCATCTCCTTCAGAATATGTCATTTCATCAAATGTCTCCATCCAGTATTGAATACTCTGCTTCAATGATTCCATACCTACAGTATCTCCATTAGGGCCTGTCCATTTTATTGAATCCGCCATAAAAGAAATCGCTTTTTCTAAGTTTTCTTCTTCAAAACCCTGAATCCAGGTATCTTTTATAGTTTGTACATTTTGTTCAAAAGTATTTGAGTCCGTCTCACTAACTCCTGAAGTTGGAGCCTGACATGAAACAAATAAAATTATTAATAATATAGCTAGTTTTCTCATAATTTATTTTTTTATTATTCTCAAAAATAAAAAAACCCCTGTTAATCAGGGGTTTAATTTATCAAAATAATACTTAAATTATTTTATTGGATCTTCATCATATGCCTCAATAAACTTTGTTCTATCATAAAAAGCACCAGTCCACTGTATCTTTTTATCTTCTCCAACAAAAAATGTTGCATTGTGATATGGAACTGTTATTGAAGTCTCATCATTTGCAAATGTTTGTGGTCCCCAGCTTAGAAGAATATGAAAATCAAATTCCTCTCCACTTTCATTTGTATCAGTTCCTTTCATAGCCATATAGGTTGTATCCTCGCCTGAAGAAATCTGCCAAATACCTGTTGTTGTTTCGAGCATTGCTTTAATTTGATCTTTTCCTTCCATATTCACCCCATTTGGGAATGACCACATAGCAGTATCTGAATAAAGATCCATTACAGATTCAATATCTCCAGAATTCATAGCCTCATATTGGCTATTTACTAACTCAACTAATTCAGTCTCATCTATTACAATTGGATAATCTGAGTCAGCCTGAGTTGGAGTTTCACAACTTATAATTGCGAAACTAAGTATTAATGTTAAGATTATATTTTTCATTTTATAAATTGATTTATAGTTATGTAATAAATATATAATATAAATTTTATAAATTGTATTTATGAGAAGAACTTATGTCATTCCTGTTTTTATTTTTCTCTTTTTTATTTCAGATATCATATTTGCTCAACAAATTATTCCATTATATAATTCTGCTTTAGATTGTGATTTCAATAAAAAAGACAGAATTATCGAAGAAGGAGGGAGTACATATATATATGAAATTAAATCACCTGAAATATGGTATTATCCTTCTGAAAACAAAGAAAGTAATAAACCTGCAGTCCTAGTTATTCCTGGTGGTGGATATACTTATCTTAGCATAACAAATGAGGGTATTTCAATTGCAAAATGGTTAAATAGTTTAGGTATAGATGCCTTTATGTTAAAGCATAGACTTCCAAATAATTATTCTGGATCATGTAAACAAAGAGTTGCAATTGAAGATGGCCAGGCTGCTATTAATTTTATAAGGGATAACTCAACAAAATTTAAAATTAATCCAAATAAATTGGGAGTTATGGGTTTTTCTGCAGGTGGACATTTGGCTTCTAGTTTGTCAAATTTGAAAATAAATGATTCTAGACCAAATTTCTCTGTTCTTCTTTATCCAGTAATAACAATGAACCCTAAAGAAACAAATTCTTGGACATTTAGCAGTTTATTTGGAGAAAGTGCAACTGAAGAAATGATTCTAAGATTTTCAAATGAACTAAATGTTGATAGAAATACTCCACCCACAATTATTATTCATTCTGATAATGATGAAGCTGTAATTCCTGAAAATAGTATAAGATATTATATGGCGTTAAGAAAAAACAATATACCTACAGCACTTCATATTTGGGAAGATGGAGGACATGGATATGGTCTAGGCAAAGGTAGAGGGTCAATTGAATCATGGCCTATAATTGTAGAGGAGTGGATGAAGAATAGAAATATAATAGATTAAGATTAGAACTTTCTCTATTTGAAATATAAATCAAATTCCAAATTGATTTCGTCATCTACTTTCATTGATAGTAATGAAGGACGATCAATTAAAAACTCTGTCAAGGAAACAATAAGTTTTCCTGATAACTGAGTTTTACCATCAAGCTCAAAAACTTTAGCTGATACACTAATTTCCTTTTCAATTCCATGAAAATTCATAAGACCATTAATTTTAATTTGTCCGTTTTCTTTGTTAATAGAGGTAGACCTAAAAATAACATTTGGAAATTGAAGAGCATCAAGAACTCTCAATGAATTACTATCAAGGTTGGAATTACCACTTCTAAAATCACTAACCTTTGCTATAACCCCAATATTTGTAATGGTTTCGTTCTCTATTTGAATTAGTCCTGAAATATTTTTGTTTTCAGCAGACCATTTGTGTAAAAAATGTTTACCAGTATAATTAATAGTAGATCTTTCTGAATCAACTTTTTTTATTTCTTGAGCAGATAAATTAAATGTTACAAGTGCTAATAATAAAGGTATTGTTCTCATTAAAAATCAAATATTATAGTAACCATTGCAAGAGTATAACTTGCAACTGCAGTATAAGCAGAAGCTTTATGTATCTTTTTATAACTTTTATTCCCTTGTTGTTTGTCAGCATATATATTAGTAACTATCATTGCGGGCACATGAACATTCGCTAATATTTTATGTAGCCTAATATTACTCAGTCCTTCTTTTTTTCTGCTGACAAGTGGAGGAGGAGTAAACAAAGATAGACCAGCCCCTGTAAAATAAGTTACAGTTACAATTTTACCTAGTGTTTTATGTGTTTCATATACACTGTAATCACCATTGTATAATTTACCTCCTAATATGCCCTGATAAATCATTCCTGCAAAAGTTATATAACCAATTATTTGATGTGCCTTTAGCATTCTTTCTCTTACAACAAGTTCTTTTTCTCGATTTTCAAGACTAAGTTTTACAATTCCTGTTTTTCTAAGTAAACCTTTCTCCCCCCATAAAATTCTTTGACTAAAAATCATTTTTTCAGGAAGAAGACTTGGCTTTTCAGTATTAATCAGATTCTCGAATTCTTCTGTAAAATCTTGAGCAGAACAATTAACACTGGAAATTATTGCGAACAAGCTTAATAGAATATTTCTCTTTAATTGGAGCATTTTAAGTTATAGTTATGGATAGGCTTTCTCCAGCAAGAGTAATTGTTGGACAAGTATTCTGTAAAAACTTTTTTCTTTTCATATTAAATAATGATCAAATCTAATATGTATATTGAGTATTAGTACATAATTTCATATTTTTAATATTCTTTTAACTAATTTAAATTAAGGTCTTTATGACAAAAATTTATGTTAACCCGGACATTGTGAAAGCAGAGACTTTGCCTGCTATATTTTATAGAAGTAATTCATATTTTGAAGAACTTAAAGAAAAAGTATTTATTAAATCATGGCAATTTGTGGGTCATAAATCTATCTTGCCTATTAACATAAACACTTATCCATTTGAATTTATCAAGAACTATGTTGAGGAGCCTTTATTACTCGTAAAAAATAAAGATGAAAAAATAAGTTGTCTTTCAAATGTTTGTACTCACAGAGCTAACATTATAATAAATAATAAAGGTAATGTTAGAGACTTGAGATGTATGTACCACGGTAGAAAATTTGATCTTGATGGTAAATTTAAGTCAATGCCGGAGTTTAGTTTGGCAAAAGAATTTCCAAGGGATTGTGATGATCTAAAAGAATTTCCAATTGCTAATCTTGGTCCTTTTATCTTTGTTGGCTTAGAGCCATCTTTTGATTTTGAGTCTGTTTGCTCAAAAATTAATCAAAGAATATCATTCTTGCCAATGGATCATATAGAATATCGTCAAGACCTAAGTAAAGATTATATGGTAAATTCTCACTGGGCACTATATTGTGATAATTATCTTGAGGGATTTCATATCCCATTTGTTCATAATGATTTGAATGAAGTTTTAGATTACGAAAAGTACGACACTGAAATTGATGAATATTTTAATCTCCAAATAGGTTATTCTAAAGATGGAGATGAGGCAGTGTTTGATTTTCCTAAAGATCATCAAGATTACAATAAAAATATTTCAGCATATTATTATTGGATATTTCCAAATATTATGGTTAATGTTTATCCATGGGGAGTCTCTATTAATGTAATCAAGCCTATAAATATGAATAAAACCAAAGTTTCTTTCTTAAGTTATGTATATGATGAATCTAAATTAGAATTAGGAGCAGGAGCAAATCTTGATAAGGTTGAAAGAGAAGATGAATTTGTTGTAGAAGGAGTAAATAAAGGTTTAAAATCAAGATATTATTCAACTGGTAGATTCTCGCCTACCATGGAAAAGGGCGTCCATCACTTCCATAGTTTATTGTCCAAATCAATTAATTCTTAAATTTAATTATGAAAAAACTATTATTTATTTTCGTGTTAAGCTCCACAATTGTTCACTCTCAGGACTACAGAGTTGAAAAAGACAGAATCATTGAACTTTTTGAGAACTTGAAAAAGTTTGGAGTAAATGAGAATCAAGGAAATGATAGAGTGGCATATAGTGATTTTGAAATTCAGGCAAGGGAATATATTTCAAAGAAACTTGAAAAAACTAGTGCTAAAGTTTATACTGATTTTGCCGGTAATCTTATTGCACATTATAATCCAAACAATAGTAACTTAAAACCAATTTTATTTGGCTCTCACGTTGATGCTGTTCCTAATGGAGGGCACTATGACGGAGCAGCTGGTGTAATACATGCAATTGAAGTTTTACAGACTGTTCATTCAAAAAATATTTTATTAAATCATCCACTTGAAGTAATAGTTTTTTCTAATGAAGAGGGGGGGCTTTTTGGAAGCAAAGCACTTGCAGGTAAAATCAATCAGCAGACATTGGATGTTATGACTATTTCAGGATACACCAATGGAGAGGGCGTTGAAAGGCTTGGTGGAAATGTTGACAGGATATATGAGGTAAAAAGAAATATTGGTGATATCCATGCTTTTCTAGAAATGCATATTGAACAAGGGAATAATCTTTACAGTAGTAATACTGATGTAGGGATTGTTGAGGGAATCGTAGGTCTTAAATGGTGGGATGTAACCGTTACAGGAACTACTAACCATGCGGGTACAACACCAATGAACCAAAGACAGGATGCCATGATTGCTGCTTCTAAGTTTGTATTGATGGTTAATGAAACTGTTAACTCATATGAAGGTTCACAAGTTGGCACTGTTGGTAGAATCTCAGCAGAACCAGGAGTCCCAAACGTAATTCCTGGAATTGTAAATTTAAGTTTAGAATTAAGAGATTTAAGTTCAAAGAAGATTTCAATTATTTACAATAAGATTATAGAAAATACAAAGATTATTGAAGAAGAGACAAAAACTAAATTCTCTTTTAGCCCAATTGATGCCACTGGAGATCCTGCATTGATGGATAGAAGAATAATCAATATACTTAGTGAAGTATCGGATGATCTTGGATATAGCTCTATGTTAATGCCAAGTGGAGCAGGTCATGACTCCCAGACTATGGCATTGATTGCACCAACAGCAATGATCTTTGCTCCAAGCAAGGATGGGATAAGTCATTCTCCCAAAGAATATACAGATTTTGAAATGCTAGAGAAAACAACCAATGTAATGCTTAATACTATCTTAAAAATTGATAAAGTTAAACTTGATTAAAATGAAAAGAATACCATTAATCTTAGCACTTCTTTCTTGTAATCTTTTATTATCACAGAAAATAGCATTAGTCGGAGGGACTCTGATTGATGGATATGGAAATACACCTATTTATGATAGTGTGATTTTAGTTAATGATGAGACCATAACAGATATTGGAACGATTGGAAATATTAATATTCCAATGGAATATAAAGTTGTCAGTACGGAAGGAATGTCAGTCATGCCTGGTTTATGGGATATGCACGTACACTTAATGATTAATGGACACTCTGATTATGCATATTGGGATAAGACATATCCTAAATTATTTAAAGACGTAATTATGCCATCTTCAGCTCATCAATTATTAATGGCTGGAGTTACAAGTGCAAGAGATTTGGGAGGACCATTAGATGAAAGTTTAGAAGTAAGAGATATGATCAATTCAGGAAAGATTCCTGGTCCAACAATGTATATGAGTGGACCTTTTATCCAAAAAAAACCATATCCAGGAACTGAACTATTTAGGTGGGGAGTTAATGGGGAGAAGGATGCAAGAAATAAAATTAAAATTTTAGCAAAGGCAGGTGTTGATCTAATTAAATTAATTGATCAAGATCAAATGACATTTGATGAATTATCAGCGATAGTAGATGAAGCACACAAACACAACTTAAAAGTTGTAGCACATGCACATCGTCCAGAAGAAATTAGACTTGGGTTAAAAGTTGGTGTTGATAATTTTGAACACACCGGATTATCCTCTTCTCCTAGATTTCCTGATGATGTAATGGAAATGATTAATGAGAGAACTGCTCAAATGAATCTAGGTCCGTTATTTTGGACTCCAACAATTGAAGGACTTTATAATTACACCGATGTGATTAAAAACAATGAGCACCTGGATAATGAGTCATGGCATTTAGACCTTCCGGATTCAATCATTTTAGATATTAAAAACTCAATAAAAAAACCAGGCGAATTACCTTATTTTCAACTCACTCCAATAAGAAAGCCAACTCTAAAAACAAAGTTTAATCAATTGAGAAATTCTGGTGTAGTAATGATGATTGGAACGGACAGCGGGATTCCTATGAAGTTTCACTCTCAAAGTACATGGAATGAATTAGAAGTTTGGGTAAATGTTTTTGATGTTGAACCACTTGATGCAATAAAATCTGCAACTTATTGGCCATCATTCTTTATGGGAGTTTCAGAGACTGTTGGGACAATTTCAGTAGGAAAACAAGCAGATATTATTGCAGTTAAGGGAAACGTACTGAAACATATTTCAACTCTTCAAAGTATTGATATTGTTATGAAAAAGGGAAAAATCTACAAAAACACTAAGCCTTAGTAATTTGAGATATTATTTTTTCAGAATGATCTCTTGAATTTTCAATAAACCATTTGTTTGTTTTAAGCCCGCCACAAATTACACCAGCAAGAAAAACTCCTTTCACATTTGTTTCCATTGTATCCTCATTGTAAAATGGAGTTTTAAACTCATCCTTTAGAATTTCAACTCCAAGATTTTCCAAAATTTCATAATTAGGCTGATATCCTGTCATTGCTAATACAAAATCATTCTCTATCTCAATTTCTTCTGACTTATTGTTTACAATTATTGATTTATCCTTGATATTGGTAATTACAGATTCATAGTATACATTAATCTCATTATTCTCAATCCTATTAATTATGTCTGGTCTTACCCAATATTTTATGTTTTTACCTATTTCCTTTTCTCTAATTATCATGGTTACACTTTTAGCTCCTTTTCTGAAAGTATCTAGTGCAACATCTACAGCTGAATTTCCCGCTCCTACAATAGCAATATCCATTTTATAATATGGATGTGATTCATTATAGTAATGAAGAACTTTATCTTTATCTTCTCCTGGAATATTTAGCATGAATGGAATATCATAAAAACCTGTACAAATAATAATTTTTTTTGAATTCAAAATTCCTACACTTGTTTTAAGTTCAAAATTTTTTTCTTTTTGAATAATTTCAGTTACCTCATTATAAAGACTTAAATTAAGTTTCCAAGTGTCACAAACTCTTCGATAGTATTCAAGTGCTTCTATTCTAGTTGGTTTCACATTATGAGATATAAATGGAATATCTCCAATTTCAAGTTTGTCAGAAGTAGAGAAAAAAGTTGTATTAATAGGATAATTAAAGATTGAGTTAACTAACATTCCCTTATCAATAATAAGGTAGTCTAAATTACTTTTATCTGCTTCAATTCCGCATGCAAGTCCAATTGGTCCAGCTCCAATAATAATTAAGTCTTTCATATTATGATTATGTGCAAATTTATTTAATTTTGTTGACTAATCTTAACCTACACCCTTGAATAATTTAGTAATTATTGGGCATCCTGATAAAAAATCTTTCTGTCACAATGGAATCTTCAATACAATCAACAATATTTTAAGTAAATATGATAATCAAAACTTGAAGAAAATTGACCTTTATGATGATAAACTTCATAGAGATAAAAAAGATTTAGTCAAAAAATACAAGGATTTAGTTACATGGTCTGATAGAATTTATTTCATATCACCAGTATGGTGGTTTAGGCTTACTCCAAAAATGGAAACGTTTTTCGATGAGGTATTTACTCCTGGATTTGCCTATGAGTTTGTGAATATTACTAAAACATATGCATATCCCAGATCTTTTTTGAAAAAGAAAAAAGTTAGGTGTTACTTAACTCACGGAGCTCCAGCTTTACCGGTCAAGACAATGTATTTAAACTCTGTTAAGCTTAGACTTGTTCTCGGAGTGTTTACTTTTGTTTTTGGATGGGGTGGAAATTGGAGTAACACAAAGCAGTTCTGGTCAGTCCCTTTTGTCTCGGATAAGAAAAGGCAGAAATATCTCAGAGTAGTTGAAAAGGATGTTTTAAGAGATTGTAGAAAATAATCTCAACTTTTAGGTATATTTAAAAATGAAAAAAATAATATCTCCTCTGCTTTTTTTATCAATTTTAGGCTGTAATAATCAAGAATTTCGTGATTTAAACAAAAATGGAATGCTTGATATATATGAGGATAAAAGCGAATCTATTGATGATAGAGTTAATGATTTAATCTCTCAAATGTCAATTGAAGAGAAGGCAGGTTCAATATTTATTGATATAACAAAGGTTACATTTGAAGGGAGTGAATCGTCAGGATTTGCATCTTTTCTTCCGGAGACAGTTGAGTCAATAAATAATCTTAAAATGAATCACTTTAATATTATTGATTCATTTGAGCCTATTAAAATGATAGAGTGGTATAATAATGTTCAAAAGGTTGCAGAAGAAAGTAGATTAGGAATCCCAATTACAATCGCATCTGACCCAAGACACGGCGCTCCAGACCCAAATTCACCAATCAGTGTTAGTTCTTCATCTTTTTCCATTTGGCCATCAACACTTGGATTAGGAGCAATAGGAGATGAAGAAATTGTTGAAGAGTTTGGAAATATTGTTAGACAAGAATATAAATCAATAGGTATTAATTTAGCATTAGGCCCAATGGCTGATATTGCGACTGAACCAAGATGGACTCGAGTAGACGGTACTTTTGGGGAAGATGCCTTAATTAATTCAAAACTTACGGCAGCTTTTATCAAAGGCCTTCAAGGTAAAACAATAAATCAGGAATCAGTTTTAGCTATGGTCAAACATTTTCCTGGTTCGGGATCAGTTGAAAACGGAAACGACAGTCATTTTCCACCAGGAAATCATGTTTATCCAGGGGATAATTTTAATTATCATTTACTACCATTTGAAGCTGCATTTGATGTAGGAGTTTCATCTGTGATGCCATATTACGGAATACCAGTTGGTATATCAGATAAAAAAATAGGTGCATCTTTTGATGAATATATTATTAATAATCTTCTAAGAGAGAAATATAATTTTAATGGAATTGTATGTAGTGATTGGGCTCTAATTACAGACAGAACACTTCCAGATGGTAGAGTTTTTAAACCAGCATCAGCATTTGGACTTGAAGATAAAACTACAGAGGAAAGAATAACTAGATTAATTGATGCAGGTATTGATATGATAGGAGGTGAGAGCCTTACAAATGAGTTGCTAAATTTAATTAGGTCAGGAATAATTTCTGAAAAAAGAATAGACCAATCTTTGAGAAGAATAATGAAAGAGAAATTCAATCTAGGATTATTTGATAATCCTTTTATTAATGTTGAAAGCTTGAATACTTTAGATAATGATTTTTTTATAGAGCAAGGAATCGAAGCACAAAAGAAATCTATAGTATTACTTAAAAACAAAAACATATTACCAATTCAAAAAGAGGATAAAATATTTTTTGATGGATTTAATAAAGAGTTAATCAAAAAATATAATTATTCACTTAGCCCTGAAGATTCGGATTATATTTTGATTAAGCTCTCTTCACCTTCAGGTCGTTTTGAAGCAAAGTATGAAATGCAAAAAATGCTTGGAGGTGGTCCACTTGATTTTACTCCTGAGGAGATAAAAAGGATTAAAAGTCTAGCAAAGATTAAACCTGTAATATTAGTAATGAGTCTTAAAAGACCAACTGTTTTTTCTGAGATAGCGGATGTATCGGATGCAATTATAGCAGATTTTCAAGTTCAAGAGAATATATTATTGGAAATGATATATGGAAAATTTTCACCATCGGGTAAGCTACCATTCGAGATACCATCTTCTACAGAAGCTGTTAAAAACCAAAAAGAAGATTTACCTTATGATTCTGTAAATCCATTATTTAAATTTGGACATGGCCTTAATTATCAAGAATAATATACTACGAAATGCTAGATTTAGTAATGATAAAAAACATAGATATAAATTATCAAGACATTGGGATTTAAATAAGCCTCAATTATTATACATAATGTTAAATCCATCGATTGGCAATGAAACTATTGATGATCCTACGATAAGGAGATTAGTAAGTTTCACAAGAAAATTTGATTGCGGGGGTTTTTTTGTAGGGAATCTTTTTACCTATATCACACCAAATCCAAAAAAATTGGACACTAGTATTGGTTTAACAATTAAAAACTTAAATGTATTAACCAATTTAGTATCAAAAGTTGATAAGGTAATTTATGCATGGGGAAACTATATTGAAGAGCCAGGTGAACTTAAAAAATTCATATCTAACCCAATGTGTTTCGGAAAAAACATAAATGGAACCCCAAAGCATCCTTTATATCTTCCATCTGATTCTAAACTTTTAAGATTTAGATAATATTTATTCAGAGCTTCTTTCATATGCAAACCCACCTTTTTGACCTTGTGACCAAGATGTAAATTTAACACTGATATAAATATTATCATTTACTAAGTACAAAACTAAATCTGAACCTACTACAGCCTTTGGTTGTCCAACTCCCAGTCTGAATGGTTTAAATGTCAAATTATCAATATTTTCAATATTCCCCTTAGCCCACAAAGTTCCAACTGGACTGTCACCTTTATCTGCAGAGTCTTCTTTAGCAATATTAAATATTTGCCCACCATTACCTCGAGTTATCCAAACATTTGGTGTTATTCTATCTTGATTACTTTCTTGGGTAAAGTCAGCACCATCTTCTTTAGAAAACTGTATTATAGGTCCATTCCAGATATTAGAGGATGAAGTATCACCCACTATTTCATCGTCATCTGAAGAACATGAAATTGATATTATTAACAGAGTTGAAGATAATATTATTAGTAATTTTTTCATAGTTAAATAATTTGGTTATATCTAATTTAAGGATTTCGAAATTTAATATTTATTCAGAACTTCTTTCATATGCAAATCCACCTTTTTGCCCTTGTGACCAAGATGTAAATTTAACACTGAGGTAAATATCATCATCCACTAAGTACAATACTAAATCTAAACCTACAACAGCCTTTGGTTGTCCAACTGCTTGTCTGAAGGGTTCAAATGTCAAGTTATCAATATTATCGATACTTCCCTTAGCCCACAAAGTTCCTACTGGACTGTTTGTTTTATTTGCAGAGTTTTCTTTGGCAATATTAAATATCTGCCCGCCATTTCCTCTGGTTATCCACACATTTGATGTTATTCTATCTTGATTACTTTCTTGAGAAGAGTCAGAACCATCTTCTTTAGAAAATTGTATCATAGGTCCACTCCAGATACTTGGGGATGACGTACCGGATGATGTTGTTTCAGTTGATGTTGTTTCAGTTGATGTTGTTTCAGTCGATGTTGTTTCAGTCGATGTTGTTTCAGTACTTACCTCAGAAATTGCTGAAGTATCATTAATAATATTCTGAACCGTAATTGTAGATGACGGATATATTAAACTCATATCAGTTGAGTATGAGGCAAGACTTGAATAAAACGTATCAATATCTATCGTGAAAGTTTCTTCAAACTTAGTTTTCCAATCAGAATTTTTTGGATCCTGCTCCCAAAAAACTTTAAATATTGATTGAAAAGCCTTCTCAGGTGAAAAACCAACATTTTCCAATTCTTTTACAAGTGCAAGTACCATAAAAACAGAGTTTGCATAGTTGTTATCTTGTTTGCTATAGAACTCATATGATGCAGGATCAGATAGAACATCTGCTTCAACGCCCCATGCTTGTCCCTCTTCAAAATAATTAATTCCATAATTTTCTTGGATATATAAAGACTCAAATGCAGCAGCAGATCCTTCAATTAACCATTTAACATCCATAGCATTTGGGTTATTAAATTCGCCATCACTGCCAACTGAGAAAGCTGGAGACATACTATGTTGGTAAACATGGAAATACTCGTGTGCTATTACAGAATACCTGTGGCTTGAATTATTTGTAAATTCGTCATCAGGAATTTCTAAAACCATCCAGAAATCAGTTCCGTTACCTGAGATTGAAGCTCCCTGCATACTATTCCCATTTGGATCTGTATAAGGGCTTGGTACAGAATTATTCCAAGCATATATATTCATTGATTCAGGGAAGCCACTCCTTTTATATGCTGGGATTGTAGACTCAAGGTTATTCATTATAGTGTTAAATTCTGTTATCCATTCATCAGGTAGACTTGAGTGTAGATAATAATTAAAATCTATTAAGTCAGCATTAAATATAGACGTGTCAGTTGATGTTGTTTCAGTTGTTTCAACTTGACTAAAAAGAGCTTCTAGTGTAGTATTTGAATTTATTGTAATAGTAATAGTTGTGCTAGAAGAGTCTGAACCATTCCATCCAGAAAATTCATATCCATCATTTGGTGTTGCAATTATACTTACAGAGGTTCCATCATCATAAGTTCCACCTGAAGTAGATACAGATCCACCAGCTCCAGCTGTAACAGTTAAGCTATATTGAGTAACAGTTGTAGTTGTTGCGGGAGAAGCAGTTGATGGTGGGTTATATGAATTTGATGAACCAGAGTAATCTTCTCTAGGGCCGTAACCATCATCTTTGGAACATGTAATAAAAAGAAGTGATGATGAAATAATTAATAAAAACTTAAAACCTCGCATAATATTTTTAACAATATTATGTTTTAATAATGAAATATTTGTTTAAGAAATTGTTAAATTAAAGACTAATAAGTATTTACACTAACAAGCAAATTAAGCATTTAGTTGTGTCTCACAATTATTAAATCCTGCTATATACTCTAGATAAATTCAATTAATTCTTTATCAAGTTATATTCTTTAAATTTTTCAATTAAAAAGTTTGAATATCTAGTGAAACCTAAATCTGTAAAATGAATCGCATCGACAGTTCCTTCAAAATCAGAACCCAAAGCATCTCTGCTTTCCAGATATATAATATTATCATATCCATTATCAATCATTTTTTCATATTCAGTTCTTAATGAGTTATTCATTTCTTTTGATAATATATTCATATTATTATCTAAAACAGTAAGAGGCGATGTAAATAGATCTACTAAAATTATAGTAGTATCAGGGTTTTTACTTCTAATTGAATCAACTAATGGAATTGTATTACTTGTAACCAAATCAGGTGGATACATATTTGGCATACATTCAATAACATAGAAAGCAGGGTTTGATTCTGATATTAACTCAGATATTGACTGCTCCATTCTGCCATTACCATCAAATCCAAAGTTAACAACATTACGATCAAGCTTTCTAGATATTATATTTGTATGAGCCATTCCAGGTCTTGATGCACAAGCGCCTTGTGTTATACTAGTTCCATAAAAAATTATAGGTTTTTTTTCATTTATCTCAGGCTTCCTGATGAAACTAGAGTTATCTATTCCAATTTCAATTTTTTTTAGCCCGTCATACAATGGAAGGAATATTTTATACTCTCTTACTTCATTACTCATATTATCAACAAGTCTATATTCATTTTTAAATCCTGCTGGACGACCAGTATTAATATATTGCCATTCATTATTATTTTTATAATAGAGATCAATTCCCTTTATACCTGTATCAGGCATATGGTCCATACTAAGGTTATTTAGGAGTTCCCATTTAGCAGTTATAACAGATGAATTGGATAGGAATCTTATGGATAGTCCAGTGGAATTTTTTGATAAATTCCAAACAGGCTCTCGAACAATTTCTTTATAGGATGCTGGCAATCTATCATACATATTTTCTTTTAATGATTCAGGAATATCACTTCCTTCTAATAAGAATGAATCTTTTCCAAAATATTTTATATCATCAAATCCAGAGAAGTATAATATGTTATTCGAAGAATTCTGTTGACATCCTACAAAAAACATTAATGATAAACAAAGTAATACTCTTTTCAACATATTAACCTTACTTATCAATAAATTTTATCATCTCATAAGCAATTAACTTATTACCTAAATCATTTAAATGAACTCCATCATAAGTTGTAATTCCAGATGGACTATTAGTTGGATTATTTTCAGAAATATAATTCATAAATATTTTTCTCAAGTCAATAAGTTCAGTATTAAATTCTAGAGATAATTTTCTAATTACATCTGAGTAATCATCTAAATCATCATTCATTATTTCCATTGTTTCAATGTCTTTAAATTGATTTACTAAAGTAAACTCACCTTTATTTTCGCCTATAACTGTTGGCGTACACAGAATTACTTTGATTCCATTATCTTTTATATCTCTAATTATTTGTCTCAGGCCATTTTCATATAGATCAATATCTGTCCCAGTTCCATAATCATATTTATGCCAAACATCATTAATACCAATGTATATGAATACTATATCAGGATTTAATTTAATCACATCATCTTTATATCTAGTAAGAAGATCTGAAACCTTGTCACCACCAATTCCTTTGCCAACTAACTCTGTATTATCACCAACGCTTTTTGATAAAAGTGTTATAAATCCTGTATACTGAGGATAGACTAACTCGCCGTTAGATGGAATCCCAACATTAGTATCATAGACTCCAAATTCTGTGATTGAATCACCTAAAAAGACAATCTTTGTAGAATTTGTACAAGAGCAAATTAAGAAACTAATTAATAGAATAAATATTTTTTTCATTTAACTAAGTTAAAAAAATATAAAGTGTAATTGAGGTTAACAATCCAAATAAACCCTGAATCAAAGTTGTGGTTGAGAAAAATTTTAAAACATCATTCATCTCTATGTTAGAATATTTTGATACAACCCAGAAATAGCTATCGTTTATGTGCGATATTGTCATAGCTCCTGAGCCTATTGAGATTATTAAAATTACTTTTTCTAATTCTGAAGTCATTCCAATTGATTGAATTAGGGGCGCTGTAATAGCACATGTAGTAACTATTGCAACAGTTGATGAACCTTGAATAGTTTTTATTATTGCAGCTATAATAAATACAGAAAGAATACTTGATAAACCTGTAACATCATTAATACTTAGACTGTTGATAATCCCTGACTCCCTGATAATGTAACCTAATGCACCACCTGATCCTGTAATTAATAAAATTCCAAAAGAGTCCATCAAAGACTTAATTGCCCATAATGGCGTATCCTTTATTTTATCTTTTCTAAGAAATATTAATGTCGTTATAAAACCAATTAATAATGCAATTTCTGGTTTTCCAATAAACACAAAAATTTTCAAAAATTGAAATTGAGTAATTTCTAGATCTGGAAACTTAATTATCGTTGAAGATGATATGAGTAAAATTGGTAGAGCTATTGGTAAAAAAGAAATAATACTTCTATTTGAAATAAACTCATAAGATTTAATCTCTTCAGTATTGATTTCAAATTCTTTTTTAAATAAAAACCTTATCCATACATATCCTGCAATTGAAACGATTGCACCTACGATAATTCCGATAAAGAATAATAGCCCAATATCTGCGTCCATTATTGCAGATGCAGCAATAGGACCTGGAGTGGGAGGCACAAACACATGAGCAGAATATAAGCCTGCAGCTAAACATATTGATAGCAAAATGATATTTTTTTTTGTAGTCTTTGATAAATCTTTTACAATAGAAGACATGAGTATGAAAGCCGCATCACAAAAAACAGGTATTGATATTATAAACCCAATTACGTTTAAACTAATAGGAATATTATTTATTCCGAGGTATGATATAAAAGTATTAACCATTTTTCTTGAAGTTCCCGTTTCATTTAAAAATTTCCCTAGAAGTGTCCCTATAATTATAATCGGACCAATTACAATCACTATACTATAAAATCCTTTATAAATTAAGTATAGTGTTTCAGGTATGCTAATATTTAGAAAAAATCCAGATAAAAATGAAGCAAATAGTAAAGTTAAAAATGGTTTTATTCTAAATCTATATGAAAAGTAAAATAATCCAATAAAAGTAATAATAGAAATTATCATATTTAATGATCATTTCTAATAAGTTGTTTAGAACACATGTATCCAGCTGTGCCAGCTACACTTCCGCAAGGAAAGCTTCCAGCACCGCAGTAATAGATATCATGGTAGTCGTAATATGAGTAAAAGTTTTTATCATTATTACTAAAAGTCCTTTTGTTATAATTTTGATTTCCAGTTAAAGTTGTATGATCAATATTGCCCATTGGGAAATGAAAAGTTTCATTTAAATCTTTTGGAGTAAGAAACTTGCTAAAAGCAAGATCCTCTGGATTTTCAATATAAGGTAATACAGCTGATATTATTTCATCCTTTACTTTATTTAAATCATCAGCTTTTTTATTATAGCTAAGATTCTTAGTAAAAAGTATTAGTTTATCAAAACTCTCTTTGTTATTCATACTTCGTTGTGCGCTTCCATCTGGATATACCTGAATGAATCCTGGAAAATAATCTCCAGTATTTTTTAGAGAATTTTGACTGGCTTCTTCAAATTCTTTAAGACTATTATTTGAAAATATAAATCTAAAGGAATCAGGGAACTCATTAGAGTCCTTCCATTTTACAGGATTTCTAAAAAATGCTGTTACCTTCCCACTAGTACCCGTTAAATCAAGTTCAGTTTTTTTATTAAAATCTTTAATCACCTTTGAGGGTGTTATAGGATCTGTAGCAAATATTAAATGATCATAATATTCTTCTATGTCACCTTGATCACTTGTGTAAGAGATCAATTTAGATTGAGTATCAATTTCATTAATATGTGAGTTTAAATTAATCTTTACACCTAAACTCAAATTGATTTTAGTCAGACTTTCTGTTATTTTCCAAATACCAGTTTTTACAAATCCCCAATATCCATCAAAAACAGATCCAGAGTCCATTAATGGAATTGTAAATGCAGTTCCTGGATCATGAATTGATGCAGGACCACTTTCAATTACTGTCATACCCATATATAATTTTGATTTCTCAGATGTAAAATAGTAATCAAGTAGGTCTTTTGCAGTCCCAAATATCCAAAGATCGGAAAGCTTTTTCCCAAGTTCTTTATGTGCTATTTCAACAGTTGGAGTTGTAGCTTCTTTATAAAGCTTTTGAATAAATTTAATTACTTTATTTTCATCATTTCTAAAATCATTTATCTTGCCCTTTTCTCCCCATTTATTTTTTAGTTCTTTTTCTAATTCAAGACAATCTTGAAAGATTTTAGTAGAATTTTCTTCATTTTTGAAATATACTAGTTTTGGAGTTTTTGGATAAAATCCTTCAACATCATTTACCAAACCAGTTTCATTAAATATGAACTTTGGCATCATACCTAGGACTGTCGCTCCATATGCAAAATCAATTTTTTTACCTTCAATGACCTCTGAATCTTTTATACATGCACCCCCAGTTAAGTCTTTTTTTTCAATAATTGTTACTTCATACCCATCCTTGACTAGATAATTTGCTGCAACGAGACCGTTAACTCCACTCCCAACTATTACAATTTTCTTCATAATTATAGACTAAGATATTATAAATGAAAAAATTAAAACATATAATAATCAAAAAAGGAGATCAAATGATCTCCTTTTAAGACTGAAAATAATAGAAGCTATTATCTCATTATGATGAAAAATACGCTTTCGTTCCATGTTCAGAAATATCTAATCCTATTTCTTCTTCTTCTTCAGATACTCTGAGGCCCATAATTGATTTTACTATTAAAGCAATAATAGCGGCACCAACAATACAAAATGCGCCTACAATTCCAGTACTTGCAAGTTGAACCATAAATTGATCAAAACCTGAAGAGGCTCCAAAAAGCCCAACTGCTAAAGTTCCCCATATACCAGCAAATAGGTGAACAGGAATTGCACCAACTGGATCATCAAGTTTACATTTATCAAGAAAAGCTACACCAAGAACAACAATTGCCCCTCCTATTGCTCCAATTAATATTGCATCTGTAGGTCCCATTTGATCTGCACCAGCGGTAATTCCGACCAGTCCTCCTAAAACGCCATTCATAAACATTGTGATATCTAAGTTCTTGTACATGAGTGATGATAAAAATGAGGCACCTAATCCTCCTGCAGCAGCAGCTAGACATGTTGTAACAAGTACCAATGAAGTATTTGCAGGATCAGCTGATAAGACAGACCCACCATTAAATCCAAACCATCCAAGCCATAATATTAAAACACCAGCTGCAGAGAGTGGAATGTTTGATCCAGGAATTGCAGCTGCTTTTCCAGAGCTGTCAAATTTTCCTTTTCTAGCACCAAGTAGATAAATTATAACTAATCCTCCCCATCCACCAACAGAGTGAACTAGTGTAGAACCAGCGAAGTCATAGAATCCAACTTCATCCGTAAGGGTTGAAAGGAAACCACCTCCCCATTGCCAAGATCCAACTATAGGATAAACGATTAAAATGTAAAGAAATACGATTAGCATAAACGCATTTATCTTAATTCTTCCAGCTACAGCACCAGAGATAATTGTACCAGCGGTAGCAGCAAACATTCCTTGAAATAAGAAATCAGTCCAATAAGTATAACCCTCGTTGTAAGATAAATCAGCAGCTGCAACAGCATCTAAACCAGGACCTGCAAACCCTAATACTCCATTACCTATAATATTAAAATCTCCAGGATACATTAAGTTAAAGCCAACCAAACAATACACAATTAATCCCATTGTAATTATAAAAAAGTTTTTAAATAAAATGTTGATTGTGTTTTTTTGTCTAGTAAGCCCAATTTCTAGGAAAGAAAATCCTAGATGCATAAAAAAGACTAATGCTGCACAGAGCATCATCCATACGTTGTTAGTAGTTAATAATTCCATAATTTTTAATTAATTGATTTGTTTCCTTTTTCTCCTGTTCTAATTCTATATGCTTCCTCACATGGTAAAACAAAAACTTTACCATCACCTACATTTCCTGTAGCTCCAGATTTTAAAATTGCATCCACTGTTGCATCCACAAATGAATCAGATACTATTATTGATAAAAATCTTCTTTGAATATCTTTTGTACTATAAGTTGTTCCCCTATAGACCTTACCAATTTTTTCATTTCCAACCCCTGTGACATCCCAGTAGCTGAAAAAGTAAACCTCTGCATCATGCAAGGCGGTTACCACTTCGTCAAATTTTGACTTTCTAATAATTGCTTCTATTTTTTTCATAATGTTTTTAATTTAAAAACTTATTCCAAAAACTAAAAATGCTGTTTCAGCTTCAGGATTTATAATAAATGATCCAAAAACTGGTAATGAATAAGACTCAGTTATAGAAATATCTTTAGATCCACTAAAAGACATATTAACTAGCCCTGACCCACCACCTGCATACCAAGCGGTTGCCATGTCATCAGCATATCCAACTGCTATATCAATAGCTCCTGTTGAGATTCCAAGCTCGACATATAATGCTTCAAGTTCAGTGAAATATCCAGCAGATAGATCAACACCTCCTAAAGATGTAGAAGCTGCAACCTCTGTGTAGTCACCATCAAATAATCCTTCTCCTTCTAAATATGCTCCTCCTTCACCAGGAAAGGTATAATTAGTTAAAGTTAACGCAAGAGGACCAAAGTCATAACTTACCCATAGGTCAAGTTCATTTCCACCTCCAAGGGCAGAAGTTGCAAAACTTCCCCAAACACCACCAGTTAAATTACCAGACCCAAGGTCCATGTAAGGTTGTATGTGTGCTCCGGATCCAAATTGTGTTCCTCTCCATACATAAGAACTTACTAAGTCTGCACCAAAGTCTTGTGAATATGAAATATTCGTTGACATTAAAGCCACAGTAGTTAATAAAGTAAACTTAAGAGCTGAAGAGAAATTTAAAAATAATTTTTTCATAATTTCAGTATTTATTGATTAAGCTTCAAATCTATACTATCAAATATTGCTATCTGTCATTAGAAATACCTATTATACCATTTTTGCGAAAATGATATTTTTTTAGTGATTTTTTTTTAAAATGATTAAAAATTCAATTTATTTTTTTTCAATTTATCAATTTGAATAATCAACTTGAATTAATACTTCATTTCTTCTGTTGTAGAATTTTGTAGGGGCGTCATATGAAAGTACAAAATGTTCACTTAGAATTTTAAGATTACTATTTTGTATAGCTTTGACTAACTCTTGTCTGTAATTTTCTTCCTTTTTATTATTGGAATAACCGGAATATTTTATTGCTGCATAATATTTAGGTTTAGATATATATGCCTCTACATCGTTGTCATTGGGAACGGGTATCTCTCCTGAGAGAAATTTTTTTGGAAGAACAAATTCCATTGTTTTACTCTGATCAGACATATAAACAGGTGTTGTCATTGCAATTTTTTCTTCATTGCTATTATTACCTGCAATGTATCTGAATAGCTTACCAAAATTATTATTTCTACTTTGGTTAGATGATACTCTGATCATAGGAGCACTCGGATAATATCTAATTTCAATTTTATCAATTTCATCAACTACCTCATATTCTTGAGTCTCATATTTTTGTGACATAACAATCGAAGTGTTTAAAAGTAAAAATGTAGTTAAAATTAAATACTTATTCATAATACTTATTGTTTAAAAAATCTTCTTTTAATATTTTACCAAGATAAAGAATAAACATATCACAGTTATGTTTACTAAATGTTAAAGGTGGCTTAATTTTAATAACGTTATTTTCTGGACCATCAATGCTTGATAGAATCCCATATTTTTTTAAGCGGTTAACAATGTATGAACTTTGCTCACTAAGAGGATTCATCTGATCATCAACAAGCTCAATTCCTAGGAATAAACCTTGTCCTCTAACATCACCGATTATATTAAATTTATTAGAAAGTTTTTTCAGTTCTTCCTTAAAGTAAGTTCCAACAATTTTTGAGTTTTTTTGTAGTTTCTCTCTATTAACAAATCTTAGGACTTCAGTTGCTATAGAACAAGAAACTGGGTTTCCACCGAAAGTATTAAAGAACTCCATGCCATTAGCAAAACTTTCAGCTACATCTTTTGTACAAACTACAGCCCCAATAGGATGTCCATTTCCCAGAGGCTTACCTATAGTGATTATATCAGGAGTTACATTATGAATTTCAAATCCCCAGAAAGATTTTCCAAGTCTTCCACAACCAACTTGAACTTCGTCTGAGATACATAATCCACCATTTTTTCTTATAAGCTTATATGTGTCTTTAAGAAACCCTTTTGGTAATTCAACTTGACCTCCACATGACAAAATAGGTTCTATTATAAAGCCTCCAAGCCCTCTTTTTTTGGATTTAATTTTCTTTATACATAATTCAACTTCATTTAAGTATTTTTTTGCAGAATTAGCGCCTCTATATTTTCCACGAAATTCATTTGGTATAGGAATAACATGTGTATTTTCAGGAGGTCCACTTCCGCCTTTACCATCAAATTTATAAGATGAAATATCAACACAAATATTAGTATTTCCATGATATCCATGTTCAGAAACTATTATATCACTTTGTCCAGTGTGAGACTTCATCATTCTTATTGCTAATTCATTGGCTTCACTTCCAGAATTCACAAAATGGACCACAGAAAGCTTATCAGGAAGTGTCTTTAATAACTCTTTTGAAAGATCATTGATGTTCTTATGTAGATATCTTGAGTTCGTATTCAAAATTGACATTTGACTTTTACCCTTTGCAACAACAGACTCATTTTCATGTCCAACATGTGCAACATTATTTACTGTATCTAAATATTTTCTCCCAAAGTTATCTATCAGAAAAACATCTTCTCCTCTAACAATGTGAAGAGGCTCTTCATAGTGGAGTTTAAGACTTTTACCCAAGTGATTATTTCTATGTTTAATTAGTTCTTCTTTAGAGTTGGAGAGCTCAAATTTTAATTCTTTTGATTTAAAAATTAGATTAGGATCAGGGCATAAATCTTTCCATACCTCAATTTGATTTAAATAACATACACCTGGATAATCTATTTTATAATCAAGCATTGATAACATTATTTGAAAATGAAGATGAGGAGCCCAATTCCCGTTCTCAGGATAATTTGCTATTTCAGCAATTATATCTCCTTTCTTCACTTTGCTTCCTATTTTATTTTTAAGGACACTTTCTACAGTATTATGACCATATAAAGTATAAAACTTAAAACTCTTAAAAATGTGTTTTAAGATTATAAGCCCACCATATTCTTTGTTACCTTCATCATTTACTGCTGTCATGACTTCGCCGTCAAACATTGCACTCACTTTAGTTCCAGGTGGAAGCCAAAAATCTAATCCTAAATGAATAGTTCTACTCTCAGCACCATAATTTCCTATCTTTTCATATGTGTCAGATGTATATATTGATCTTGGCTCAAGATATCCACCGGCTAAAATTTTATTAGAATTTTTTTTCTGAAGAGTTTCAATTTTAAATTGAAATATGTCTAAGTTTTCTATCTCACTCCTACCGCCAATCCATTCACTTTCAACACTTAGATCAATTTTATAAAATTCATTTTTTTCTAATTCTGGGAATAAATCTTGTATAGAATTTTTTTCATTTATAATCCATTTAGAAAAGTTTTCTTTGTTTGGATGGGCATCTAATTTACATGATTTTCTAAACGCATAATATGCATATTCAGAATTTATCTGTGACCATTTAGATAAAAGATCCCAAGCTGGTTTTTCACTAATTAATAAATATTTATTATTTGGTTCTTTAACACTATTTATATGTGATTTTGTAACAGAAACTACAAGCCTCATTCCAATTAAATTATGCAGTAAACTGAGTTCATTATCATTGATAATAGATAATTTATTATAACCAGAAATTATGTCACAACATCCAGCAAGTGGATCATTTAAGTTCATTATACCATATGAACAAGCAATTGCTAAATCATTAACTCTTTGAGAAAATACAGAGTCTCCAAAATCAATTATAGAGGATATCTTTGGGTTTAATTTTTCATTAGATACAAGAATATTATTATCGTTTATATCATTATGAATAATTGATTTTTTTAACTTTTTATATTTAGGGAGGTTAATCTTAAAGTTTGTAATAAAATTTTTAAGAATTTTTCTTTTTTTTAAATCAAAACTATCTACATATTCCTCAACCCATAAAGAGTTTGATATGTCCCAGTCTATGATATTTCTTTTTGAAAATGGATGTTCAAACTTTTCTAATGATTTTGAAAGTAGAGAAGTTTTAGACCCTAGATCAATTCTTAATGACTCTTCAATCGGATTTACAGAACTCCAGAGTCTTCCTTCAATCCAAGATAATAATCTAATACATCGATTTTCTCCATCACTATCTTTTTCTAAACA
>CABYAF010000002.1 GCA_902516925.1 uncultured Bacteroidota bacterium
TTCCTCTAACTTTCTCTTTCTGTATTCTTCTTCTCTCTCTCTTGCTTCTTTCTTATTTGACTCAAGAGCTGCATTAGCATCTTCAATTTTTTTCTCAATTTTAGCACTTTTTTCTTTCATCCAAGCATCAAATCTCTTTTTTGCTTCAGCTTCAGTGAATGCTCCTTTCTTTACACCTCCATCTAAGTGCTTTTTAAATAAAACTCCAGTATACGAAAGAATAGCCTTTGCAGTGCTTGTAGGCTGGGCACCTTTATCTAACCAGCTTAAGGCTGAATCAAAATTTAAATCAATTGCCGCTGGTTTTTGATTTGGATCATAGGTCCCTATTTTTTCTAAATATTTACCATCTCTCTTGGATCTAGCATCTGCTGCAACTATCCAATAAAATGGTTTTCCTTTTTTTCCGTGTCTTTGAAGTCTAATTTTTACTGCCATAATTTTAATGTTTTGGGTACTCGACCCAGGTTACTAATTTCAGGAAGCAAATTTAACAAAATATATCATACTATTTGATTATAATTAAAAACTTGAATTAAATAATCTTTATATATCTTTTATTTAGACTTCTATTTGATTAATTTTGAATTAAAATTTTATAGATGGATTATTCAGAAGAATTTAAGAAATATGCAACTAAACACCATGGAGTAAGTTCAACTTACTATGATAAAATCGTAAGCAGCATGACTCCATATATTATTGAGGAAAGACAACTTAATGTAGCTCAGATGGATGTGTTTTCGAGGTTGATGATGGATCGCATAATGTTTTTAGGAACTGCAATCAATGACAGTGTAGCTAATGTTATACAGGCTCAATTACTCTTCTTACAGAGTACAGATTCATCAAGAGACATACAAATGTATATAAACTCGCCAGGTGGTGGAGTTTATGCAGGTCTTGGAATTTATGATACCATGCAATATATTAAACCTGATGTAGCAACAATATGTACTGGATGTGCTGCCTCTATGGCTGCAGTACTTTTGTGTGCAGGTAAAAAGGGTAAAAGATCTGCTCTAAAGCATTCAAGGGTAATGATTCATCAACCTTTAGGAGGAGTTTCTGGTCAAGCTGCTGACATCGAAATTACTGCTCGTGAAATATTGAAATTGAAAGATGAACTTTATAAAATAATTTCAAAACACTCTGGTCAAACCTTCAAAAAAGTTAACGCAGATAGTGACAGGGACTATTGGATGAAGGCTGATGAAGCTCACAAGTATGGAATGGTTGATGAAGTCTTAAACAAGTAAATATGAGCGAGGAAGAAATTCTATGTTCCTTTTGCGGAAGGGCAAAATCTCAGACAAAACTTCTTATTGCTGGATTAGATGCTCACATATGTGATATATGTATATCTCAAGCAGATATGATTGTTAAAGATGATCAAACTTCGAAAGAATCAAGTGACTTTTTAGTTGATCTAAAACCTCCAATAGAAATCAAAAATTTTCTTGATTTACATATAATTGGTCAGGAACAAGCAAAAAAAACACTAGCTGTTGCTGTCTATAATCATTATAAAAGAATAAATCAAAAACAACTTCCTAATGATATTGAAATACAAAAAAGTAATCTACTCTTAGTAGGTCCAACTGGAACTGGAAAAACACTTTTAGCTCAAACAATATCTAAGTTTTTAAATGTTCCGATTGCAATTGTTGATGCAACAGTCCTTACCGAGGCTGGATATGTAGGAGAAGATGTTGAAAGTATATTAAGTAAACTACTTCAAGCAGCCGAATTTGATGTTGAAAAAGCACAGAATGGAATAGTATTTATTGATGAAATTGACAAAATTGCTAGAAAAAGTGATAATCCTTCAATTACTAGAGATGTATCGGGTGAAGGTGTCCAACAGGCAATGCTTAAGTTACTGGAAGGTACAACTGTAAATGTTCCTCCAAAGGGTGGAAGAAAACATCCTGACCAACAATTTATTGAATTGGATACTTCAAATATCTTATTTATAGCTGGTGGTGCTTTTGATGGAATAGATAAAATAATAAAGACAAGACTTAATTTACAATCTATAGGTTTTAAATCATCTGATGAAAAAGTTGTAAATGATGATGAAAAAAATGTTCTAAAATTTGTTAATCCTCATGATATTAGATCATATGGTTTAATTCCAGAAATAATAGGTAGGCTCCCGGTTATGTGCCACTTAAACCCTCTATCAAAAGATGCCTTAAAAGATATTATGACAGTCCCAAAAAATGCTCTTGTAAAACAATATACTAGACTCTTTGAAATGGATGACATTGAATTTACTATTACACCTAGTGCTATTGACTATATTGTAGAAAGGGCATTTGAATTTAAAATTGGTGCTAGAGGTCTAAGAACTCTTTGTGAGGCAATATTAAATGATGCAATGTTCAACCTACCAAGTTCTGACATAAAAGAGTTAAAGATTACAAAAGTTTATGCTGATCAGAAACTTCAAAATGTAGATATATCTCATTTAAAAGCTGTTTCTTAATTAATCTTTAGAAGTTCTTCAACATATTCTCTAGAATTTGAAAGTCTAGGAATCTTGTTTTGTCCACCAAGTTTATTCCTAGATCTTAACCAGTCATAGAAAAGATTTTTTCTCCCATTTATAATTTTCGGTAATTCTAATGTAGAGCTTTTATGTCTTTTTGCTTCATAATCAGAATTTAGACTTTGTAAGCTCAAATCTAATATTTCAGTAAACTTATTCATGTCATCTGGTTCTTTTGAAAATTCTATAATCCATTCATGAGATCCTTTAGTTTTATTACCCATAAATATAGGGCCAACAGTATAATTAGATATCTCAGATTTAGTAAGCTCTGTGGTTTTGGATAAAGCCATTTCAGCATTTTCTACTACCAATTCCTCACCAAATACATTTATGAAATGTTTCGTCCTACCTGTAACCTTAACCCTGAAAGGATTTAAACAAGTAAATTTAATAGTGTCACCAATTCTATATCTCCATAGACCAGAATTAGTGGTTATTACCATTTCATAATTTTTGTTAAGCTCAACATCTGCAAGAGAAACAATTTCATTTTCCGAACCATTTACTGGAATAAACTCATAAAATATTCCATAATCAAGCATTAACAACAATTCGGAGGAGCTATTTTGATCTTGAATAGCAAAAAACCCTTCAGAGGCATTAAAAATTTCAAAATATTTAAAATCTTTTGATGGAAATAATTTGCTGTATAAGTTTCTATATGGTTCAAAGCTAACACCTCCATGAAAATAAACTTCGGCATTTTGCCATATCTCAAGAATGTCATCCTTACGTGTTTTCTTTATTACTTGTTGAAATAAGGATAGCATCCATGAAGGAACACCAGCAAAACTTGTTACATTTTCATTAATGGATTCCTTAATGATTGCTTCGACTTTGTCTTCCCATTCTGGAATTAGGGATGTTTTAGAACTAGGAGTACTGCTTAATTCAGCCCAAAAAGGTAAATTATCTATAATTATTGCTGATAAATCTCCATAATAACTATCATTATTTTCATAGATCTCTCTTGATCCACCAAGACGGAGACATTTTCCAACTAAAAGCTGCGAATTTATATTATTATTAAAATAAAGAGATAACATATCCTTACCTGCTTTGTAATGACAATCCTCTAGAGATTCAAAGCTTATTGGTATAAATTTACTTTTTGCATTTGTTGTTCCACTTGACTTTGCAAACCATTTAATAGGAGTTCGCCAAAATATATTTTGCTCTCCTTTTCTATTTCTTTCTACATCATTGTAAATATCCTCATACGCTACTGTTGGTACTCTTTCTTTAAAGTCATTATAATGTCTAATTGTTTTAAAATCATATTTTTTTCCAATTTCAGTATCGATTGAATAAACTATCATTTTCCTAAGCACTTCTTGTTGCACTTCAATTGGGTAATCTTTAAAAAGCTCTATTTGACTAATTCTTCTTTTTAAAAAGAATGATGCAACAGAATTAAAAATTGGAATTGGCATGGAATGTATATATTTATCGTAAAAATAGTAAACATTAAAATATGTTTTCAGGAGTATTTAAAAAAATGATTTCAATTCATGATGATCCTGTTAGCTATATTCTAGACTTTGGGAACGATCTGCTATTTCTTAATCAATCAATTGGTAAAAATTTTAAGATTCAAAAAACAGGATATTGTTGCCTCTCATGTCAAGATAATATTGAAATATTTGCAAATGGATTTTGTAAAAAGTGTTTTTTTGAGTCACCTATGTCTGGTGATTGGGTAATGAAACCCGAATTAAGTAAAGCTCATTTAGACATTCAAGATAGAGATCTTGAATATGAAAAGAAAATTCAACTACAAGATCATATTGTATACCTTTCAAAAACCAGTGGAATCAAGGTTGGTGTAACTAGATCAAATAATAAAACAACCAGATGGATTGATCAAGGAGCAATTGAAGCAATTGAGTTAATTGAAGTTCCTAATAGATACCTTGCTGGCATTGCTGAAGTTAAATTAAAAGATAATTTTTCTGATAAAACTAATTGGAGAAAAATGTTAACTAATAACATTGAAGAGGGGAATATTGTTGATTTTAAAAAAGATGCTTTAGAGGTTTTGGGAGATGAATTTAAAGATTATTTTAAAACAGATAGTGAAATTGTTAAGTTTAACTATTTCAGGGAGAGTCAAATTGAGAGTGTCAAATCTGCAAGCTTAAAAAAATCAGATATAATTGAAGGAAAATTAATTGGTATTAAAGGTCAATATTTAATATTTGAGGATTCTACAGTATTTAATGTAAGGTCAAATGAAGGTTACACAGTCGATATTACAATTACTTAATAAATAACTGTCCAACTTCTTCATTATTTAGATCTCTGTATTCTCCAACTTTAGTGTCAAGATGAATATCCATTATTCTTACACGTTTTAATTTTGTTACTCTATATCCAAGAACCTCACACATTCTTCTTATCTGCCTGTTCATTCCTTGAGTTAAAATAATTTTAAATCTATTTTCATGAATTTTTTTTACAAAACATTTTCTAGTCATTTTACCCATTATTCTCACACCTCTTCTCATTCTATCTGTAAATTCAGTTGTAATTTTTTTATTGACAGTTACTACATATTCTTTTTCTTTTCTGTTTTCTGCACGAAGAACATTATTGACAATATCTCCATCATTAGTTAGCAATATTAAACCCTCACTTTGCTTATCAATTCTCCCAATTGTAAAAAGTCTTTCTTTATGATTAATAAAGTCAATAATATTATCTTTTACTTTGTGATTACCTGTGCACTCAACCCCAACAGGCTTATTAAAAGCAATATATACCTTCTTTTTGTCTTTATATTGAATGATTTCACCATCAACTGAAATTTCATCCTCAATATTTACTTTAGATCCTAGTAAAGCAGCCTTACCATTTATATATACTCTTCCATCAGATATATAATCATCTGCTTTTCTTCTTGAACAGAAACCAACTTCACTTAAGTATTTATTTATCCTCTTTTTATCCAATTCAGTTAAGTTTTATTTCCTCTCCGACTTTTAAATTAAATTTTTTCCTAAACAACCACACACACATATACAAAAGAGGTGTATCTAAAATAGCAACCATTACTTTGAAGAGGAAACCTGATACTATTAATACAAGAAATTTATCTTGAGGTAATATTTCAAAAATTATAAGAAGAGATACAATTGTAAATGTATCTACAAATTGTGATGTAAAAGTTGAAAAATTATTTCTTAACCAGAGGTGTTTTCCTTTAGTCAATCTTTTCCAAAAATGATAAACTCTAATGTCTATAAATTGAGCAAATAAATATGTTAGCATTGATGCAAGTACAGCTAATGGAGCATTAAGAAAAACATTATTAAATGTAGTATCATCAATAGGAGATCCTTCAATTGCAGGTACTTGACTAGAAATAAAAATTAATAATATTGAAAAAACAGAGGCAAATATTCCAGTTATTACTACTTGATCAGCTTTTTTCTGACCATATATTTCAGATATTAAGTCTGTAATTAAAAATGTTAAAGGGTAAGGAAGAATTCCTACAGATAATTCAAAAAGCTTTACACCCATAAAATTTATATCAAAAGGATACCAATAAAATATTTTTGTAAATATTAAATTTGAAGCTACCAGAGATGTTATAAATAATCCAGCTAGAATTAAATATATTTTATTAGCAAGAGAAAATTGATTAGTTTTCATGGTATTTCAAATATATGAGAAAGATTTACTTATCTATGGGTAGTAACAAAGGTAATCGTTATTCTTTTATTAAAGAAGCTTTAAGATTAATTCAAAAAGATATAGGTGAGGTAATCTTAATATCAAAAATATATGAGACTAAATCTTGGGGGTTTCAGTCTGATGATTTTCTTAATCTTTGCATACTTATCAAATCTGAATTAATACCAACTAAACTTATAAGTAAACTCAAAAAAATAGAGGAGATAATTGGAAGAAAAAGAAATAATGACAAGATTGAAGCAAGGGAGATTGATATTGACATATTATTTTATTCGGATAAAATTGTTAACCAGAAAGATTTGATAATTCCCCATCAAAGACTTCATCTTAGGAATTTTGTTTTATATCCACTCAATGATATTGCAGCTGATTTTATACATCCTATTTTATTAAAATCTGTAAATGAATTATTAAAGGAATGTGAGGATTATGAAACTCCAAAAGATTCACTATTGAGCCTTTCTTAATCCCCATCTTTGTCTAGTTGAAATATCAGCGCTACAGTTATCTAGAATCAAGTCTCTTATCAAATGAGTTGGTGTTCCACCCCCTCCTTCTCTTGAATTTTCAGAAACTGTAAGGCATAAATTAGTGTTGTCACTTAATACTATCTCTTCGTTACTATTAAATTTAAATTTCTGCTTTACATTCTTATTACAGACTTTTAATTTAAGAATTGATGAGACACTTGTATTTTCTGCCTCCATACATACTTCAAAAAAAGGCATATAAAATTCATCTTCATCAATTTTTACATTATCAAAACCTTGGTCAACAGAAACTTCTCCCTGATAGGAATAGCATGTATGAGCTTGAAGCCCATTATCAGGATCTGCATTTAATTTTGAACCTTTAATATCAATGCAATAACCTCTATTTTCATTTAATTGTTCTAATAGATATATTTCATAATTTTTACTAGATATTTGTTCAGTTTCTGAAGCTAGACTTTCATCTTCATTAATGGAATTTGATTCTGAGTTTTTTGAACATGAAGTAAAAAGTAATGATATAAAAAGTATATACTTCATTAACTATATTTCTGTTTTATAAAAAAAGTCCCAAAGAACTATTCCTGCAGCAACAGATACGTTTAATGAGTGTTTGGTTCCAACTTGAGGTATTTCAATAACATCATCTGAAACATTTATTATTTCATCTTGAATACCATCCACTTCGTTTCCAAATATAAATGCATACTCATTATCCTTAAGAGGTTTAAAATCTTCAATTTTAAGAGATCTGTCTGCTTGTTCTATAGAGATTATTTTAGTCCCTCTTTTTTTTAGTTTTTCAATGGTATCGATTATATCCTCTGAATACTCCCAATCAACTGAGTCTGAAGAACCTAATGCTGTTTTTTCCATTTTGGGATTATCTGGAGTTGCTGTGTAGCCAGAAATTATAATTCTTTCAATTAAAAAAGAGTCAGATGTTCTAAAAATTGAACCTACATTATGGATACTCCTAATATTATCTAGAATGACAATAGCAGAGGTTTTCTTAGATTTTTTGAATTCATCTACTGACTTTCTGTTTAGTTCAGTATTTTTTAATTTTCGCATTTAAGTAAAAATAAAAATATTTACATTAGCACAAATACATACTAGTGACTAAAGCTACTAAAATCACTCCTTTAATGAAGCAGTATAATGATATTAAATCTAAATATCCTAATACTATACTTTTATTTAGAGTAGGAGACTTTTATGAGACATTCGGAGAAGATGCAATTTTGGCATCAAAGGTTTTAGGTATTGTACTTACAAAAAGAGGGGCAGGATCAACAAGTGAAACTGAATTAGCTGGCTTCCCTCATCATTCAATTGAAAATTATTTGCCCAAACTTGTAAAAGCTGGAAATCGTGTAGCTATTTGTGATCAATTAGAAGACCCTAAACTGACAAAGAAAATTGTTAAAAGAGGAGTTACAGAAATTGTTACACCAGGAATTGCAATTAATGATGGAGTCTTAGATCAGAAAAAAAATAATTATTTAGCATCTATACATTTTGAAAAAAATCAGTGTGGTATTTCATTTTTAGATGTCTCAACCGGAGACTTTTATGTCTCACAAGGAGACATTAAACTTATTGATCAATTGATAGCAAACTTTTCACCAAATGAAATTCTAATTTCAAAACCTTCAAAGAATAAATTTACCGAATTAATGGGGAGCTCATATAATGTCTATCCACTAGATGATTGGGTATACGACAGCGCATATTCACATAATAAATTATTAAATCATTTTAAAACTAAAAGCCTCAAAGGTTTTGGCGTGGATGAAATTCAGCTTGGTACAATCGCAGCAGGATCAATTATCCACTATCTAGATGATACTGAACACAATAATCTAAGTCATATATCAAATCTTCAAAGAATTTTTCCAGACTCATATGTTTGGATGGATAAATTCACAATGAAAAACCTTGAGCTATTTAGTTCAAACGCAATTAATGGATTTAATCTCTCGGAAACTATAGATGATACTATTACTAGTATGGGTTCCAGAAAATTAAAAAATTGGATTGCATTTCCACTGATAGATAAAAAGGATATCCTAGGGCGTCAGAAGATTGTAACTTCTATAATTAATGATGATAATATTAGTGATATACTGGATTTAAATTTAAATAGTATATCTGACATAGAGAGACTAATGTCTAAGGTAGCAACTTATAAAATCTCTCCTCGAGAACTAGTAAATTTAAAAAACTCTCTAGAAAGCGTAAAGATTATTATAGACTACCTTAAGAAAGGAAATGGAATTTTAAAAAGTTTTGGCAATAGTGTGCCTAACTCAAAATCAATAGTTCATGAAATCTCAAAAACTTTAAAAGAGGATTCACCTGTTTCTGTTTTAAAAGGAGATTTTATAAATGACAATTATTCAAAAGAATTAGATGCTTTAAGAGAAATAAGATCCTCAGGAAAACAATATTTAAATCAAATACTTGACAGAGAAACTAACAAAACAAAAATACCATCGCTGAAGATCTCTTTTAATAATGTTTTTGGATACTATATAGAAGTAAGAAATACTCACAAGGATAAAGTTCCTGAAGAATGGATAAGAAAACAAACACTAGTCAATGCGGAAAGATATATTACTCAGGAACTAAAAGAATATGAAGAAAAAATAGTTAATGCAGATGAAAAGATTAAGGACCTAGAATTAAGACTATTTCTAAAACTAATTGATAAGCTTCAAGATGGACTCTCAACGTTAAAGCTAATTTCAGAGAAAGTATCAATAATTGATATTTTAAATTCATTTTCTAAAAGAGCGATTAAATTTAAATATTCATGTCCAGAAATTATTAAAGAAAAAAAAATTGAAATAAAAGAGGGAAGACATCCAGTTATTGAAGCTAACCTTCCTCATGGGGATAGATATATTCCAAATGATATTTCATTAGATAATGATCAGCAGATTATTATGATCACAGGTCCAAATATGTCAGGAAAATCAGCAATACTTAGACAAACTGCATTAGTTACAATATTAGCTCAGATTGGAAGTTTTGTTCCTGCAAAAAAAATGAAATTTTCTATAGTTGATAGAATATTTACAAGAGTAGGAGCAAGTGATAATATTTCTATGGGAGAATCAACATTTATGGTTGAGATGAATGAGACGGCATCAATATTAAATAACTTAACTAAGAACAGCCTTATCCTTTTAGATGAGATAGGTAGAGGAACAAGTACTTATGATGGAATATCTATTGCATGGGCCATTGCTGAATTTCTACACGAAAATAAAAATAAGCCTCATGTTCTTTTTGCAACACATTATCATGACTTAAATGAAATGGAATTAATATTTAAAGGAATTAAAAACTTTAATGTAAGTGTTAAAGAAACAAGAGATGATGTAACATTCCTGAGAAAACTTGTTAGAGGTGGGAGTAATCATAGTTTTGGTATTCATGTAGCTAAAATGGCAGGAATGCCGAAGTTAGTTTTAGACTCTGCGAAAAACAAACTAAAATTGATGGAAAGAAATAAGCCTAAAGAATCAAAAGGTGGAAGCAAAGAGGGTGATTTTCAACTCAGCTTTTTTGATGTCGAAGATCCAAAGATGCAAGAAATTAGAAAAATAATTGAAAATTTAGATATTGATAATCTAAGCCCAGTTGAAGCTCTTATTAAATTGAATCAGATTAAAAAAGAAATAAAAGATGAAGATTGATTTACATGGTAAAACTCATCCAGAGGGTCTTGAACTAATTGAGGAATATATGCTTTTAAACTCTGTAAAAGGAAGTGTTAGTCTTCATGTCATAACAGGAAACTCACCTGTTATGCAAAAAAAAATTATTGATCAAATATGTAATAGACATGGATTCTCTTATTATATTCCATCACATAATCCAGGAGAGATGATTATTCAATATGAAAAACTATAAGTATCTTTTTTTATCTGTATTATTAATCATTATTTCTTGTTCAAAAGAAGATGAGATCAATGAACTAAATCAGACAATAGTTGTGCTACAGTCGGAAATTGCAAAACTTAATTCTGAAATTAACAATTATGCTGTTCAAATAAACCAGTTAACTTCCCTGAGTAACATTCAATCAGGTCAAATCAATGAATTGAATTTTCAAATTAGTGGTTTTCAGAATCAAATTGAGGAGTATATAAATCAAATAGAAGTTCTGACTGAATCAAATGAAATCTTTGAAACTGACAACAACACTCTAACAAATCAGTTAAATGATCTCCAAGATCAATTATATTTAATTAGATCTCAAAGTGCTGAAGATGGAGTTTACCTTTATAATAAGATTGAAATCTTAGATCCACCTTTTGTTGGAACCATGTGGGATCTTCCAGATTTAATTAAACCTTCTGATTACACAGTTTATTCAACATCATCTTACCTGGGTGTTTCAGATAGATTGTTTTATGATAGATCTATACCGGATTTCATTACATACCCAGCTCATGTGTATAAGGTAAATTTTGGTGATGATCTATCAGTTGAATTTGAAATCTACTCTGAGTTTACATTAGAGGAAGCAGCTAGCATAGAACTTAAATATGCTCCTTTAATTGGTCAACTTGGAAAAGACCTAAGAAAAAACATAAAGTCTTTTGAGTTTTTAAAAGGAGAAGAAGTGGCTTCAGCTCAAAAAACCGATGATTTAAATTATGCAAATATCACATTTCATACTGGCTGGCTTGATAATTTAGTATCGACAAGACCTGATGGAGACAGGACAGAAGAATTAATGATCCACGAGTCAGCGCACCTTTCAATTGACCCATATGTTTATGGACAAGAGGGATGGAATGAAGCTGTTTTTCTTGATGGTAATTACCTATCAACTTATGCTAAAGATAATCCTGATTCTGAGGATGTTGCGGAAACTTTTCAAGCATATATAGCTGTTAAATATTTCCCTGAGAGAATCTCCAGTTCTTTAAGAGATACAATACTATCAGTATGTCTAAATAGATTTAAATTTTTTGATACATTAAATTTAGATTTATCCATATATAAATAAAGTTTCTTATTTTTAAGTATGACCAATACAAACAATAGTTTAAAATCTTTTCTCAGAAATAATATTTTACAGGCACTTGTAATCATTTTGAGTGTTCTTCTATCTTTTTATCTAGAACAAAGGCGACAAGTAAATGTCACTAAACAAGAAAAAAACTATCTTTTAACCGATCTAACAAAAACTTTAGAGAGTGATATTGACCAGATAGAATTGATATTAAATGGTCTTTCTGTATCTGATAAGAATCTCATAAGACTTTTAGATGATATTAACAATAATCATAGTTTGTTATCTGATCGTGAAGTTGCAGAGGTCCTTTTACAAGTCCAAATTGGAACCTCCTTTTTTCCTCAAGACGGAATCTTTAATGAATTAATTTCAAATGGATCATTTAATTTAATTGAGAATGATGAATTAAAAGCATTGCTTTTAAATATGTACACTCATAAAAAAGAGAGAAATTATGCAACCTCTACTGAAATAGATAGTTTTAATCTTCTTTGGAGAAGACAAATTATGGGCAATTTTAGGATTCAATTTAACTATAATTCATATGATGGTGAAATATATGGTCAACAAGAACTGACAAGATTTAGATTTAATAAACCGTATTATCTTTCAAATGAATTATATGGCGCATTATCACAATCTAGAATTTATGTAGGTATGTATACTAGATTTTTAAATGATCAATTAAATGAGTATCAAACTGCACTCGCACTTTCAAAGACAGAAATTGGTGAAGATTAATTTATTTATTCTTTTCAAATAATTAAATTATTTTAAATTTGCAGTTCTGCGAAAGTAGCTCAGTTGGTAGAGCATCACCTTGCCAAGGTGGAGGTCGCGGGTTCAAATCCCGTCTTTCGCTCAATTGCTCGAGTGGTGGAATTGGTAGACACGTTGGACTTAAAATCCAATGAGCAGTAATGTTCGTGCGGGTTCAAGTCCCGCCTCGAGTACTTAAGAAAATCGTAATAGACTATTTAATAGTTTGTTGCGATTTTTTTATTACCCCCTAAAACAATTTTATAACTTGTGATGATTAAAAACCCTAATATGAAAATCGATGGCGCAGAAGTTTCTTGGTTTGCCCCCCTCTGTGATGGAGATGATGATTTTTTAGGAAACCGAAATCCTAGATACAAAAGCAGTTGGGAAAACACATCCAAAATTATAAAAACAGCTGACGAATTAGGTTTCAGAAATGTTCTTTGTCCCTCATCATACCAAGTTGGCCAGGATACACTTACATATGTTGCTGGTATGGCCACGGTTACAGAGCAGATAAATTTTTTAGCAGCTGTTCGTTGTGGTGAATTACACCCCCCGATGTTAGCTAGAACTATTTCCACTCTTGACCATATGCTTAAAGGTCGACTTACGATCAATATTATATCTTCTGACTTGCCAGGAGTAAAACTCTCTTCATCAGAGCGATATGCTCGATCACGAGAAGTCATAGAAATTCTTAAACAATCATGGACACAAGACAGAATTGAGTTTAATGGTAAATACTATCAACTAAGTTTACCTACAGATCCTGTAAAACCATATCAACAAAATGGAGGTCCGCTGCTTTATTTTGGTGGTTATTCTCCCGATGGTGTTGATTTGTGCGCCAAACATTGTGATGTTTATTTAATGTGGCCTGAAACAGAACAAAAACTTCAAGGGCTAATGAATGACATGACAAATAAAGCCTCAGAGTATGAGCGCACGGTTCAGTTTGGACTTCGTGTGCATGTTATAGTTAGAGAAACAGAGAAGGAGGCTCGAGCTTATGCTAACAACTTACTTTCAAAATTAGATTTGGATTTAGGAACAGATATTAGAAACAGAGCACAGGATTCAGCTTCTTTTGGAGTAGCTAGACAAGCTATGCTGAGAGAAGAAGCAGATAATCAACATTATGTAGAACCAAATTTGTGGACAGGAATTGGACTGGCAAGGTCTGGATGTGGAGCAGCTATTGTTGGAGACCCAGACCAAGTCTTGGCAAAAATCAAGCGATATATGGATATGGGAATAAGATCATTTATATTTTCAGGATATCCACATCATATAGAGTGTGAATTGTTTGCAAAATATGTTTTACCGCAAATTAAAACAGTGTCTCTTCCAGAAGCTTTTGGAAGACGTCCCAAAAAAATACCTAATAGCCCTTTAGGCAGTGGAGTTAGAAAATAAGATATGCTAGACTTTATAATAGTTCTGTTTTATTTTTTCATAATTATGATGGTAGCTCTTCGTGGAAAAGTCAAAGCAGACAGCCCAGCAGATGAGTACTTTCTTAGCTCCAGGAACCTTCCATGGTATTCAGTTGCTCTTTCAACTATTGCAACAAATATTCAAGGATATCAATTTCTTGGTATGATGGGTTCTGCATATTTATTTGGACTAGCTCAAGCTAATCTAGAAATCAATGCAGTACAAGGAATATTAATTGGAGCATTTGTCTTTGTTCCTCTTTTTTTGCGTGAAAAAATTATGACAATAACACAGTTTATTGCTCAAAAGCTTGGTGAGAGAATAGCATTATTTTATTCAATAGCTAACATAGCCTTGTTCGCAACAGTTACAATTGGGGCAGCTCTTTTTTGGGGGGCATATGCTGCTGAACTTGTTTTTGGAGAACAATTATCTGTGTTGCATTCAAATCGAATAGTTAGAATTGCAATATTGATATTAATACTAGGAGTATTTTCGGCTATATATACTTATTTGGGCGGTCTAACTGCAGTTGTTAAAACAGATATTATACAATTTAGCGTGTTAATTATCGGTGGAATTGTGGTTTGTTTTACAGCAGTAAATCAGCTAGGGGGATGGGAACAACTTTATATAAAAACACCAGAAAGAATGCATCTACATTTACCCTCAGATCATCCAACTTTACCATGGACTCATTTATTTGGATTATTCTTACTTAACATAAACTATTGGTGTGCTAATCAAACAGTAATGCAAAGAGCATTAGCTGCAAAAACTATTGCACACGCTCAAGCTGGTTTATTGGCTGGTGGCTTAATTAAATATTTGATGGCTATACTTATAATTATTCCTGGAATAGCACTTTATGGTATTTTAGGTGATAGTCTTGGCGAGCCTGACATGGCATTTCCATACATTGTAAATACCTATCTTCCTGTAGGAATTAAAGGCATTATACTTTGTGGACTATTCGCCTCTCTAATGAGTACTGTTGATTCAACTTTTAATTCTCTTGCTACATTATGGTCAACAGATATTTATTCAAAATACATAAATAAAAAAGCGAGCGACCAAGAAAAAATAAAAGCTGGACAAAAGGCTATTTTATTTAGTTTAGGAACAGCACTGTTAATGGGAATGGTGTTATTATACTTAAAGTTTGATAATCCTAATTCAGCATTTACACATACCCTAAATAATCTTAGGTATTATATAAACTGTGGAATAGTAGTACTGATTTGTAGTGCAGTTATTTTAATAAAGCCAAGGCAAGAAATTGTTCTATTCGCTTTCATAGCCACACTTCCTATAAATATCTCACTACAGATTTTTTTACCAGAAATGAATTATTTTGTAAGAGCTTTTTGGGTCATCATGATAGGCTTGTCTTTAACAATCTTAGCTAGCAGGGGACAATTTAATTCCTTATTATCATTATTTAGACCAGCAAATAATTTGACAAAAAATTTTGGCTGGGTATTAGCTATTAGCCTTATTCTACTTCATATAATTTTTCATTAAAAGCTTTCTTTTTATTTATCATAAAAAAAATCTATCAATTACAATTAAATAATTTTCTTTTTTGTTTGATATAGATTCAAAGTAAAGTAATTTCAATAATAATTTTATTTAAAAGACATTGTATTCTGTCTCTGACTTTCTGTAAATATTTAGAAAAATGATAAAATTTGTGTGGAAGCATAAATACAGATTATTATCCCTAATAATACTGTGCTTTATTTTTTCAATTTATACATTAAAAAATCCTAAAATATTTTATGATTCTGAGAGAATATTAAAATATGCTGAAGACCTAGAAATAGAAAAAAAAGAAATTGATGATTCTAGTAATCTTTTTTTGGTTGGAGTGGAATACTATGAAAAAGTTCAATTAGAAGATCTAATTAAACTTCAGTCTATTCATTACGATTTATATGAAGATGAAAATATTACATCAAGCCAAAGCGTTTTTAATGACATTTCATTACACGGATTAAACTTTTTCTTTCCATTTGGAAACAATCTAAAAATAGAGAACAAAAAAGATTTTAATGACTTCATTAAAAAAATAAATAGTAAGGAAAGTTTATTTATTTCAAAAGATCAAAAAAAGTTTTTTTACATAATTATTTTAAAATCTGGTTTAGGAGAAGATTTTAATAAAAAGTTTATTAAAAATCTTGAATATAAATTTAATACACTTGAGGCTCCATCCATCTATATCACAAGTCAAGTAAAAGGAGAAATATACATAAAAGAAAAAGTAATTAATGAGCTTCTTTATATCACTTTTATAAGTGCTTTTTTATGCTCTCTCATACTTTGGATTTTTTCTAGAAACATAAAATTTGTTTCAATTGTTATAATTAGTGTCCTATTTAGTATTACTATAAGTTTAATGATATCTCAAATATTATTTGGAGGAATTGAACTTGTTATGATTATTATGCCCGCAATATTATTTATTGTTTGTATTTCTGATTTTATGCATTTAGTTAATGATAATGGAGAAACTAAAAAATCTAAACTGGAGTATTTTAAATATCAGGTCAACAATATTGGAAAACCTGTTGCTTTAACTTCCATTACTACAGCTATTGGATTTTTAAGTTTTTGTTTCTCTAACGTTTTGCCGATATCAAGATTAGGAATGATTACAACTATCGGTATATCAATATCTCTTTTTGTTATTCTTGTTACCTATTCAATATGCATAGAGTTAAATCTTCATATTATAAAAGGAAAAAACTTACAAACTAATAAAATAGATAATCTAATTTCTAAATTTATTAAATTCCAAAATAGTAAAAAATCTATCCCGCTCATATTCATAATGTCCTTTTTATGTCTGTTTGGAATAAATTATTTTGAAATTAATAATCATATATATGATGAGTTTAATAAGTCCTCTGATTTATATAAAGAAATGCAGTTTTTCGATAAGAATTTTGGTGGGTATAAAGAAGTATTTTTTAATATTGAAATAAATGATAATCTAAAACTAGATAGTATAATTAAACTTGAGAATGAAATAAAATCAATGGGATTTACACTTGATTACTCTCTTTTTGGATCATTTAAAGATATAAAGTCCATTAATGAAAACTATTTTCAAGAAATAGAAGAGAAACAAATTAGCATGAAAACCAGAATGCCTGATATTGGATCAAAAGAAAGTTTAATTATTTATAATAAAATAAACCAAAAGGCAAATGATTTGAATATCAAAATTCAATTAAAAGGAAATGGTTACCTATTTGATAAATTAAGTGATAAAATAACACTGGAGATACTATTTGGTTTGATGATTGCTATTCTAACAATATGTTTATTATTCTTAATTATTTCTAATTTTAATTTTAAGTATTTGCTTATTATTCTAATCCCAAATACATTCCCAATTTTTGTTTGCATTGGATTAATGAGTCTGGGAACCTTTTATTTTAGTTTATCAAATGCATTTATTTTTGCAATTATATTCGGATTAATTGTTGATGATTCTATTCACATAATAACTTCTTACAGATTTAATATTCTAAGGGGTGTTAATAAGAAAGAGGCCATTGACAAATCACTACGAGTTACCGGAAAAGCGGTTATTAAAACTACGCTAATTATAATTGTAACATTAATTCCTCTTCTTTTTTCTGAATTTAATTCAATAAGTCAATTAGGTTTGCTTACTATAGTTTCTGCAATTATTGCTATAGTTTTTGACTTAATATATTTACCAAAGTTGATTAGATATTTTTTATAAAAACTTTTTATTTATTACTTAAATATTTTGACTAGAAATTTTGGTTGGGCGCTAGCAATTAGTCTTATTTTAATTCATATAATTTTCCATTAAAGCTTTCACTTTAACTAGGATACGTAAAAGAAATATTTTTTTCTACAGTTTCAGATAATGTATGATGAACTGGACAATTATAAGCAGCTCTCTCTAAAATAGTTTTAGTTTTTTGATCATATTCTCTCGGGAAAGTTAAATCAATATCAATCTTGGAAATCCGTCTAGGCTTAGTTCCCATTGTTTTTTTAACAACTGCAGTAGTCCCTTTAATATTGATATTATCTTTTTCAACAGCAATTGCCATAATAGTTAATATACAACTTGCCAAAGCAGTACATACCATATCGGTAGGAGAGAAGGTTTCTCCAAGTCCATGATTATCTTTTGGAGCATCTGTATTTATTTCAGATCCAGAGTCTAAATGAATTGCAGTAGTTCTCAAGTCTCCTTTGTATTTAATTTCAAATGTATTCATAATATGATTTTTATTGATTTCTCTTGCCTTCCTTTTTAATACTTTCTTTAGCTATTTCTATATGGACCAGATGATGTTTAGTATGCCATGCATACATTCCAACATGCTCATGAAGAATAATATTTTTATCTCTAGCAGAATGATAGTAAGTTTTTTTGAAGTCTTCTTCTGATAAGGTTTTAAGAAGTGAAACCCATTTTGCATGTATCCCATCAATAACATTTAGGCTATCATTAATATCTAATACATTTGATTCAGGAGTAGTTAAAAATTCACTTACCTCATACATTTTTACACTAGGATTATCTTCTAAAAGTGTATGTTTTGTTCTCATAAATGCATAAGTGTGAGTATCGCAGTAGTGATGTATAATTTGAGCTATGTTCATTCCACCATCTCTATATGTCTTTTTTAAATCTGTTTTGTCAAGTCCTTTTACAGCATCTTTGAGTTTTTGAGAAAATGACTCAAGTGTTTTAATATCTTCAACAGTTCTTGAAAAATTAAACTCAAGAACAGCTTTATATTTTCCAATAGGGAATTTTAGTTTTTCAATGTTTTCTTCCATGATAATTTTTAGTTAAGATTTGAGTAATCATAAATTAATTTTTCAACTATTTCTTTTGACTCGTCATTATACTTGATTTCAAAAATACTTGGTGAGTCAACCCATTTTGAAATATGATCAATATTTTTAGAGGAGAACCTGTCAATCACTGTTACCCCCTCCTTCTTTAATGCTGCTGCATTAAACTGCTGTTCTATTTGAGCTTCAACAGGTACAACCAACATTGGTTTTCCAAGAAAAATTGCTTCAGATGTAGTGGCAAAGCCACCAGCACAAACAATTCCATAACATGAGGCAAATTTTTCTAAAAATAATTCTTCAGACAAAGGCTCAACATTAACATGTGAAATAATTTCTTTTGATTTTGCATCAGGTGAAAAAATTGTCCATTTTTTATTTTGTGGAAGCTGATTTATTACTTCAATTAAATTTGAAGGAGAGTAGGTTGGTAAATAAATAATAATTTCATCACCCCCTGATACTTTCAGTTTCCTAACCTTGTCTCTGATGATAGGAAAAAAAATTCTATCTGTATATTTTTTATAGTGATATCCATAACCAAGATTTGAAGGAATAATATATTTAATTGCTTTAAGAACTATTCTTGAATAATTATTTGGCTTTGGTATATTTTTAAGCCCCATCGAGTATTGATTGGTAAGCTCAAAACATTTAATATTTTTAAATTTAGCTGACCATGCTGAAACAGGTTCAAAATCGTTTATGATTAAGTCATATTTTTTTATAGGACAAGAAATGATCTCTCTAATGAACCTAAAATACTTGTTTAAAAAAAATGTTTTTAACCAATTGACTGCCCCTGTATTAGTATAGAAAAATGTTAGTCCATGATAATGATAAATAGGTTCTTCCTCTAATAAAAAATCATTTTTTGGACCACTAGTAATAATATCTATATCTGCAATTTCTTTTAATCTGGGAATTATACTTTGAGCTCTAGCAAGATGACCATTCCCTGTAGTTTGGATTGCATAAAGAATTTTCATTTATCCTGAAGAATTTTAAACTCAGCTATAAGATCTTTATAGAGTTCCTTATTAGTCATTTCAATTCTCGAGTCTTCATCACCTTTATATTCTTGTTCAGTCCTTTTATGCATATATATTGACCATTTATTGTCTACATATTCTAAAGAAGAAAGGCTCTCAAGCCAATCTCCAGAGTTCATGTAAATTATTTCCTCCCCATTGATGTCAAAAGACTCAATCTTTGGAGTATGGATATGCCCGCATGCTACATATTTATATCCATTTTTTTGAGCTATTTCAGCTGCTTTCATCTCAAAATTTGCAAAATATTGAACTACAGTTTTGACATTTGCCTTTATTGTTTTTGAAAAATTCAATCTTTTTTGACCTAGAGGTCTCATGATCTTTTTATTAATCCAGCTATTAAACATTATCATATAGTCATAGACAAATCCAGCAAGTTTTGTCAACCATCCTGTTTGAATAGAAAAATCAAAAACATCTCCATGGAACATCCAAACCTTACCTTCAGAAGTATCCAGTACAATTTGATTAACAATTTTAAAGTTTTGAATTTTAAAATTTAAAAATTTTCTCATTAGTTCATCATGATTTCCGGTGATGTAATATATCTCTTTTCCCTTTGAGATTAAGTCAAGAAAATACTTAACTACTTTCATGTGAGATGAGGGCCAAAAGCGTTTATTAAAAAGCATTATATCAACAAAGTCACCATTAATCACAATTTTGTCTGCTTCAATTGAGTCAAGATAAGCCAATAATTCATCAGCTTCAGACCCATATGTTCCAAGATGTAAATCAGAAATAACTAGAATGTCTAAATTTCGCTTCACCAGTTTGCAAATTTAATGAAAGATAATTACAAAAGTTGATTACAGCTTATCAATGTAGTCTTTAAAAGTAGTTCCATAAATAGTCTTAAAACTTTCTTCAAACTCTTTTTTAGATTTGAAACCACAAAGTTCCCAAACTTTGTTTAAAGTAGTTCTATCCTCAGGAGATAAAGACTTGGCTAGAGTAATAGCATATTTAGCTCTAGAACGATTAATTCTTATGTTAATTTTATTGATCACTGGTTTAATAGTCTAATACAATGTAATCAAATAATTAATAATTTTAAAATTACATGAAAGCCTGCAGCTTCATTGCTAATCCTTGATCACCTTTAATTTTGAGTTTTCCACTCATAACAGCCATCATGGGATTCACCTTACCATTCTTAAGATCTTCCATTAAAGATCCTGCCATAGTAATAGTGCAATCAGCTTCCATGTCCTCTAATAAAATTTTATTTTCTGAACCTGTGCCATCTATGCAAATTGAGTTTCCATCAATTTCAAATTTAATAGTTCCACCTATAGGGGCAGCATTTTTAGCCTTTTCTTGAAAGTTTGAAAGTATATTTTCTTTATCCATAATTTTTTCGTTAATCATGTAAAGGTAATAATAAAATAATTTTATTTAGATTAGCATTTATTATAATATAATATGAGCTACAAAGTAAAAAAAGCAGCAGTTTTAGGATCAGGAGTAATGGGTTCCGGAATAGCCTGTCATCTTGCAAATGTTGGTATAGATGTTTTAATGTTAGATATTCAACCTAATGATAAGTCTATAAAAAACAAAAATTTTATTGCAGATGAGTCATTGAAGAATGCAATAAAATCAAGGCCAAACCCATTATATAAAAAAGAATATGCAAACAGGGTCACAACTGGTAATTTTGATGATGATTTTGAAAAGATTAAAGATTCAGACTGGATAATTGAAGTCATTGTTGAAAATCTTGAAATTAAAAAAACTGTTTTTGAAAAAGTTGAAAAATATAAATCTGATCATGCTTTTGTAACTTCTAACACTTCAAGTATCCCAATATCACTTTTATGTGAAGGAAGATCAGATGATTTTAAATCTAAATTTTGTGGAACTCACTTCTTTAACCCTCCAAGATATTTAAGATTATTTGAGGTAATTCCACATACTGATTCTGACCCATCTTTAATTTCTTTCTTGATGGAATTTGGAGATGTTATTCTTGGAAAACAAACAGTTTTATGTAAAGATACACCTGGATTCATTGGTAACAGAATTGGTGTAATGTGTGGAATTAAATCTTCTCAATTAACTGATAAGTATAATTTTAAAATTGAGGAAGTAGATCTAATGACGGGAAGTGTTATTGGTCTTCCAAACTCAGGAACATTTAGGTTGCAAGATCTAGTTGGACTAGACACAAGTAATAATGTAACAAATTTTTTAGTCAACAATGTAACTGATGACTCTTTCTACAGTAAACTTAAAGATCAACCAGAGAATAAATCCTTCAATTTTTTAATTGAAAATAAGTTTTTTGGAAATAAATCTGGAAAGGGATACTATGAGAAAACAAAGGAAAAAGATGAGAATGGTAGATCTGTTATAAATGCACTTGATCTAGAAATAAATACTTACAGGAAGTTAATTAAACCAAATATTCCAGAAGTAAAAGAAGCTAAATCTATTGAGCTTTTTGACAGAAGACTTAAGTATCTGGTTGAGGGAGACTCAAATGTAAATAAGTTCTACAAAGAGTATTTTTCTTGTTTACTCTCATATTCAGCCATGAGTATTCCAGAAATTGCAGATGATTTCTATCAGATAGATGATGCAATTAGAACTGGATATGCATGGAGTTATGGACCATTTGAAATTTGGGATAATCTTGGAATTCAAGAGGCTGCTGAAATGATAAAAAGTTGTGGTGAAGAGGTTCCAAGTTGGATAAATGATATGGTTAACTCTGGAGCAAATTCATTCTATATTTTTGAAGATGGGAAAAAGAAGTTTTATGATATAAATACGAAAAAGTATAAAAACGTACCTAGCTCTGAAAATCACTACATACTTGATGCATTTAGAGAAAATAAACAAATCCTTAAAAACTCAGAGTGTACTGTTCATGATATCGGAGATGGAGTAATGTGTATTGAGTTTCAGACAAAAGGTAATTCAATTGGAGAAGGGATTGCTAAGGGTATAAATGAGGCAATTGATATAGCAGAAAGGGATGGATGGAATGGTATTGTAATTGGAAATAACGATAAGCAGTTTTCAGTTGGTGCTAATCTAATGAATATGGGAATGATGGCTATGCAAAAGAATTTTGATGCTATAGAAGAATTCTTAGTTGGCTTTCAAAAAATATTGATGCGAATTAGGACTTGTAATGTTCCAGTAGTGTCTGCAACTCACGGATTTGTAATGGGAGGAGGGCTTGAGGTTTCAATCCATTGTGATGCTGGTATACATGCATCTGAGTCATACATCGGTCTTGTAGAGGCAGGTGTTGGTCTAATCCCAGGTGGAGGTGGAACTAAAGAAATGGCCATGAGAGCCTCAGACTCATTTAACTCTGGTGATGTAAAAATGCCTTCATTAATTGATCATTTTAAATCTATTGCAATGGGTGCTGTCTCAACATCTGCATTTGAGGCTTATGATCATCACTATCTTCTTCCGGAAAGAGATTTTGTTTGTATGAATAGAATGAGAAATATCAGTAAGGCTAAAGAAAAAGCCTTAAGCTTAAAAAAAGGATATATTCCACCATCTTCAAGACAAGATATTGAAGTACTTGGTAGATCAGGTTTATCCACTCTTTACTCTGCAATAAATGAATTTAGACTAGGAAATTATATGTCAGATTATGATGTTGAAGTTTCTAGAAAAATAGCATATGTTATGTGTGGAGGAGATTTAACCTTCTCACAGAATGTAAGTGAGGAATACCTATTAGACCTTGAAAGAGAAAATTTTATGAGTCTGCTTGGAAATCAAAAAACATTAGATAGAATTCAGCATATGCTGATGACTAAAAAACCTTTAAGAAATTAATTATGGAAGCATATATAGTAGCTGGTTATAGATCAGCGGTAGGAAAAGCAAAAAAAGGTGGCTTTAAAAATTATAGAACCGATGATTTAGCAGTAGATGTTATTAAACATATTACTTCACAAGTTCCAGAACTTGATACTACAAAAGTTGATGATGTAATTGTTGGATGTGCAAATCCTGAGGGAGAACAAGGTCTTCAAGTAGCAAGACTTATTTCTGCTAGAGCTCTTGGAAAAGAAGTTCCAGGTGTTACAATAAATAGATATTGTGCTTCTGGTTTAGAGGCAATTTCAATGGCTGTTAGCAAGGTTAGAGCAGGTTTTGGAGACATCTTTATAGCAGGAGGTATTGAGAGTATGAGTCTGATACCTATGACAGGATATAAATTAGCCCCGAGTTATAAAGCAAATCTTGAAAACATGAATTATCACATAGGTATGGGACACACTGCAGAAGCTGTTGCTGAAAAATATAAAATTACAAGAGAAGCAAGTGATAAATTTTCATGTGAGTCTCACATCAAAGCTGCTAACGCAATTGATAATGGATATTTTAAAGATGAAATTGTCCCTGTAACTGTAGAAGAAGTATTTGTAAAAGATGGGAAGAAGGTCTCAAAATCTCATACTGTAGATATGGATGAAGGAGTTAGGAGAGAGACAACAATTGAGGCTTTATCAAAATTAAGACCAGCGTTCAAGCTTGGTGGTATCGTTACCGCAGGTAGTTCATCTCAAATGTCAGATGGTGCTGCATTTGTTCTTGTAATGTCAGAAGAAATGGTAAAGCAGTTAGGTGTTGAACCTATTGCAAGAATGGTTACTTGTACATCAGGTGGAGTAGATCCTTTATATATGGGAATTGGCCCAGTTGAAGCTATACCAAAAGCATTAAAACAGGCAGGTTTAAAACTTTCTGATATTGAACAAACTGAGTTAAATGAAGCTTTTGCTGCTCAAGCACTTGCTGTAATTCAGGAAAGTGGCCTTGACCCCGATACAGTTAATGTTAATGGTGGTGCTATCGCCCTTGGTCATCCTTTAGGTTGTACTGGAGCAAAACTTTCTATTCAGTTATTAAATGAAATGAAAAGAAGAAATCAGAAGTATGGAATGGTAACTGCTTGTGTTGGAGGTGGTCAGGGAATTGCGGGTATTTATGAAAGGCTTTAAATCTTTTTAACTACATAGGTTACAATACCCCAAACTATAAATTCATTCTCTTCAGTAACCTTAATCGGATCATATTTTTTATTTTCTGGTATTAGATATACGTGGTCTTTTTCAATCTTTATCCTCTTAACAGTAAACTCTCCATTTAAATAGCATACTGCAATTTTATTATTTTTTAACTCTTCACTTCTATCTATTACTAAAATATCCCCATCATCTAGACCCGCGTCCTTCATAGATTCACCTGATACCTTTGCATAAAATGTAGCTTCCTTATTTTTAACTACAACTTTTTCAAGACTAATTCTGGACTCCTCAAAGTCACCTGCTGGTGAAGGAAATCCTGCAGATATTCCCTCCTCAACAAATAAATTATTTAAGGATCCGTCCTCATTTGGTTTAAATATTTTGATATTGTTTTTCATATCCTACCTAACAATTAATACTTCATCAATTTCAGTCGTATAATTCCTTGAAAGCTTTTGTCTTTTCATTTTCCATATTCTTTTCTGATCCTGACTTGCAAGTCTTACTTTGTAGAGTCCATATTTATCATCAATATTATCAATACTTTTCATTAGTTTTTTTTGTTTTTCAAGGTCTTTATCAAATAAGCTAAATTGGTGATTAGACTGAGGAGATAATCCCATCAATATTATTCCTGCTTTTTTATAAAGTCTATTTTTAGAATAAATCTTCTTTAAAATATTTACAGCAAATTTACTTATTTCAATACTTGAACTTGTTGAGAAGGGAAGTGAACCTGTTAAACTAAAATGATATCTTTCACTGTCTTGCTTAAAGGGATTACTACGAATAAAGACACAAATCATATTACACTCGCTATTTTGTCTTCTAAGTTTTTTAGACGCAACCACAGAAAATGTAGTAATCCTTTCAATTAAGTCATCTAGTGTAGAAATTTCAGATTCAAAACTTCTAGTTGTAGCGATAGACTTTTTATCTACTTTTCCTTCTTCTATGTCTAGAGTAGGAATCCCTTCAAGTTCTTTTTTGAGTTTAAGACCTATGATGCTCATATTCTTTTTAACCCATTTATCAGGAAGATTTATAAAGTCCATTCCATTTTTGACATTAATTCTTGATAATTTTTTTTCATTTTGAAAACCAATTCCCCATATATCTCCAGTAGGAATATTACTTAAAGCCTCCAATCGTATTTTGTTACTGCTAATAGAATAAAATCCATTTGTTTTAGGAGAGTTTTTTTTAGCAATTCTATTAGCAACTTTTGCGAGTGATTTAGTCGGCGCCAGACCTATTGAGACGGGTATACCTGTCCACTTAATGACAGTTTCTATTATCTCTTTACACTTTTTGTTAGCTTCATCTTCGGAGAATCCACTAAACTTTACAAATGCTTCATCAATGCTATATATTTCTACATCTGGTACATGTCTAGCTATAATAGACATCACCCGATTACTCATGTCTCCATACAATGTAAAATTGGAAGAAAAAATTTGGACATTATTTTTCTGAAAAATTTCTTTGTATTTAAATGCAGGAGCTCCCATAGGAATTCCAAGTGATTTAGCTTCATTACTTCTAGCTATAACACAGCCGTCATTATTTGATAATATTACAAGTGGCTTACCATTTAAATGAGGTTGGAAAACTCTTTCACAAGAAGCATAAAAATTATTACAATCAATTAGGGCAAACATGATACAAAAATCTAAAAATTATTAAGAAACATAAAAAACAAGTTGTAATTTTATCAACTATATGACATTTAATGGATAAATTCTCATTTCTTAATTCAGCACATACAAGTTTTTTTGCAGAAATGTACGACCAATACTTGGAGTCTCCTGATAGTCTAGAGCCAAGTTGGAAAGCTTTTTTTCAGGGCTTTGATTTTGGATTAGAGAGTGCGAATATTACTCTTGAAGAGAAGAAATTTGAGGTTCCAGAAAATATTAAACAAGAATTTAAGGTTGTTAATTTAATTAATGCTTACAGACAAAGAGGTCACCTTTTTACAATAACTAACCCTGTCAGGGAAAGAAGAAAATATTCACCAACATTAGATATAGAAAATTTTGGCTTAAAGGAAAGTGATCTAGAATTAGTCTTTAGTGCTGGAGAGATAGTTGGAATAGGCCCAAGTAAATTAAAAGCCATAATAAATAAGCTAAAAAAAATATATTGTGAATCTATAGGACTGGAATATATGTACATAAGAGATCCCCTGAAAGTTAGATGGATACAGAATTTCATAAATGTTAATAGCAATCAACCTAATTTTTCAAAAAATGAAAAATTATCAATATTAGACAGCCTAAATAAGGCTTATACATTTGAGAATTTTCTGCAAAAAAAATATGTTGGACAAAAAAGATTTTCTCTTGAAGGGGGAGAAGCATTAATCCCAGCAATAGACTTTCTAATTAATTCTGCTGCTGAGAAGGGAGTTGAAGAATTTATAATGGGAATGTCTCATAGAGGTAGATTGAGTACTCTTGCAAATATATTTGGTAAGTCAAGTAGAGATATTTTTGGTGAGTTTGAAGGAAAGGATTATGAAGAAGATATCTTTGATGGAGATGTAAAGTACCATCTTGGATGGACTTCGGAAAGAACTTCATCATCAGGTAAAAAAATTAACATGAACCTTGCTCCAAATCCATCTCATCTTGAATCTGTTGATCCAATTGTCCAGGGAATTGCTAGAGCCAAGCTTGAGAATGATTTTGACAATGATACCAATAAGGTTTTACCTATAATTGTTCACGGTGATGCTGCCGTTGCTGGTCAAGGAGTTGTATATGAGGTAATTCAAATGTCAAGATTAAAAGGTTACTCAACTGGAGGTACAATTCACCTAATAGTTAATAACCAAGTTGGCTTTACTACTAATTATCTTGATGCAAGGTCAAGTACATATTGTTCTGATGTTGGTAAAGTAACACTATCTCCAGTTCTACATGTTAACTCAGATGATGTTGAAGCTGTTATTCATGCAGTAACCTTTGCATTAGAATATAGGGATAAGTTTAATAGGGATGTTTTTATTGATCTTTTAGGATATAGAAAATATGGCCACAATGAAGGAGATGAGCCAAGATTTACTCAACCTAGATTATATAAATTTATATCAGGTCATCCAAATCCAAGGGATATATATGCTTCTAAACTAATGGATCAAGGAATAATAAATGATGATCATGTTTCTAAAATTGAATCAAAATATTTTTCAAAACTTGAAAATGAACTTACGGATTCAAAGAAAAAAGAAAAAACAAAAATCACACCCTTCATGCAAGAGGTGTGGGATGGATTTAAGAGAGTTGATGAAAATGAAATGCTTGAAGATTATTCCACAAGTTCATCAATTCAGGATGTCCTTAATGTAGCAAAGTCAATAACTTCACTACCTAATAAATCATTTTTAAGAAAAATCATAAAGCTATTTGATTCAAGAGAAAAATTAATATTTGAAAATGGAAAAATTGATTGGGCAATGGCAGAGTTACTTGCATATGGAACATTATTAACCGAGGGTTTTAATGTAAGAGTCTCAGGACAAGATGTTGAAAGAGGTACGTTTTCTCATAGACATGCAGTATTAAAGTCAGAGGATTCAGAGGAAGAATATCTACCATTAAATAATATTGATTCAAAAAATAAAGGGTTATTTAGTATATATAATTCTCCTCTATCAGAATATGGTGTATTGGGATTTGACTATGGTTATGCACTTGCTAGCCCAAACTCCTTGACAATATGGGAGGCTCAATTTGGAGATTTTTCAAATGGGGCTCAGATTATCATTGATCAGTATATTTCTTCTGCTGAAGATAAATGGAAGTTACAAAATGGAATAGTTCTATACCTGCCTCATGGTTATGAAGGACAAGGAGCTGAGCATTCCTCTGCCAGAATGGAACGTTATCTTCAATTATGTGCAAAGGATAATATGTATGCAGCAAATTGTACTACTCCATCTAATCTTTTCCATCTTTTAAGAAGGCAAATGTTGACAAAATTTAGAAAGCCTTTAATTTTATTCACTCCAAAAAGTCTTCTACGTCACCCTAAGGTTATGTCTAATGTTGATGATTTAACCAATTCTAAATTTATTCCAGTAATCACTGACTCTGAAATTGATCCGACTAAGGCAGTTACTCTTGTATTCTGTAGTGGAAAATTTTACTTTGATTTAGTCGATTACAGAAAGAAAAATAATATAAAAAATGTTGCAATTGTAAGAATAGAACAGTTGTTCCCTCTCCCAGTTAAATTGATAATTTCAGAAATTAAGAAATTCTCAAATGCCAAAGATATTGTTTGGGCTCAGGAAGAGCCGAGGAATATGGGTGCTTGGAATCATATTCAGACTTATCATCCAATTGCTAAAAATATGAGGCCTGCAACTAGAAGATTTTATGGATCAACAGCATCAGGAAGTTATACTAGATTTCAGCGAAGACATAATCAAGTAATTGAATATGTTTTTGACAAAACAAAAAACAATTTTAGAAAATAATTTTTATCTTAATTTTTTATTATAGCTATGAAAGATATGTTAGTTAAACTTTATGATCTTCCAAAAAAATGTAAAGAACTTGAAGACCTCTCAAAAACAATCTCGTTTAGGCGTCCATTAGCAGCTGAAAAATCTATTGTTAATAAATGGGTAAAAAAAGAATTTGGAGATGGATGGGAAAGTGAGGTAGATGTTTCTTTCTCAAGAAAACCAATAACAACTTACATAGCAATTGATAATGAACAAATTCTTGGATTTGCAACATATGATGCAGCTTATTTAAATTTTCTTGGTCCTATGGGAGTCAAAAAAAATAGAAGAAAAAAAGGATTAGGTAAAGCATTACTTTTTTTGGCTTTAAGCTCCATGAAAGAAATGGGTTATGCCTATGCTATAATAGGCGGTGTTGGGCCTGCTATATTTTATGAGAAAACCTTTAATGCTAAAATAATAGAAGGATCTGACCCAGGAATATACAAAGGAATACTAAGCGATGTCCCTGTCTAAAGTTGATAAGGATTCCAAATTTCTTGCAAAATTTGGTTATAAACAGGATCTAAATAGATCAATGAAAGGTTTCTCATCCTTTGCAATATCTTTCTCTTTGATATCTATCTTAACAGGAATTTTTGCAAACTTTCATTTTGGATACTCAGAGGTAGGCCCATGGATATCATTATCTTGGTTAATAGTTTTTATTGGACAATTTTTTGTTGCCTTAATAATGGCTGAATTATCAGTTAGATTTCCAATTTCTGGATACGGCTATCAATGGTCATCTAGACTAGTAAATTCAAAATTAGGTTTTGCAACAGGTTGGCTGTTATTAATGCAGTTTTTAACTGGATTTCCTGGAATTTGTAAAACTTTAGGTATTGTATTAAGTGATTTTTTATCTCAAGTTTTCTCTCTAGAAGTAAACGACATTACCATATCAATAATTATCATTTGGTTAATTACCCTAATTCATAAAAATGGAATTAAAATGGTTTCTCACATAAATAATATTGGAGTTATTACAGAAATTATTGGAGTAATTCTTTTAATTCTAATACTTGGCTTTTTTGTAACAAACGGATGGGAAGATTTTACAATTTTGAATATGACAAATAATGCGAATTTTTCAAATATAGGTTTTGAATCTTTTGCTTTATCAATTTTATTAGGAGCCTGGTGTCTAACTGGCTTTGAAGCAGCTGCAGATATGTCTGAAGAAACAAAAAACCCAACTAAGATTGTTCCTAAGTCAATAATTAATTCTTTATTAACTTCTGGTTTTTTCGGATTTATTATAATAATTTTTTCTATTATTCTACTTCAAAAAGATATTTATAAAAATGGTTCTGAAAACTTTTTGACAGATTTGCTAGTTAATGAATTTGGTGTAATACTGTATTCTGTAATTCTTTTATTTGTAATTGTAGCAATTTTTGCATGTGGTGTTGCTTGTATGGCCACTGCCTCAAGGTTAATTTTTTCAATGTCGAGAGATTCGGTTTTACCAAATTCAAGTTGGCTCAAGTCAATAGATAAAAATAAATCTCCAGGAAACTCACTAATACTTATTGGAATCTTAGCAACAATTTTTATTATTGTCTTTAACAAAATTGAGGTAATAACAAGTGTTTCTGCAATTGCAGGATATATTGGATATTGCGGAATTATATTTTCGTCATTTTACCTTAAACATGATGGTAAAAGTGGAATTAAAACTTCTAAAACCTTAAAGTTTCTTACTTTACTTTGGTGTGTATTTGTTGTGATGTGTTTAATTATTCCTGGTCAATCTATAGAGGGATTTGATACCGAATATGTTCCAGCTATATCAACCTTAATATTTATAATCTTAGGATTAATTATTTTCAAAATAAAAAATAAAAATGCAATACTTTAGTCTAAACACAAATGTTAATCAATTAAGAATAGGGAGAGGAGTATCCAAAGGTATAGGGAAAGAACTTGGTAGATATGTTGTTTCTACTATGGAAATTCCATGGAATATTATTAAAAATGACATGGGTAAATCTCCAGAAAAAATCATCAATGTGACTTCTGTTGAAAAACAATGGATTGAGGATCAGATAAAAGAACTACCTGAATTTGATACAATTGTAGGTATTGGAGGGGGAATGGCTATAGATGTAGCTAAATATATTTCATGGAAATTAGATAAAAAGTTAGTGTCTATTCCAACAATTTTAAGTGTGGATGCCTTTACAACTCCAGCAGCCGGTGTTAGGGTCAATCATGATGTAGAGTATCTTGGAATAGCTTCACCAGATCCTCTTATAATTGATTATAATTTATTGAGGTCTGCACCTAAAGAACTCAATATTGCTGGTGTTGGAGATCTATTTTCTATTCATACTGCATCATTTGATTGGCAATATGCAAACTCTAAGGGTAAGTCAGAGTATCCATATAGTCAGCATGCTATTAATAGTGGAAAAAAAATCCTTGACTTCATTTATGATAATATTGGAAATATAAAAGAAAATAATGATAATGGATTAAGGTCTATTGTTGAAGCATATATTTCATTAAATACTATTTGTCTCCCAATTGATCATTTTAGAATTGAAGAGGGTTCAGAGCATTATCTTTTCTATGAACTAGAAGAAAGACTTAAGCGCTCATTTATTCATGGCAATATAATAGGTCTTGGCATATACTTATTAAGTAGGCTTCAAAAAAATGATCCCTTGTTTATTACAGAGACGATGGATGAGTCAGGCCTAATTTACCATCCAAACTCTATGGACATAAAGAGAAAAGATTTGAGAGACTCTCTTCTTTCTCTAAAAAGCTACGTAAAATCTAAAGATAAACTTTGGTTTACAATAATTGATGACAGCAATATTGATGAAGAATGGATTAATGAAAATTTAAGTGATTTAAAATTTAAATAATTAACCTAAAAAATTCCAGCATTTTCAAAGCTGCTCTTTATTGAATTAAAAGTTGCTTTAGCTGCATCTTCATTGTTCATCTTATTTAATTCCCTATTAAATGGTTCTGCAACAACAGTTCCTTCATAACCAATATTATTTAAAAAATTCAAGAATGGGGCTGTGTCAATCAATCCAGATTTACCAGGCAGTTCTCTCTCATTATCTAACTGTTCGTCTCTAGATCTTCCAAAAACAGCATCATTAATTTCACACAAAATTATGTCATCTTTTTTTAAAAATTTTAAATCCTCAACTGAATGATTTGCGCAATATAAATGAAAGGCATCAAGTTGATACCCAACATTCTTTTCGTCAATGGCAATAATTAACTCTCTTAGTTCATTAATTGTTCTAATAAATGAAAATTGATCTCTTGACATCAATGTTTTGGGTCCTACAAATTCCAACCCTAGTTTCATGCCATGATCCCCAATAACTTTTGCACACTCTTTAAGTCTTTCTTTGTGTATTTTAAAATTTTTCAAATAAGTTAATTTATCATTTGTTGGCATAATCCAAGTATTAAAACCCTTTACATTTAACTTGTTCAAAACTTTACAGTGATTATCTAAGGTGACCAATCCTTTATTAAACTGATTCTTGCTTGTTCTAAATTGAAGTGGTAGTCCAGACACATCAAATGAAATTCTATTTTCACTCATTTTTTCAAGATAGCTATCAATTTCTTTTTTATCCATTTCCTGAAATTCACTTACAATAGGGATAATCGAATCAAAATTATATTTTATGGCGAGTTCAAGAAGTTCTATAGCTGTACAATTAATTCCTACTTTATAAGGATTTAAACTGATCCTGATCTTTCTATTAGAATTTCCTTGTAAAGAATATAGATTTTGATTCATTGAAATTAGACCTAATGAAGCAATTGATGTTGACTTAATAAATCTTCTTCTATTCGACATATTTTTTTTATTTATTAAGATAATGAATATTTAAATAGTTTCAATTTTATGATTAATTTAGATAACTTATGATAGCTAAAGATTACTGATGGTCCTTGAAATGAAAATTCCTTCCCCTGGTGAGTCAATAACAGAAGTTGAAATATCTCAATGGCTTGTAAAAGATGGAGATATTGTTAATAAGGATCAAACGATAGCAGAAATAGATTCTGATAAAGCCACACTAGATCTCCCTGCCGAAGCGTCCGGTAAAATCACCTTAAAAGCACAAGAGGGTGATACGATGTCTGTAGGTGATATTGTCTGTTTAATTGATACATCTGAAGCATTAAATTCTACTTCTCCTAAACAAATTATCAAAGAGGTAAAAAAGATTGAATCAAATAAGATTGATGAGATAAGTATTACTCCTCTTGCAAGAAATATTGCATCAGATAAAGGTATTGATATTAATGAAATACATTCTAAAGGAGATAAAATAACAAAAGATGATGTCTTAAAAGTTGTTCCAGCAATGGGTTCTTCAAATCATGAGGGTAGAAATGAGAACAGAGAAAAACTTTCAATGTTAAGAAGAAAAGTTGCAGAGAGACTAGTCTCTGTAAAAAATGAAACAGCCATGCTGACTACTTTTAATGAAGCAGATTTATCTAATATTTTTGATCTTAGAAAAAAGTATAAAGAAGCCTTCTCTCAAAAACATGGAGTAAGTCTAGGTTTCATGAGTTTCTTTACTAAAGCTGTTACAAGAGCTCTTGATCTTTATCCAGATGTAAATTCTATGATTGATGGTAATGAAAAGATTTCTTATAATTACTCTGATATAAGTATTGCGGTCTCAGGTCCTAAAGGGCTAATGACTCCAGTCTTGAGAAATGCTCAAGATCTATCTTTTGCTGCTGTTGAACAAGAAATAAAAAGACTTGCAGATAATGTTAGAGAGAAGTCAATAACAGTTGATGATTTAACTGGTGGTACTTTTACAATTTCAAATGGGGGTGTTTTTGGTTCAATGCTTTCTACTCCAATTATTAACCCTCCTCAATCTGGTATTTTAGGAATGCATAACATTATTCAAAGACCAATTGCTGTTGAAGGAAAAGTTGAAATAAGGCCAATGATGTATCTAGCTCTGTCTTATGATCACAGAATTATTGATGGTAATCAATCAGTTGGTTTTTTAATAGCTGTTAAAGAGGGAGTAGAAGATCCAGAAAATATTTTAATGGAAGGAAAAATTGAAAAATCTTTAGGCCTTAATTGATTTGATAGATACTCATACCCATTTATACTTAGATCATTTTAAAGAAGACATTGATGATGTAATCCAAAGAGCAATATCAGTTGGAGTGGAAAAATTTTATTTACCATCAATAAGCTCTAAATACAATAAGAGTATGCATGATTTGGAGAGCAAGTTTCCAAATAGAGTTTTTTGTATGATTGGTCTTCATCCATGCTATGTAGATAAAAACTTTGAACTAGAAATTAAATTTGTAAAAGATCAAATTAAATCAAATACTTATAAAGCAATTGGTGAAATTGGAATAGACCTGTTCCATGAAAAGAAGTATTTTAAACAACAAATAATTGCATTTGAAGAGCAAATCAAATTGGCTATTGAATATGACCTGCCAATAATAATTCATTCTAGAGAGTCTTTTGACGAGATATTGGAAGTCCTAAAAAAATATAAATCAGATAAACTAAGGGGGATTTTCCATTGTTTTACTGGAAATGAAGATCAGGCTAAAAAAATAATTGATTTAAATTTCTTCCTTGGTATTGGTGGAGTAGTAACATTTAAAAATGGAAAAATTTCAGAGTTTTTAAGTTCAATTCCACTAGATAGAATTGTCTTAGAAACTGATTCTCCATATTTAGCCCCTGCACCTTACAGGGGAAAAAGGAATGAAAGCTCTTATTTGTCTATAATTGCTAGTAAACTATCAGAAATATACAATTTAGATGTTTCTGAAATTTCAAGAATTACTAAACAAAATTCTAATGAAATTTTTGACAATTAAATATTTAAATTAGAGAGGTGGCCGAGTGGTTTAAGGCGCACGCTTGGAAAGCGTGTATTCTAGAAATGGAATCGAGGGTTCGAATCCCTTCCTCTCTGCTAAGTGAGTTTTTGGTATATAAAAGGAAATATTAATGGTGTCTTTTGTAACATTCGTATAGAATAAGATTCAAATCACTAATTAATTTTCTTAACTTGAATAAAACCAAAAAAAATGTATAATTCAAAAATAACTGGATTAGGTAAATATCTCCCTGATAACGTTGTAACCAATGATGATCTTTCAAAAATTATGGATACAACTGATGATTGGATCACAGAAAGAACAGGAATTAAAGAAAGAAGACATATTAAAAAAGGTGATGGTAATACAACTGCTATTATGGGGGTTAAAGCAGCAAAAATAGCAATTGAAAGAGCTGGAATTGATAAAGATGAAATTGACCTAATTATTTTTGCAACATTGAGCCCAGACTATTATTTCCCTGGAGGGGGTGTACTTGTTCAAGAAGAACTAAAAATTAAAACTTGTCCAGCGATTGATATTAGAAATCAATGTTCTGGTTTTATATATTCTATTGCCACGGCTGATCAGTTTATAAAATCAGGTATGTACAAAAACATACTAGTTATTGGTTCAGAAAATCATTCTGGTGGACTTGATATGACAACAAGAGGTAGAGGAGTCTCTGTGATTTTTGGAGATGGTGCAGGTGCTGCAGTTATTTCTCGAGAGGATGATCTTACAAAAGGGATACTATCTTCTCATCTTCATTCTGAAGGAAAATTTGCAAAAGATTTAGCACTAATTGGACCAAACACAAATAGGTGGGTAAATAAAATTATTAAGGATAATGACCCTGATGATATTTCCTATTATCCATATATGAATGGTCAATTAGTTTTTAAAAATGCAGTTGTTAGATTTTCAGAAGTAATAATGGAAGGTTTAAGTCATAATAATTTAACTCCAGACAAAATTGATATGTTGATACCTCACCAAGCTAATCTGAGAATATCCCAGTTTGTTCAAAAGAAATTTAATCTTTCTGAGGATCAGGTTTATAACAATATCCAAAAATATGGTAATACTACTGCAGGTTCAATTCCGATTGCTCTTACTGAAGCCTGGGAAGACTCAAAGATAAATGATGGTAATATTGTAGTTTTAGCTGCATTTGGTTCAGGCTTTACCTGGGGAAGTATTATAATTAGGTGGTAATTTTTAATTAAAACTTGTTTAAAATATAATATTATGTCTTTGAAAAAAATTCTTTTAGTCTTAGTATTGGTCGTATCATACTTTGGACTTAATTATGCTTTTTTATATGATATCAATTATGATTCTATGAAAGATTATATTGAATCTACAAAGAATGAGTTTGGTTATGAGATTGAAGATATTATCTATGAAGAAGAATGGACAGGGTTTCACATTAAGATGATCTCAGGTGAATGGTTAGATAAAAAAAAGGTAGATGATGTTGAATGGTCTCATTATGTTGACATAGTGATACCAAACGAAACTATAACTGAAACTGGAATAATGTTTATTGATGGTGGAGTCACAGATGAAAATTATTTTAGACTCGATTCTATATCTGTAGGTTATGCTTTGAAAACAAAATCTATAATTGTAAACCTTCACAATATTCCTGTTCAACCAATAAATTTCCTTGCTTCAGATCAAGAAAATTTTGTTGAAGATGATCTAATAGCTTATGCCTGGAGTCAATTTTTAGAAAGAGGTGCTAAGAAAGAAGACATTGAATGGTTGCCAAGATTGCCAATGACAAGAGCTGTAGTTAGATCGATGGATTTAGCTCAAGAAATAGTTGCTCAGAATAATAAAAAACTAAATGACTTTGTAGTCTCTGGTGCATCTAAAAGAGGATGGACTGCATGGACCACTGCTGCAGTTGATGATAGGGTTGTTGGGGTTGCACCAATGGTAATTGATATGCTTAATTTAGTTCCCTCATTTGAAAATCACTATAGAAGTTATGGCGAATTCTCTCCTGCTGTTCAGGAATATGTAAACTACAACATACAGGACTGGATGGGAACAGATGAATTTGAGGTGCTCATGAGCTACATTGAACCATATGCATTTAAGGAAAAATTTACTATGCCAAAATATATAATTAATGCAGGCTCTGATGAGTTTTTTTCTACTGATTCTTGGAGGTTTTATTACGATGAACTTCCTGAGAATAAATTAATAAGATATGTCCCTAATAAAAATCACTCTCTAAATGGAAGATATTTAGATGAAGATTTAATTAGTTTCTTCTATAGAATAGTTAATGATATAGATCTACCAACTCTTAACTGGGAGTTAATAGATGATAATTTGGCAGTTTATCTAGATTATGATGGTGAATATTCAGTTTCAATTTGGAGAGCATTTAACAAAGATGGAAGAGACTTTAGACTTTGGCAAGAAGGAGAGCTTTGGAAGGAATCCAAAATTAAGTTAAATGAAGATAATATTTACAATATAAAATTAGATAATCAAGTTGATGGATATCAGGCAATTATGGTTGAATTTAATCTTGATAATGATTCAAAATTTCCACTTAAAATTTCTACGGGTCCATATGTTATACCTGATTCATATCCGTATAAAAAATATGAATCATTGAAATAGAATTATAGGTTATAATTAAAACAAGATTATCACGAAAAAAAAAATTTGAATCATATAATAATTTTTATATCTTTCGATTCTCAATTATTGAAAATACTACAAAAATGAAAAAAATATTATTTGCATTGACCCTCTCCGTAATCTTAGGTTCAGTTACTACAAATTATACTTATGCTGCGACTACTATCAATAGTACAGTTATTATTCAGGATTCACAGGATGAACCAATGATGGAAAGTTCTGAGGCATCTGCTGGTTTCACACAAGAATTAAAGAAGCGTTTTATTGAAGGTGGCCCAGGTTTCATGGGAATTGTTCTCATCTGTTTAATTTTAGGATTGGCAATCTCAATAGAAAGAATTATCTATCTTAACCTATCTACAACAAATTCAAATAAGCTTACGGATGATGTTGAAGAAGCACTAAAATCAGGAGGTGTTGAAGCTGCAAAAGAAGTTTGTAGAAATACAAAAGGTCCTGTTGCATCAATCTTCTATCAAGGCCTTGATAGAGCAAAAGATGGAGTTGAAAGCGCTGAAAAAGCTGTTATATCATATGGTGGTGTTCAGATGGGACAACTTGAAAAAAATGTTTCATGGATCTCACTGTTTATTGCATTAGCACCAATGCTTGGTTTCATGGGAACAGTTATTGGTATGATTAATGCATTTGATAGAATTGAAGCTGCTGGCGATATGCAACCTTCTTTAGTAGCAGGTGGTATTAAAATAGCACTTTTAACAACAGTTTTTGGACTTATAGTTGCAATTATATTACAAGTCTTTTACAATTATATAGTTGCAAAAATTGATTCAATAGTTAATGATATGGAAGATGCCTCAATTACTTTGATTGATATTCTTTCTGCCCAAAAAAAATAATTTATTATGAATCTAGAAAAATTAACTAGAATTGGGTGTATTGCCCTTGGTGTCCTTGGTATAATTTTCTTAGCAATTGTGTTTGCTAGTGGAGATGACTCTATCAAAATGGCTGCAGCATCAGGTAATTATGGTGTAATATCTCCAATAATTATACTCAGTCAAATAACTCTTTTAATTGCGGTTACAGTTACTCTAATCTTTTCACTTAGAGGAATTGCTAAAGATAAATCAAAGATGAAAAATGCACTTAAGTCTGCAGGTTTATTTCTTATCGTCGTTGTTATTGCATTTTTTCTTTCAAGTGGAGTAGAAACACCAATGAGAGATGGGGAGGTTCTTTCTGCAATGGGTTCAAAATTAGTTGGAACTGGAATCAGGGTATTCTTTATCTTATCTATAATTGCTGTAGGTTTAATGGTTTTTCCAGGAACAAAAAAAATATTTAAAAAGTAAATTATGGCTAAGAGAAAAGCTCCAGAAGTTAATGCGGGATCAATGGCAGATATTGCCTTCTTACTTTTAATTTTCTTTTTGGTAACTACAACTATTGAGACTGACAGTGGTATTAATAGAAAGCTTCCTCCTATGGAAGATCAAATTGATCCACCTATAATTAGAGAAAAAAATATTTTTACAGTAGTTGTAAATAAAAATAATCAATTACTAGTTGAAGAATCATTAACTGATATTAAAGACCTTAGAGGCCTGGCTATGGATTTTCTTGATAATGGTGGAGGTTCAGGAGAAGAGGCATGTGATTATTGTCAAGGAGAGAGAAATCCTAGGTCATCAGATAATCCAGACAAAGCTATTATTTCATTAAAGAATGATAGGGAAACTGAATATAAAGTATATATAGCTGTTCAAAATGAGCTTGTAGCAGCTTACAATGAATTAAGAAATAGAGAGTTTGCTAGATTAAATCCTAACCTTGGAATTTCATATGTTGAGGCTGACTTAATCTATAGTGATCCTAGAACATCATCTGATGATAAGGCTAGTTTAAAAGAAAAATTAGATGTGATTAAACTGTTATATCCTCAAAAATTATCTGAGGCCGAACCAAGTAAAGTAAATTAAAATGGCAAAATTTAATAAAAAGAAAAGCGGAGATCTTCCTGCTATATCTACAGCATCATTACCTGATATTGTATTCATGCTGTTATTTTTCTTCATGGTAGCGACTGTAATGCGTGATAGTACACTGATGGTACAAAACACTCTTCCTGCTGCTGACCAGATTCAAAAGTTAGATAAAAAGGATAGAGTAATATATATATATGCTGGAAAGCCATCTAGTAGATATGTTGATACTTATGGTACACAGGCAAGAATCCAATTGAATGATAAATTTGGATCTGTTGAAGAGGTTGGTGCATTTGTGCTTGCTGAGAGAGCCGCTAAGCGAGAAGAACTTCAAAATGTTCTAACAACTGCATTAAAAGTTGATAGTGATACAAAGATGGGTATTATCAGTGATATCAAGCAAGAACTTCGTAAAGTTAATGCTCTTAAGCTAAACTATACAACTAGAGTTGGAGACTACACCCAAAATTTTAATTAGAATAAAGTTTTTCTTACTTTTTTCATTATTACTTTTTGTTCAATCTAGCTTTTCACAATCTGATAAATTAGAAGATTCCTACAGAGAAGATCAGTTCTATTTTGGCTCAAGTTATTTTATACAAATAGAACCTCTTGAGGACTTTAAACAGAATGGGTTCTCTGGTAATTTACAATTTGGATTTATTAGAGACTTCCCTGTTAATAATAGTTCTACAAAAGCAGTTGGTATAGGCCTAGGATTCGAAAGAAATTTTTTTACTTCTAATATTCAGCCCTCTGAAATTGAAGATAAAATTGATTATAGAGTAGTTGTTAGTAGATTCCTTGAATCTAAAAATAAAATTTCTTTTTCTTCAATTGTTCTTCCAATAGAATATAGATGGAGAAAATCTTCAATTAATGAATATAAATTTTGGAGAATTTATTCAGGATTAAAATTAAAGAAAAATTTTCCATTATATTCGAATCCTTCATATGGATCTGAAATTAAAATTGATGAAATAGAAGATTGGACAACTTCTATTTATATTAATGCTGGTTATAATACTTGGAATATTTCTTTGGAATATGACCTAAACCCAATAATTAAAAACAAAAAGACTACAGATAATAATAATTTAAATATTAGTTTTTTTAGACTTGGTCTTGTTTTCTACTTATTATAGCTCTTTTCTTAGTCTTGCAACCGGTAAATCAAGTTGTTCTCTATATTTAGCTACGGTTCTTCTTGCAACTTTATACCCCTTATCAGATAGTCCCTTTGATAATTCAATATCAGATAGAGGCTTAGCTTTATCCTCATCATCTATAATCAGTTTCAATGTCTTCTTAATCTCTATAGTTGAAATTTCATTTCCATCTTTATTCTTCATTCCTTCAGAAAAATAACTCTTCAATAATTTAATTCCATAGGGTGTATCAATATACTTACTATTAGCAACTCTTGAAATTGTAGATATATCCATATTAATTTTTTCAGCTATATCTTTTAGAATCATAGGTTTTAAATCAGATTCTTCACCTGATAAAAAATAATCATTTTGAAAAGTTACAATTGCGTCTACTGTTTGAAATAATGTTTGATACCTTTGTTCAACAGCTTCAATAAACCATTTGGCTGAGTCAAGCTTTTGTTTTAAAAATTGCATGGCTTGATTCTGTGACTTAGATTTATTAGGATCATTTTTATACCCCTCTAATATATTTTTATATGAATTTGAAAGCCTTAACTCAGGTGAATTTCTATTATTTAATTCCACAATAAGTTTTCCATTTTCAACTTTTAAAATGAAATCAGGAATTATTGTATTGTTAAAGAATTCACTACTTATCGACCCTCCAGGCTTAGGATTCAACTTTGAAATTTCATCAATTGATGCTTTTAATTCATTATCAGATAAATTTAACTTTTCTGAGAGTTTGGAGAATTTCTTTTTTGAAAACAATTCAAACTCAGACTCAATTATTCTAATAGAATTTAATATTGATTCTTTCTGATCAGTTTTCTTATTAAGTTGAATTAAAAGACACTCCTGTAATGATCTTGCACCAACTCCAGGGGGATCTAAATCTTGAATTTTTTTCAAGACAGATATAATATCATCTTTAGCTGTAACTATATTTTGGGTAAAGGCTAAATCATCAATTATATCATCAACTTCTCTTCTTAGATAACCACTCTCATCAATACTACCAATCAAGAATTCGCATAATGGTTTTTCTATATCATTTAAAATTAAATTTCGAGATTGATTATCTAAATATTGATGAAAACTTGGCGATGATTTTGTTTGAAAATTATTTTCTTCATTTGTAGAGTAAAAATTTTGACTAAAGTCATCATTTTCGTCAGATAGGTAGTCATCAACATTAATATCTTCATTTTGAGTATCTGAATCAGAATCGTTAGAATCACTATCTAATGATTCACTACCATACTCAAGTGCTGGATTCTCTTCAATTTCATTCTTAACTTTTTGTTCTAATTCAGCAGTGGTCAGTTGTATCAGCTTCATTAGCTGAATTTGCTGTGGCGAAAGCTTCTGAGATAACTTTAATTGTAGTTTTTGATTAAGCATATTATGGATGAATACTTAAACAAAAGTAAGAAAAGAATTAATTCTTATTAAAATGACGCATTTTTTGGTGTTCGAGGATAGGGTATTACATCCCTAATATTTTGCATTCCAGTGCAAAACATTATTAGTCTCTCAAATCCAAGACCAAAACCACTATGTGGAACTGTTCCATATTTTCTGAGGTCTAAATACCACCATAACTCTTTTTCATCAATTCCCATTTCATTAATTCTTTTCTTAAGTATATCTAATCTTTCCTCTCTTTGAGAACCACCAATTATTTCTCCAATTCCTGGAAATAACACATCCATAGCCCTAACTGTTTTGTCATCATCATTAAGCCTCATGTAAAATGACTTTATTTTTGATGGATAATCGTATATAATTACAGGTGATTTAAAGTGCTTCTCTACAAGAAATCTTTCATGTTCACTTTGAAAATCACAACCCCATTCATTAATTAAATAATTGAATTTTTTCTTCTTATTATAGTTCGAATTTTTAAGAATTTCAAAAGCATCAGAATATGAGATTCTTGTAAATTTATTATCTATAGTAAAGTTGATTTTCTCTATAAGACTTAGTTCATCTCTTTCATTTTTTGGTTTTTGACTTTGATCCTTTAAAAGTCTTTCATCAAGAAATTTTAAATCTTCTTTACATGAATCAATTATATATTTAAGAACATATTTTAAGAAAGATTCGGCTAAGTCCATATTATCATTTAGATCATAAAATGCCATTTCAGGTTCAATCATCCAAAATTCTGATGCGTGTCTTGAAGTATTTGAATTTTCTGCTCTAAATGTTGGTCCAAAAGTATAAACATCACCAAGACCTAATGCATATGTCTCAGCTTCTAATTGACCTGATACTGTTAGGCTAGTTTTCTTACCAAAAAAATCTTCAGAATAGTCAATCCCTTTTTTTTCATTTTGATTATTATTTAAAGTTGTTACTTGAAACATTTCCCCAGCTCCTTCAGCATCACTAGATGTAATAATTGGGGTGTGAACATAGTTAAACCCTTTTTCATTAAAAAATTGATGGACTCCGAAGGCAAGTTTTGATCTAATCCTCATCACAGCACTAAATGTTGAGGTCCTTATCCTTAAATGGGCTTGTTCCCTTAAAAATTCAAAACTATGCTTCTTTGGTTGAATAGGATATTTGTCTGGGTCAGATTCTCCAAGAATTTCAATATCCATAACTTCAATTTCAAAAGTTTGGCCTTTCCCAATGCTTTGAATTAAACTTCCTTGAATTTTCAGTGAGGAACCAACATTGATTTTTTTAGTATCTAAATTAGAGTCAGTAATTACACATTGAATATTCTGAATTGTTGAACCATCATTTAATTCAATGAAACGATTTCCCCTAAATGCTCTTACCCAGCCTGCTACTACAATTTTACTATTGTAATTAGGGGATGCATATATATCTTTTATTTTTGTTAAGTCCATATGCTATAGAGTCAGAATATCTTTCTCTTTTAGAGTAAACATATCATCAACTTTTTTAATGTACTTATCAGTTAACTCTTGTGAGTCTATTTCAAGATTAGACTTTAAATCTTCTGATATATCAAGTGCTTTAATTTTGTTATTAGCATCTTTTCTTGTGTTACGAATACTAACCTTAGCTGATTCAGACTCTGATTTTGCTATTTTTGTAAGTTCTACTCTTCTCTCTTCTGTTAATGGAGGAATATTGATCAATAATGATTCACCATTATTAACAGGATTAAAACCTAAATTAGAATTAAGGATACTCTTTTCTATTTCTTCAAGCATGTCTTTTTCCCATGGTTGAATAGATATTGTTTGGGCATTTGGAGTACTCACTGAAGAAACCTGATTTAATGGTGTCATATTTCCATAATATTCAACCGAAACACCTTTTAACATTATTGGATTAGCTTTTCCTGCTCTGATTTTAGCTAGTTCTGTTTCTAAGTGACTTATGGCAGACATCATATTTAGCTCTGCATTTTCGATTATCTCTTGATTATTCTCCATAGTTAAAGTTATTTAGACACTTTAGTTCCAATTTTTTCACCCATCACAACTTTAGTTAAATTACCTTTAATATTCATATCAAAAACAATAATTGGTAGTTCATTTTCTTTGCTTAAAGTAAATGCAGTAGTATCCATTATTTTTAACCCCTTTTTTATAGTTTCTTCGAACGAAATATTATCAAATTTAATAGCTTCTTTATTTTTTTCTGGATCTTCATTATATATTCCATCAACTCTAGTCCCCTTTAAAATAACTTCTGCATTAATCTCAATTGCTCTTAAAACTGCAGCAGAATCTGTTGTGAAATAAGGATTACCAGTTCCTGATGCAAAAATTACAACACGGCCCTTTTCTAGATGTCTTGTTGCCTTTCTTTTGATAAATGGCTCAGCTATTGATTCCATTTTTATAGCTGACTGGAGTCTTGTAGGAATATCCATATTTTCAAGTGCATTTTGAAGTGCAAGACCATTAATAACAGTTGCCAACATTCCCATATAATCAGCTTGAACTCTATCTATACCATCTTCTGATCCTGTTAACCCCCTAAAGATATTACCACCACCAATTACAATTGCAATTTCTACACCTTGCTCATGAATTTGCTTAATCTCTTTTGCATAAACCACAAGTCTATCATTATCAATACCATATGAATTTTTTCCAAGAAGAGCCTCTCCACTAAGTTTTAAAAGTATGCGATTATATTTCATTTCACAGGGGATAATACAAATATAATATTAAGTTTTAACATCTATTTAATATCCATTGCATTAAGAACACAAAAATCACCTATTTTAGTTCGTCTCAACTCATATAAATAAGAACCCGAATTTAATCTTTTACCAAAGTCATTTGCAATAGACCTAATATAAGTTCCTTTTGAGCATTCAATTTTAAAGTCAACATATGGAGTAGCGAAGTCTATTACTTCAAAATTATAAATATTAATTTCTCTTTCATCTATTTCAATTTTCTTACTCTCTCTTGCATATTCATATAATCTCTTTCCATCTTTTTTAATTGCTGAGAATATAGGGGGTTTTTGCATTTTCCGTCCAATAAACTCCTTTGCTAAATTTTTTAAATCATTAAAAGTAATATGCTCAAACTCGAATTTTTCATTAACATCTGTTTCTGCATCATAAGATAAGGTAGATTCACCAAGCTTAAATTTGCCAGTGTATGTTTTTGATAAGTTTTGATATTCAGAAATACTTTTTGTCTGCTTACCTATGCATATAATTAATAGCCCTGTAGCCAAAGGATCAAGAGTCCCTGCATGTCCTACTTTGATTTTTTTCATTTTAAATTTAAGTTGAAGTGATTTACGTATATATTTTACAACATCAAATGAGGTCCATTTATGAGGTTTATCTACGAGCATTATTTTGCCCTCCTTTATATCATCAACAGAAAAACTGCTTATACTGAACTTCTCCATTACTTCTTATCCTTGTAAAGGATTGAAAATATACACAATATAAAACCTGATACTACCATCAAGGGGGCAAGTCTTATACGTCTAAAATTATATATTTCATTATTAAAAATATCAGGATTAGTAGATTCTCCTCCAGACATTAATACAAAGCCAATACCTATTATGAAAATTGATATAATTAGAAATCTGTATCTCCTTTTATTAAATAAATACTCCTTTTCAGCCATAACTTTTATCTTACAAATTTTAATTTTAAATATCTCTGAGTAACTAAAAATGAACTAATTAATGAAGTGAATAATCCGAAAGTTATAATAAAACTAATTAGCAAGAGTGTGTCGCTTATTTTTGTGAAAAAGTTTATTTCCTCTATTTGGAGATTAAGCTGATATACTAACATATACAAAATTAGAATAGAGGTAATTGAAGAGAAAAAGCTTATTTTAAGATACTGGAATATAAAAGGCCTTCTTATGAATTTGCTTGTAGCTCCTACAAGTTGCATTGTCTTTATAATATCTCTTTTTGAATAAATAGAAATTTTGATTGAATTATTTATTAAAATAAAGCTAGTTACAAAAAATACAATGCTAATTATCAAAATCCATAATCCAATTTTTTCAAAATTTTTGGTAAGCGCATCAACAAGTGGTTTATCATATTCAATTTCCTCAATAAATTCAAAATTATTGAGATTTTCAATAAAAATTTCAATAAAATATATATCAATTTTATCACCTTTAAGTTGAACTGACACTGCATCTAAAAGTGGATTATATCCAAGGAAACCAACAAACTCTTCTCCAATCTCTGATGAAAAAATCTTCGCTGCGTCTTCTTTAGATAAATAGTTTACATCCTTTACGTCTTCATTTAATCTTAGCAACTTTATTAGTTGCTTATTTTCAGACTCTTTAGTGTCATTTTTTAGATAAATATTGATTGTAACATTTTCTTTAAAATAATTTTCAATTGAAGAAGAGTTAAGGTAAATAAAACCTATTAACGATAAAGTAAATAATACAACGGTATTTATCAGGAAAATCGAAATTAAATTACTCCTTACCTTACTAACTTCTGAATTGATTCTTTTTTTAGTTTCCAAACTTTTATAAAAGTAATAAACAAATAATAAATTAATTTTTATGTTAATTAAATTAGTTCTTCCTTTGTATAAATTTGCTTAAGGTGAGATATAATTTTCTAGAAATAGAAAAGAAATGGCAAGAATTTTGGAAGACTAATGAGACTTATAAAGTTAGTTTTTCTTCAAAGCCTAAATTCTATGTATTAGATATGTTTCCATATCCATCAGGTGCTGGTCTTCATGTTGGTCACCCCCTTGGTTATATTGCGAGTGATATATATTCAAGATTTAAAAGACATAAAGGATATAATGTCCTTCATCCTCAAGGATATGATTCATTTGGACTCCCTGCTGAACAATATGCAATAAGAACTGGCCAACATCCAAAAAAGACCACTTCTGATAACATAAATATGTATAGAAACCAACTAGATAGAATTGGTTTCTCTTTTGATTGGTCCAGAGAAATAAGAACCTCTGATCCAAAATATTATAAGTGGACTCAATGGATATTTATTTTAATGTTTAACTCATTTTATTGTTCAAAGGATAAAAAAGCAAAAAGTATAGATAGTCTCATAAGTATTTTTGAGAAGGATGGTGATAAAAACTTTAAAGAAGATCTTTTTGAGCATGGATACTCATTTACTGGTTCAGAGTGGAAAAACTTTGATGAAAAAATAAAATCAGACATACTCATGAACTTTAGGCTGGCATACTTGACTGATGGAGATGTAAATTGGTGTGAGGAGCTAGGAACCGTTTTAGCAAATGATGAAATTATAAATGGAGTAAGTGAAAGGGGAGGGTATCCAGTAACTAAAAGAAAGGTTAAACATTGGTGTTTAAGAATTAGTAAATACTCGGATAGACTTTTAAATGATTTAGATAAAATTGATTGGCCAGAGCCACTAAAAGAAATGCAAAGAAATTGGATTGGAAAATCTAAAGGTGTTTCTGTAACTTTTGATGTTGAAAATTCAAATAAAAAAATTGAGGTTTTTACTACTAGACCAGATACAATTTTTGGAGTTTCTTTCCTTACTATTGCACCGGAATATAAAGAAATATCAGATTTATCGTTGTTAAATCATAAATCAGAAATTGAGAACTATATTGATGAAGTTTCAAAAAAATCGGAGAGAGAAAGATTGTCTGATGTAAAAACTGTTTCTGGAGTATTTTCCGGTTCTTATGCAATTCATCCTTTTACAAGAAAAAAAATACCTATATGGATTTCAGATTATGTTCTTGCCGGTTATGGAACTGGAGCAGTAATGGGAGTGCCTGCTGGAGATCAAAGGGATTTTGACTTTGCAAAAAAATTTAAAATTGATATTCCAAATATTTTTGAAAATATAGACATCTCAGAAACTGCTTTTTCCGATAAATCAGGTTTTAAACTTATTAATTCAGAGTTCCTAAATGGATTAGACTATGAAAAATCTTTGGAATTAATAATCAAAGAAATTGAAAACAAAGAAATTGGTAAATCTAAAATTCAATTTAAGTTAAGAGATGCTACATTTAGTCGGCAAAGATATTGGGGTGAGCCAATACCTATATATTATAAGAATGGCATTCCATATAATATTGAGACAGAATATTTGCCATTAAAGTTACCAGATGTAGACAATTTTCTTCCAACTAAAAATGGAGACTCCCCATTAGGAAATTCATCTTCATGGGCGTGGAATAATAAGACAAAAAAAGTTACATCAAATTCTGAAATTAATGATACTGATACTTTTCCTTTAGAATTAAATACTATGCCAGGTTGGGCAGGAAGTTCTTGGTACTTCTATAGATATATGGATCCAACAAATGAAAAAGAATTTATTTCTAAAGAATCTCAAAAATATTGGTCAGATATAGATATTTATTTTGGGGGAAGTGAACATGCTACTGGACATTTGCTATATTCAAGATTTTATCAAAAATTTCTTTATGACTTAGAATATTTAAACAAAGATGAATATTCTAAAAAATTAATTAATCAAGGTATGATTCTTGGGAACTCTGCATTTATATATAGAAAATCAGGATCAAATCAATACATTTCAAGTAATCTTATCTCAAATTATAAAGTTGATAAAGTTAGAATTGATATAAAGTATATTAAAGGTGATAATCAAGTAAATTATAGTCTTTTAAAATCTGAAGATTCTGACTTTAAAAATTCCACTTTTAAATTAGAAAACGATGTTTTCTTTTGTGTAAGGGAACAAGAAAAAATGTCAAAATCTAAGTTTAATGTTGTTAATCCAGATGAAATTTGTGATCAATATGGAGCTGACACTTTAAGGATGTATGAAATGTTCCTAGGTCCAATTGAGCAATCAAAACCTTGGGATACTAGAGGGATTTCTGGAGTTTATTCATTTTTGAAAAAGTTTTGGAGTTTATTTTTTAAAGATGGAATAATTAATGTTTCAGAAGAAGAGCCTTCAAAAGAATCTTTAAAGTCACTTCACAAAACTATAAAAAAAATTACTCAGGATATAGAAAAATTAAGTCTTAATACATGTATAAGCTCATTTATGATTTGTGTAAATGAACTTAGTTCAATTGGTTGTAACAATCGAGAGATTCTACAAAACTTATTAATTCTTATTTCTCCTTTTGCACCCCATTTCGCTGAAGAGTTATGGAGTCAATTGGGTCACAAAGAGTCTATAGTTAATCAGATATATCCAGAATATAATGAAAAGTATTTGGTCGAAACTGAGAAATTATACCCAGTTTCATTTAATGGTAAAACGAGGTTTACTATTAATCTTTCACTAGATCTTAATAAAAAACAGATTGAAGATGCTGTATTATCATTTGAAAAAACAAAATCTATTTTAAATAACTCAGAACCAAAAAAAGTTATAGTTGTTCCAGGTAAAATTATAAATATTGTTTTATGATTGATCCAATGTTTGAAATCATCGGTTTATTAGCAGCTTTTCTTACCACTTCAGCATTTATACCACAAGTTTATAAAATCTATAAAGAAAAAAAAGCAGATGGTATTTCACTAACAATGTATGTAATATTATTTATTGGCGTTTTGCTGTGGCTTATATATGGAATCCTGATAGGGAGCTTATCAATAATTATTGCAAATGGAATAACTTCATTACTACAATTAAGTATAATTATATTTAAGTTAAAAAATTCATAATATCATTCACTTTTTTACTAGTTTATTTAACTTTACAAAAAAAAGATGTTTTATTTCGACCCCATTTACATATTTATTTTTGGTCCAATATTTGCTTTAAGCTTTTTTATTCAAAATCAACTTAAATCAAAATTTAAAAAGTTTTCAAAAATCAACTTATCTGCTAACCTTTCCGGTAAAGAAATTGCCGAAAGAATGTTGTCTGATCATGGAATTTATGATGTTAAAGTTATAAGTGTTAAAGGTCAATTATCAGACCATTACAACCCTCAAAAGAAAACCGTTAATCTTAGTGAAAGCGTATATTTTAAAAAAAATGCTGCCTCTGCTGCTGTTGCTGCTCATGAGTGTGGTCACGCAGTTCAGCATGCTAAAGGATACGAATGGTTAAAAATGAGGTCTATTCTGGTACCAGTTGTAGGTTTTACTTCTAATATCGGTATTTGGATTTTGTTGGCTGGATTTTTTTTAATGCAATCTTCACCTGTACTAGGACAAAACTTAACCATGTTGGGTATTTTAGGTTTTGCATCCGGTACTTTATTTAGTTTAGTTACTCTTCCTGTTGAATTTGATGCTAGTAAAAGAGCAATTTATTGGTTAGAAAGAAAAAGAATTGTTAACCAAAGAGAATTAAGTCAGTCTAAAGAAGCACTAAATTGGGCAGCTGCTACATATGTAGTTGCAGCTTTAGCCTCGATTGCTAACCTTGTATACCTTTGGATGAGATTTGGCAGAAGGAACTAACCTTTTATATATTTATCTATAGCCATTGCCATAGAGGGAGAAACCTCTGTTGGTGCTTTAATGTCTATTCTAAGATTTTTAGCCTTAGCTGCTTCTACAGTTGTGTTACCATAGACAGCAATAAGAGTCTTATTCTGAACAAAATCAGGAAAGTTCTTAAACAAAGATTCAATGCCTAATGGACTAAAAAAGACAAGTAAATCATAATACACATCCCTTAGATCAGACAAGTCACTAACAACTGTCTTATAAAGTTGAGCTCGCTCCCATGAGATATCAAAAGAATCTAATGTCTTTATAATATCTGGATTTAAACTACCAGATGTTGGCGCGAGAAACCTCTCTTTATTAAATTTTGTAAATGTTGCCTCAAGATCTTTAAAGTTATTATTACCAACATATATTTTTCTTTTTCGGTAAACTACGTATTTCTGCAGATAGTATGCAACAGCTTCAGACTGACAAAAATACTTAGTTTGATCAGGAACTTTAAATCTCATTTCCTCAGTAATTCTAAAGAAGTGATCAACAGAGTTTCTACTTGTTAATATGACATTATGAAATTTTGAGAAGTCGACTCTTTGAGCTCTTACATCTTTAGCTGTAAGTCCTTCAACATGAATAAATTTTCTGAAATCTATTTTTAATTTATGCTTTCTAATTAACGAGGAATAAGGTGAATTATCGTTAGTAGGCTTTGGCTGAGATATTAAAATTGTTTTAATACTCATAAAGAAATGTTTAGGTTTAAAGATTTGAATATAACCATATCCATGGGGCTAGTTTGAACGCACAAAGATACAAAATAAAATACATAACCTCTTTAAGATCAAACTTTAAAAAATAACTCAAATAGTTTTTAGTCTGAAAAAAAAAATGCAATCCTATAAGTAAAAAAGAAATATTTTTTAGATAAGTAAAATCATAAAAAGAATTTAAATTATATATGATAAAGTTAAACAACATCAATACAGAAATTAAAATATTTACAATATAGTTTTTGTAAAATATAAACTTAAGTTTAGAGCTTATAAACATTCCTAAAATATATCTTATAATTAGAAACCTTATTGATAGAGTACCTAGAATTAGTATATTAAAATTTAATAATCTTAATAATAAGTTATTACTAATTCCATCAAACTTAATAATTCCTTGCGTATACCAGGCCCCAAAATATGTTATGATTACTCCATTAATAAGCAAAAAGAAGAATATATAGAAATAATGGAAATAATTAATTACTGAAGTTCCTGTTCCTGAGATGCCAAGATCATCTGAACTATATGGTGTTAAAATATTACGAAAATGATACTTTACACTTCTAAATAAATAAACTAATTTTACTCTTTGGAATATTTGAAAAAAATAAAATACTAATAATACAACTAGAACAAATAAAGTGGTTAAATTTTGATTTTGAATCATATTGATTTTCAAATAAATAACAAAATTATGGAATAACTATTAAATAAATGAAAGACAATAGTTTAATCATCATACCGACTTATAATGAAGCTGAAAATATTGAAGCGGTTATCAATAAAATCTTCTCTTTTGATGACAATAATTCTGTACTGGTAGTTGATGATAATTCACCAGATGGAACATCAAATATTGTAAATAATTTAAAAAAAGATAACGCCAATAATCTCTTTTTGATTATGAGAGATAAGAAAGATGGTTTAGGTTCAGCATATAAAGAGGGATTTAAATGGGCACTTGAAAAAAAATACTCCTATATTTTTGAGATGGATGCTGATCTCTCTCATGATCCAACTGAAATAAATAATTTAAAGAGACTTTTAATAAATAAAGAATGTGATGTAGCGATTGGTTCTAGATATCTAGAAGGTGTAAGTGTAGTGAACTGGCCTTTATCTAGAATTTTTCTTTCATATTTTGCAAATATTTATGTCAGAATTATTACTTCTATGCCAGTTAAAGACTCAACCTCGGGCTTTATTGGTTATTCAAATGAAGCATTATCTTCATTGAACATTAATAAAATAGAGTTTAATGGATATGCTTTTCAAATAGAAATGAAATTTAAGCTTTGGAAAAAAAATTTCAAGTTAAAGGAACACCAAATAATATTTGTTAATAGAGAACATGGAAAGTCTAAAATGAATAAGAACATTATATTTGAAGCAATAATTGGTGTTATTAAATTAAAAGTGGATTCAATATTTAAAAAGGATGAATAAACTCATTATTAAGGACATTATAATAATAAATGAAGGTGTAAGATCTGCTAGTGATATATACATTGAAGGTGATTTTATCAAAAAAATTGGCATTAATATAAAATTAGATAATGATGTTCAAATTATTGATGGTAAAGGTCATCTAGCTATTCCTGGAATGATTGATGATCAAGTACATTTTAGAGAACCTGGGTTAACTCACAAAGGAGACATAAGATCTGAATCTAAAGCTGCAATTGCTGGTGGTGTAACATCATATTTTGAAATGCCAAATACTTTTCCAAATACTACTTCTATTAAAGAGTTTGAAAATAAAATTAAAATCGCATCAAATAATTCATTTGCAAATTATTCGTTTATGCTAGGTGGAACAAATGATAATATGAATGAAATAGAAAGAATAGATGAAAGACAAGTTGCTGGAATTAAACTTTTTTTGGGTTCCTCTACTGGAAAGATGTTAATAGACAACAAAAGCTCTATTGAGAATATATTCAATAGCACATCGTTACCAATATCTGCTCATTGTGAAGATGAACAGACTATAAAGGATAATACGGAACATTATAAAAGTCTTTATGGTGAAGATATTCCCATATCTGCTCATCCAGAGATTAGAAATGATGAGGCATGTATAAAAAGCTCAAATTTTGCTGTTACTCTAGCAAAAAAAACTGGTGCAAGATTAAATGTTTTTCATATTTCAACAGCTATTGAACTTGACTTATTTGATGGTAATCTTGACCTAAACGATAAAAAAATAACTTCAGAAGTATGTGCCCATCATCTATGGTTTTCAGATGAGGATTATAACAGACTAGGTTCAAAAATTAAATGGAATCCAGCAATAAAATCAAAGGATGACAGAGATGCATTGTGGAAAGGCATAAAGAATAATAAAATTGATATTATTGCTTCAGATCATGCTCCTCACACTATAGAGGAAAAAAATAATAAATATTTAAATTGTCCATCAGGGGGACCTATGGTTCAACATACAATTCTATCTCTATTGCAAAACTGTGAAAAATATGGAGTTTCAATTGAAAAAATCGTAGAAAAAATAGCTCATAATCCAGCAACTATATTTAAGGTGAACAACAGAGGGTTTTTAAGGGAAGGATATTATGCTGATATTGTTTTGATTGATACAAATACTCCAACTGTTGTTACAAAAGAGTCTTTACTCTATAAGTGTGGTTGGTCACCTTTTGAAGGCCAAAAGTTTGATAACTCTATTTATAAAACAATATTAAATGGGAATGTAGTTTATGAAGACGGTGTTGTAAATTCTATACCTCAAGGAAAAAAAATAACCTTTAACAGATGAAAAGATATTTAATAATACTTATTTTCATATTTGCATGCTCATCCAATGCTCCTGAAAATTTAATTAGTGAAGAAAAAATGGAAAGCATTATTTTTGATATTATGATTCTTAATGCATCAAGTGGTTATGACCTAAAAATTGATAATAATATGATAAGTGATGAATTAATTTTTAGAAAGCATGATATTGATAGTGTTCAATTTTATGAAAGTGAACTATATTATTCTCGAAATCCAAGAGTTCATTTTAATATTTATTCAAATGTTAAGAGAAAGATTCAAAAATCAATTGATAGTCTAAAAAACATTAAATAATGGAAGAATTTATAGATGAACTTAAGTGGAGGGGTATGTTACATGATGTAATCCCTGGAACTGAAGAATATTTATCTAAAAATAAAACTATTGGATATATAGGATTTGACCCAACATCTGATTCATTACACATTGGAAGCCTTGTGCCCATTTTTATTTTAAGGCATTTTCAAAATGCAGGTCATACTCCAGTAGTTCTTCTCGGAGGAGCAACTGGAATGATCGGTGATCCATCTGGAAAGTCCGACGAGAGAAATCTTTTAGATAAAAAGATTTTAAAGCATAATGAAAAGAAATTAAAGCTTCAATTTGAAAAATTTCTTGATTTTAAATCAAAAAAAAATAACAGAGCTATTCTAGTAAATAATTATGATTGGATGAGTAAATTCTCAATTATTGACTTTTCCAGAGATATTGGAAAGCACATAACTGTAAACTATATGATGGCGAAAGAATCTGTGAAAAAACGAATCACCAAAGACACGTCACAAGGTATGTCATTTACTGAATTCACTTACCAACTTATTCAAGGATATGATTTTCTCCATCTCTATAAGGATATGAATTGTATGCTTCAAATGGGGGGAAGTGATCAGTGGGGAAACATAACTACTGGAACTGAACTTATTAGAAGGAAGGAAAATAAAAAAGCATATGCAATGACTTGTCCTTTAATAAAAAAATCTGATGGATCTAAGTTTGGAAAGTCTGAAGGTGGAAATATATGGTTAGATAAAAACAAAACTTCAGTTTATAAGTTCTATCAATATTGGTTAAATATATCAGATGAAGATGCTTTAAGTTACATTAAGGTATTTACATTCTTATCAAAAAGTCAGGTTGAGGAATTAATATTAGAACATAATAAAGATAAAGCTAGAAGGTTACTTCAAAATAAAATTGCAGATACAGTTACAGCTATGGTTCATGGGCAAAAGGATTTAAATAATGCAATTAGTGCTTCAAAAGTTCTTTTTGGAAAATCTAGTAAACAAGATCTTGAGTCTCTTGATGAAAATACTTTTAATGAAATCTTTGATGGAGTTCCAAGTAATATTCTGTCTAAGAAAAAATTATCACAAGAAATAGAAATTGAAAATCTTCTTGCATCTGAAACTAATTTTCTAAAGTCAATTAGTGAGGCAAGAAGGGCACTAAAAGAAAATTCCATTTCAATTAACAAGAAAAAAATCTCTGGAAATATCAAAATCACTAAAGGTGATTTGATAAATGGTAAATATATACTTCTACAAAGAGGTAAAAAGAATTACTATTTAGTAATTGTTAATTAATTATTTCTTTAATATTAAATTTTATTTTGATTACAATCAATTAGGCATTATTTACTAAATTGACAACATAACTATGAATAATTCTGATATTAAAATACTTTGTGTTGATGATGAGCCAGATATTTTAGAAATTCTAAAATATAATTTATCTAATGAGGGGTATCAGATATCTACAGCTAAAGATGGTAAAATTGCTATTAAAAAGGCAAGGGAAATTGAGCCAAATCTTATCATAATGGATATAATGATGCCAAATATGGATGGCATTGAGACATGTGAAATCCTGAGGTCAGATGAAAGTTTTAATAATACTTTAATCATGTTTCTGACTGCTAGAGGTGAAGATTACTCATATGTTGCAGCTTATGAGGCAGGAGCTGATGATTATGTAACAAAACCAATTAAACCAAAAAGAATAATATCTAAGGTGAAAGGACTTTTAAGAAGATCAAAAAAATACTCTGAAAAAGAAGTTGGTGAAATTGTATTTGGTAATCTTAAAATTAATAGAGAAAAATATAAAGTATATAAATCTGATGTATCAATTAGTTTACCAAGAAAAGAGTTTGAACTTCTTGATTTACTTGCCTCTAAACCTGATAAGGTATTTAAGAGAGAAAAAATCATGGAAAAAGTTTGGGGAGAACAGGTAGTTGTTGGAGATAGAACTATAGATGTACATATTAGAAAATTAAGAAAGAAAATAGGAGATAAATATTTTAAGACTGTTAAAGGGGTTGGGTATAAATTTATTGTTGAAGAATGAATCTTCCTTTTAAAATTCAACCTAGTCCTCAAGCTTTCAAAGCATCACTCTTAATACATATAATAACTATTATACTGTATATCTCATTTTTCGGAAACTTCTCCTTAAGTCATTCAGGATATTTTGCTTTAAGCTTTCTTATTGTTAGTGTAGTGTTGGAAAACTTTTTAATTAGTTTCAAGAAAAAAGAAGAACAGAGAAGCTCAGAAATTAATGTTTTAAAGGACCAAGAAAATTATCGAAGAGAGTTTTTAGGAAATGTTTCTCATGAGTTAAAAACACCATTATTTACAATTCAGGGTTATATACTGACACTAATCGAAGGAGCTATGAAAGATAAGAAAGTAAGAAATAAATATTTAAATAGAACAGCAAAGGGTGTTGATCGAATAATATCTATTGTAAAGGATTTAGATTTAATAACTCAATTTGAATCAGGTATTAAAACAGTAGATAAATCAAATTTTAATATTTACGAAATAATAGATAATATTTTTGACTTAATGGAGTTTGAATCAGAAAAAAATAATACAAAGCTCAGGATTAGAAATGAAAAAAATAACTCTGTAATGGTTTATGCTGATAAAGAGAGAATCACTCAGGTTTTAACTAATCTAGTTGTGAATTCAATTAAATATGGAAAAGAAAATGGATATACCGAAATAGAAGTAGATCATCATGATAAAGACAGAATAATAGTCAAGGTAATTGATGATGGAGAGGGAATAGAAGAAGAACATTTGCCTCGTCTATTTGAAAGGTTTTATAGAATTGATAAAACTAGATCAAGAAAAAAGGGTGGCTCAGGACTTGGACTATCAATTGTTAAGCATATAATTGAAGCTCATCAAGAACAGATTTTTGTCAAAAGTAAAGTTGGAGTAGGAACTGAATTCTCTTTTACTCTTTTAAAGCCATAAATCATGTTTTAGCATTTTTCTATATGAGTAAAAATGATTTTTTTCAGAGAGTTTATGATGTAGTTAGAACCATTCCTTTTGGAAGAGTAACTACATATGGATTAATTGCGAAAAAATTGGGTACTGCATCTAGTGCAAGAACTGTAGGATGGGCTCTAAATGCTTGCCATAATGATTCATCAATTCCAGCACACAGAGTTGTAAATAGAAATGGGTTATTATCAGGAAAACATCATTTTAAAGGTCTTGATTTAATGAAACAGTTACTTGAGAATGAGGGAATTGAGGTTAATGATGATAAAGTTGTTGACTTTAATATTAAACTTTGGAATCCAAAATAATTATATAAATTTTAAGAATTAAATTTATTACTTACACGTATATTTGTAGTGTAAATTACTTATGGATCTAACAAAGCAAAATATAACAAAAACACTTGAAAAAGTTAATATGTCTGGTTCTAAGGATGACATAGTTTCTTCTGGAATTCTTAAAAATGTTCAAGTATTTGGAGACCAAGTAGACATTGATATTGTTGTATCTAATCCTGCATTGCAGGCAAGGAAAAAGCTTGAAGTAGATATTATGAAAATTATCCATGATGATATTTATGAAAAAGCAAAAATTAATGTAAACACCAAAGTTGAATCACCAAAAGTTGATAAAGAAGAAGGAAATGAGATTGATTCTCCACAGCATCCAAAAATATCTTCGCAGGCAAAAAAAATAAAAGGAGTTGATTCGATTATAGCCATATCTTCTGCTAAAGGAGGGGTTGGTAAATCGACTGTAACAATTAATTTGGCTGCTGCACTAGCTAAAAAAGGATGTAAAGTAGGAATCCTAGATGCAGATATTTATGGACCATCTGTTCCCACAATGATGGATGTTGAGGGCTACATTCCAAAATCAATTAAAATAAATGATCAATCAAAGATAGAACCTGTTGAAAGTTACAATGTTAAAATTATGTCTATAGGTTTCTTTACAAAACTTGACCAAGCAGTTGTATGGAGAGGACCAATGGCATCAAAAGCTCTTAACCAAATGATTTTTGATACTAATTGGGGTGAATTAGACTTTCTGTTTTTAGACTTACCTCCTGGTACAGGTGATATCCATCTAAGTTTAGTTCAATCTCTACCAATTACAGGATCAATTATTGTAAGCACACCTCAAAATGTAGCATTAGCTGATGCCAGAAGAGGTATCAAAATGTTTCAACAAGAGAGCATTTCTGTTCCAATCTTAGGTTTAATTGAAAACATGGCATATTTTAAAGCTGACAATTCTGATACAAAACACTACATATTTGGTGAAGCTGGAGTAAAGTATTTGTCAAAAGATTTGAACATTAATTTTTTAGGAGAAATACCAATATTTAAGAGTTTAAGAGAGGCCTCTGACTTTGGAAGGCCTGCTTCACTTCAGGAATCTAGTGATGTCTCAAATATTTTTGATGATATTTCAAAAAGTATGGTTGAACAATTATTAATAAGAAATAAAGAATTACCACCCACAAAGATTGTTGAAATTACTAACTTAGTGGGATGTTCTGCAATTAAAAAGCAATGAGCAAGTTAGAAAATAAAATATTAGATGCGCTTGAAGAGATTAGACCGTTTCTTGTTAAAGATGGTGGTGATATTTCCCTTGAGTCTATAAAAAATTCTACTGTAAATGTTAAATTACACGGTGCTTGTGCTGACTGCAAAGTCAACCAGATGACTCTTAAAAATGGGGTAGAAACTACAATTAAAAAATACGCTCCAGAAATCAAAGAAGTTAAATCTGTATTGCCTCTTTCAAGATGATAAAAACAGATATTTTGATAATTGGGGGAGGTCCTACTGGACTTTTTACTGTTTTTGAAGCAGGTCTTTTAAAAATGAAATGTCATATACTAGACTCTTTAACTCAGCCAGGGGGTCAGTGTATCGAATTATACCCAAAAAAACCTATCTATGATATTCCAGGTTACCCAGAGATTATAGCTGGAGACTTAATTGAAAACCTTTTAGAACAGATTAAGCCTTTTGCTCCTTCATATACACTTGGCGAAACTGCACTAAACCTTGACAAGGATAATGATGGTTCTTTTAAAGTAACTACCGACAAAGGGACTGAAATTTCAGCTAAAATAATTGCAATAGCAGGTGGACTTGGAACTTTCACTCCAAGAAAACCAAATATCTCAAATATAACTGACTATGAGGATAAAGGAATTCTATACATGATTAAAGATCCAAATGAGTTCATTGATAAAACAGTCGTTATAGCAGGAGGAGGTGATTCAGCATTGGACTGGACTATTCATCTTTCAAAAATTGCAAAAAAAGTTATACTCATTCATAGGAGAAATGAATTTAGAGGTGCTAATGACTCTGTTGCCTCAGTTCAAAAATTAAAAGATCTTGGAAAAATTGATGTTATTACTCCTGCTCAGGTATCAAAACTTAATGGAAAGAATAAGCTTGAGTCTATTATTGTAGACATGGATGGAAATGAAAATGAAATCGAAACTGACTATTTTATTCCATTGTTTGGTTTAGTCCCTAAGTTAGGACCAATAAAGGATTGGGGTTTAAACATTGAAAATAATGCGATAAAAGTTAACAATAGTCTTGACTATCAAACAAATATTGATGGTATTTATGCTATTGGAGATGTTAATACATATCCTGGCAAGCTTAAATTAATTTTAAGTGGATTTCATGAAGCTGCAGTTATGTGTCATAGTGCATATTCAAAGTTAAATCCAGATAAGAAAAATTTACTTAAGTATACAACAGTTAGTGGGATTGAAGGTTTTGATGGTTCAAAAAAAGAAGCAAAAAAATCACAGATTAGTAAGATTGATTAAATTTTATTTATAAAATTGTTGAACGGATCTTTATACTCTATACCATTATTAGTTCTTAATATCGATAACTTATTATAACTCTCAAGACCCCATAAAATAAATTCAATAAAGAATAATTTATCATCTTTATTCAATTCAGGAATAAACTTTTCAATTAGTTTTTTTGCATCGTCGACTTGATCAAGTAAATCCTCATATTCTTTATTTTTGAGATTATCATTTATCACAAGTTGCTTGCTAGAGAACCATTTTAAAATTGAGTCATATGGTGTAATCTCATCAGGTTTAGTCAATTTTTCAATCTTTGGGAAGTATTTATTAAATATTGATTTTACAGCAGATGAAATTAGATTATAAGATACTTGTTCTGCACCCTCTTCTTCTCCCTCATAAACTAGTTCTACTTTTCCATTTATTGAGGAAATGACTGAACTGAAATCAGACATTCTTATTGATGTATTTTCTTCATTATTAATTATCATTCGTCTTTCAGCAGATGAAACTAAGTTTTGTAAACTAGTTATACTCATTCTTGCACTTACTCCACTTTTTCTATCAACAAGATCACTTTCCCTTGCTTCAAAAGATATTTGCTCAATTATATCTCTTGCAACTTCTGGAATATGAATTTTTGAGCCTAAATCTGAGTTAATCTTTGATTCTTGTTTAGTAATTTTTTTTGCAACTTCAATTGATTCTGGATAATGAGTCAATATTTGAGAGCCAACTCTGTCCTTTAAGGGTGTTACAATTGTTCCTCTATTAGTGTAATCTTCTGGATTTGAAGTAAAAATAAATTGAATATCCAAAGGTAGTCTGACTTTAAAACCTCGAATTTGAATTTCTTTTTCCTCTAGAATCGAAAAAAGTGAAACTTGAATTCTTGGTTGTAAATCGGGTAATTCATTAAGTACAAAAATACATCTGTGAGCTCTGGGTATTAATCCAAAGTGAATTACTTCTTCGTTAGAATAGGATAATTTAAGATTTGTTGCTTTTATTGGATCAATATCACCAATTAAATCAGATACTGTTACATCTGGAGTTGCAAGTTTCTCATAAAATCTTTCATTTCTATGGAGCCAATCGATTTGCGTTTTGTCTCCATCAGATTTAATCTTTTCTGTAGAGCTTTTAAAAATTGGTTTGAGTGGATCATCATTAGTTTCTGACCCTTTAATTATTGGGATCCATTCATCTAAAAGATTTACACAAGTCCTTGCCAGTTTGGTTTTTGCTTGACCCCTAAGACCAAGAAGGTTAATACTATGATTTGAAAGGAATGCTCTTTCCACACTTGGAATTACAGTCTCTTCATATCCAATTAGATCAGAAAATACATTAACCCCTTTTGAGAGGTTATGCCTTAAATTATCAGTAATCTCCTGATTCAAGGATTTATAACTGTAGTCTGATGATTTTAATTCACCAATTGTTTTGATTTTAGGTTTGTTCATTATCTTAATTTTTGTCTTCTATTTTTATCATAATCTTCAAATACCATTTCACTTAAACCATCTAGACCAGTATAAAAAGCCTTTCCATTATTTACTTCTGAGAATTTTTTTACAAATGTTTGTAAGTAGGGATCACTAGCAATCATAAATGTTGTAATAGGTATATTATTTTTTTTTGCAACCCGAGCCCTGTTGTAGCACTGATCAAGAATGAAATTATCAAGACCAGCACTATTTTTATAAAATCCATCTTTTGTAAACATACAACTTGGCTTACCATCAGTTATCATAAAGATTTGTTTATTGTTATTCTTTTTTCTTCTTAGAATATCAAATGCCAGGTCAAGACCTGCTACAGTATTCGTATGATACGGTCCTACTTTTAAATAGGGTAGGTCTTTAATACTTATTGGTTTTGCTTCATCTCCAAAAGATAAAATATCAATAGTGTCTTTTGGAAATTTAGTTTTTATGTATTCAACTAAAGCCATAGCAACTTTTTTTGCTGGAGTAATTCTATCCTCGCCATATAAAATCATACTGTGACTAATATCAATCATTAGCACAGTACTCATCTGAGAGTTCTGGTTTGAGTCCCAAACTACAATATCTTCTTTCTTAAGTGTTAAATCGTCTTCGCCAGATGAGATAATAGCATTTCTTAAACTCTCAGTCAATAATATTCTGTCAAGAGGATCTCCATATTCAAAACCTTTCATATTGAGATTATCATCAGATCCTGATGAAGAAAACTTTGTCCTATGATTTCCTTTTTTTGTCTTTTTCAGCTTACCAAATAGATGCTTCAGTACATGTTTTCTTAGAAGCCTTTCTGTCTTGGAGCTAATTTTAGTTTTCTCTTCTCCACTTTGTATTTGTTTAGTAATATATCCTTTATTTAAAAGATCATTAATAAAGTCATCAATGGTATAATTCTCATCTGTTAGTTGATATTCTTTATCTAACTCTCTTAGCCAATCAATTGCCTCGTCAAAGTCTCCAGAGGTATGAATAATAAGTTCCTTAAAAATATTAAATAGCTTCTCGAAGGGAGAAAGATTAGGTTCTTTGTAATTAGTAAACTTAAATGCAGATTTTTTCAATTTATCTAAGAAATTAATTTCAATTCAAATTAAACAAATAAAATTTATCTTAGGGTTTAACTTTACTATATTTAAATGATTTTTAACAATATTTAAATGATTGAAAAGGATTTTGTCAATATTGATAATTTCTTGTCCGAAGGAATTGTAAAATGGAATTCACCTAGTAATATTGCATTAGTTAAATATTGGGGAAAAAAAGATAATCAAATACCTCAGAATCCATCAATTAGTTTTACTCTGTCTAAGTCCTTCACAACAACTTCTGTAGAATTTAAACCTAAAAAAAATAAAGTCAATTCTATTGTTTTTGAATTTGATGGTATTAAAGATCACGAGTTTGGTCAAAAAATTAAATTATTCATTAGTGACATTGAAAAATATTTTAGCTTTTTAAAAAATCATGATATTAATATAAAATCAGAAAATAATTTTCCTCATAGTAGTGGGATTGCCTCATCTGCATCATCAATGTCTGCATTAGCATCATGTTTAGTTGATATTGAAAAGTTAAATTCCAATAAACAAGATGATTCATATTATTTAAAAAAGAAATCATTTATAGCTAGGCTTGGTTCTGGAAGTGCATCTAGAAGTATAGAGGGGCCAGTCTCTATTTGGGGTGAATCAAATTCTTATCCTGGAAGTTCCAATTTATTTGCAATTAACATCTCAGAAGATATTGATCAGATATTCCAAGAATATCAAAACACAATTCTTGTAATTGATCCAGGAGTTAAGAAAATATCAAGTTCGATTGGACATAAGTTAATGAATCAAAATCCATTTTCGAAAATAAGGTTCAGTGAGGCAAAAAAAAATATTGCTAGACTTAAAGATGTTTTTAAGTCTGGACATTTAGATGAGTTTATAAACATAACAGAGTCAGAGGCTTTAATGATTCACTCTTTGATGTTATCATCAAGCCCATACTTTATTTTAATGAAACCAAATACTTTAGAAGTTATTCAAAGAATCTTAGAATATAGAAGAGAAACTAAAAATCCAGTTTGTTTTACACTTGATGCTGGCTCAAATGTTCATCTGCTTTATCCTAATAATATTAAAAGTGAAGTAAAAAAGTTTATTGAAGATGAGTTATTAAAATTCTGTAAATCTAAGATGTGTATATACGATAGTCTTGGCAGTGGATCAGCAAAAATTATATAATGGATAGTATCTCTTTTAACTCAAAAATCCTGTTATTTGGCGAGTATGGTATCATGCATGATTCAGATGCTTTATCTATTCCCTTCAAAAAATTTAATGGATTTCTTTCTATATCAGATCTTCTATCAGAAGATCAAAAAATATCAAATAGAAATTTAGAATCTTTATATGAGTATATTATTCAAGAAGAGTATCTAAATGATATAATTAACTCAGATAATTTAAAAGAGGAAATTGATTCAGGTCTATATTTTGATAGCAATATTCCAATTGGAAGTGGGCTTGGGAGTAGTGGAGCTTTAGTCTCTTCAGTTATATCAAGATATTCTAAATTTAATCTAAAATCATTTTCTAATTCAGAATTAAAAAAAATCATGTCATTAGTTGAATCAAAATTTCATGGGAATTCCTCTGGGTTTGATCCTGCTGTATCATACTTTAATAAACCAATGCTATATTCAAATCAAAAAATAAAACCCATTGACAAAATAGCTTTTAAAGATTTTAAAGTATATATAATAGACAGTCAAATAGTATCATCAACAAAAAAAATGATTAAGACATTCGAAGATAAAATGAGTGATAGTGAATTTAGATTTTTCTTTAATAGAAAGTTCATTATTAATAATAATCAATGTATTAATCATTTAACAAACATTTCTGAATTGTTTAGAGACTCAGTTAAAGAACTATCGAAAGACACATTTAATAATTTTCAGGAAATGATCCCTGAAAAAATAAAACATAAATGGAAAGAAGGGATAAAAAATGACTCATATTACATGAAACTTTGTGGTTCAGGAGGAGGAGGTTTCTTTCTAGCATATGATTTTGATAATCAAATAAATTCAAGTTTCTCTGAATTTAAGTTTTATCAGATATGACCGATATGAGTAAAGTCATAATTTTATTTGGTGTAAGTGGTTGTGGTAAATCTTTAATTGGGAAAAAACTGTCTTTAGATTTAAAATTCAAATTTATTGAGGGAGATGATTTACACTCAAATGAAAATATTGAAAAAATGAATAATAATATTCCATTAAATGATAATGATAGAGAGATATGGATTAAAGATATAAATACTGAGATAAATAGATTAAAGAACGAAAATGTTGTAGTTGCTTGTTCTGCTTTAAAAGAGGCCTACAGACAAGCACTGATAAATGGAGTTGATGGAGACATAGATTGGTTCTGTCTTAAGGGAACCTTTGATTTAATAAAGAAGAGACTTGATAGCAGAGAAGATCATTTTTTTAAGTCAGATTTACTTGATTCTCAGTTTAATATAATTGAATATCCTGATTATTGTAAATTTATTGATATCACTCAAAGGCCTGATATTATTGTTGAAAAAATTAAATCTGAACTATAAATGACTGATTTTGGAATAATTGGAGTAGGTAGAATAGGGACAAGTTTGGCAAGAAATATGTCATCAAATGGTATTAAAGTTTCTCTATATGATAAAAGCTTTGATACATCTACAGATATTAAAACTCATTATTCAGAATTAGAGTCTTCTTTAATATTTAATGATATAAATAAATTTATCAGCTCTATCTCATCGCCCAGAAAAGTTTTAGTTCTTGTTCCATATGGTCCCTCATTAGATGAAGTAATTTCTCTTTGTATTAAAAACCTTGATTCAAATGACATATTAATTGATGCAGGTAATACTAACCCAACTATGAGTTTTCAAAATCATCAAAAAATTAAATCAAAAAACCTATTATATCTCGGCATGGGTGTATCAGGGGGAGTTGAAGGAGTTCTTAAAGGCCCTTCAATAATGATAGGGGGAGATTTAAAGGCATTCAAAGAAGTAAAAAATATTTTTTCTAAAATAACATCTAGTACAATCAATAGCTCAAAAAGTTTTGGATTATTTGGGGATTCTAATCAAGGTCATTTTGTTAAGATGGTTCATAATGGTATAGAATATGTTGAGATGCAACTTATATCATCAATATATTACCTTATGATTGAATCTAATAAATACAAATATGATGATATTGCAAAAATTTTTAAAAAATGGAGTAAATCGGATTTGAATAGTTATTTACTTGAAATATCGTCTACCAAACTTTTGGAAAAAAGAGATGGTAACTTTTTATTAGATATAATTGATGATAAAGCTGATGATAATGGAACTGGTAGGTGGATGTTAAAATACGGAGTTGATCTTGGATGCTCATTGAGTATGCTAAATGCTGCTCTAGATTCAAGGTTTATTTCAAAAAATAATAATGTAAGATTAAAGTTCAGTAATTCAATAAAAAAAGACATTAGGGAATATAACATCAACATTAACTCATTAGCTAATGCATACAGCTTTTGTAGATTAATAAACTATGTTCAAGCATTTTTATTAATTGACTGTGCAAATCAAAATTATGGATGGAATATAAGTATTTCAGAGTCTTTGAATGTTTGGTCAAATGGAAGCATCATAAAATCAAATCTAATTAATACTTTATATAAAGATTATTCAGTTGATAATATACTAGATGATAAAAAAATATTCAAGACTCTTAATGAACTTAAGCCTGGACTAGTCGATACATTAAATATTTCATTAAAAAATGACGTATCCCTTCCATGTCTTAATGAAGCATTAAGTTATGTAAATCAAATCTCAAGCTTATCTCTTAGTACTAAATTAATTCAGGCTCAACGAAATTATTTTGGTTCTCATAAAATAAAAATTAATTAATTATTTTGAAACTATATAGATTGTTGAGGCACCATAAAGTTTTCTTCTTGTTTCCACTTTTTTAAAACCTGTTTTGTAAAGCATCTCTATAAATTTATTTTTTGGAGGAAAATTTTTTGTAGAATCTAATAAATAAATGTATGCTTTCGTTTTTCCTGAAAAAATAAAAGCAATTATTGGAATGTATATTCTAGTTATTAGTGTATATAAGAATTTAATTATTGGATTTTCTGGTACTGAAGTTTCAAGTATTATTAGCTTTCCATCTTTCTTTAGAACTCTATAACTTTCACTCAAGCCTTTATCCAAATTACTAAAGTTTCTGACTCCATATCCAATTGATATAATGTCAAAGTGGTTGTCGTTAAAAACTAAATTCTCCGCTTCACAAGTTTTAAGATTTATATTATCAATTTTTAACTCATTAATTTTTTTATGAGCAATTTTAAGCATATTACCTGATATATCGACTCCCTCAATTTTTGAGCCATTAATTTTGCTTAGGTTAATTGCAATATCTCCTGTTCCAGTTGCAATATCAAGGATTCTTTTAGGAGATGAAGCTATTGCAATTTCAGCTATTTCTTTTTTCCATTTCGAATGATTTCTGAAAGTCATTAAATCATTCATAAAATCATATTCATTTGATATAGATTCAAAAATATTTTTTATACGCACAAAATTTGTGGATTTGCTATTGTTCATTCTTATCTTATTGACTTTATAAATGAATCTATTGAATCTACACCATTTTCATGAAGATTTTTGATAAATGCTGATCCAATTATTGCACCTTTTGAATACCCGATAGCGGCATCAAATGTCTCTTTATTTCCAACACCAAAACCAATAATTCTTGGTGTATCTAAGTTCATTTTCTCAATTCTTTCAAAATAATTAATTTGTTCTGTGCTAAAAGAATCCTTTGAACCAGTAATACTTGATGAACTCACCATATAAATAAACCCATTAGATATAGAGTCAATCTTTCTAATTCTTCTATCTGATGTTTGAGGAGCTATTAAAAACATATTATAAAGCTGATTTTTTTCAAATACTGATTTATAATTTTCTTCATAATAATCAATTGGTAAGTCAGGTATTATTAATCCATCAATTCCAATTTCACTACATTTTTTACAAAAGGCCTCAACACCATATTGAAGCATAGGATTAAAATACCCCATAATAATTAATGGAATGGAGACTTTATCTCTTATCCTTTTTAATTGATCAAACAGTATATTAGTATTCATTCCATTTTTAATTGCAATAGTAGAGCTATCTTGAATTGTTGGTCCATCAGCTAGTGGATCACTAAATGGTAGGCCGATTTCAACCATATCAACACCTGATTCCTGTAACTTAATAATAATATCTTTCGTATCACTTAAATTAGGGTATCCAGCTGTAAAGTATATGGACAATAACTTCCTATCCTCTTCTAATTTCTTGTCTATTCTATTCATTATAAATTAAAATAATCAATGTATGTATTCAAATCCTTATCCCCTCTACCCGAGAAGTTCAAAACTATAATATCATTAGGTTTAAAATCTAGATATTTAAATGCAGCAAAAGCATGCGCAGTTTCTATTGCAGGTATAATTCCTTCAAGTTTTGAGACCTCAAGTCCTGCAAGCATTGCATCACTATCTGTTATTGACATAAATTCTGCTCTTTTGCTTTCAAGTAAATGAGCATGAAGCGGACCTACTCCTGGATAATCAAGACCAGCTGAAATAGAATAGGGTTCAACTATTTGTCCATCTTTAGTCTGCATTAATAGTGTTTTACTTCCATGAATAATACCAGTTTTTCCAAGAACTGATGTTGCAGCACTTTTACCAGATTTAATACCTTCTCCAGCTGCCTCAACTGAAATAATTTTTACTTTTTCATCTTCTAAATAATGATAATATAAACCAGCAGCATTGCTTCCACCTCCAATATTAGCTATTAAATAATCAGGATATTCAGTTCCCTCTTTATCACGTAATTGAGACTTTATCTCTTCCGAAACTACAGATTGAAACTTAGCAACCATATCAGGATAAGGATGTGGACCTACTACTGAACCAATTATGTAGTGAGTTGTTATAGGATTATTAATCCAATCCCTAATTGCTTCATTAGTCGCGTCTTTTAGTGTTTTGCTACCTGACTCAGCTGCAACTATTGATGCTCCTAACATTTTCATTCTAGCAACATTTGGAGCTTGTCTTTTGATATCAATTGCACCCATATATATTACACACTCAATTCCTGCTAATGCACAAACTGTTGCAGTCGCTACTCCATGTTGACCAGCGCCTGTTTCAGCAATAATTCTTTTTTTTCCTAATCTTTTAGCGAGTAAAATTTGACCAACCGTGTTGTTTATTTTGTGTGCTCCAGTATGACACAAATCTTCTCTTTTGAAATAAATTTTACATTTATATTTCTCTGACATTCTTTCAGCAAAATATAGTGGAGTAGGCCTTCCTACATAATCCTTTAAAAGATTATTATAATCCTTTTGAAAATTAGAATCATTAATAATCTCATTGTAATTTTTTTCTAATTCGTCTAGATTTGGAAATAGCATTTCAGGTACAAAAGCACCTCCGTAATTTCCATAAAATCCTTTTTTATCTACTGTATATTTCATTTTTTATTGTTTCTATAAAAGTTTTTAATTCATCAATTTTCTTTAAATAGTTTTTATCCTCAAATTTACTATTAACATCAATACCATATAGAGGAAGATCCATTTTAAAAAGCTCAATTAGTGATTCAATTGAATGGAGTCCTATTCCACCACTAATAAAAAATTCTTTTTTTAATTTATATTTTTTTAAATTTTCCCAATTGAACGATTTCCCTGTTCCACCAGGAAGTTCTGATTTTGAATCAAATAAAAATAAATCACAATAGTTTTCATAATTTTTTAAAACAGAAAAATCAAAATCATCATCTATCCTGAAAGATTTAATTACTTGAGTTCCTCTATCTATAATATTTTTACAATACTGAGGAGACTCTTCTCCATGCAATTGAACACATGCTAAATTATGTTCATTGATTCTATTAAATACATCATCTATTTTAGAGTTAAAAAAAATACCTGTTTTTTTAATTTCTTTTTTTAGTTTTGGACTTGCATCTTTTAAATATCTGACGGATTTTTCCCAAAAGATATGACCAATATAATCTGGATTTAACTCCGCTACTTTATGGATATTTTTTTCGTTAAATAATCCGCAAACTTTAAATTTCATTTTCAACCTTTTTTATAAAATTATAAGCTGAAATCATAGGATCGCTAGTTTTCATAAAATTTTCACCTATTAAAAATCCCTGATAACCAATTTCTCTAAGTCTTAATATTGATTCAACTTTGCTAATGCCACTTTCAGATATCTTAACAAATTGATCAGGAATTTTATCAAAGAGTTTTTCACTGTTCATTATGTCAACTTCTAAAGTGTCAAGATCTCTATTATTGACTCCAATTATGTCAATATCATCACTTGATATTTTTTTCAATTCATCAAAAGAATGAATCTCAACTAATACCTCCAGATCTAAACTCTTTGCTAACGAACTTAATCTTGATATTTCTTCTGATTTCAGAATTGATGCAATAAGTAATATTGCATCAGATCCAATGGATTTTGCTTCAATTACTTGATATTCACTGACTATAAATTCTTTTCTAAGAATTGGTATATCCAAAATTTCTCTTGTTTCAATTATGTCACTAATGTCTCCATCAAAATATTTTTTGTTAGTTAAGATCGATACCCCAACAGCTCCCGCATTTTGGTATCCTTTGATAACATCTATAATACTTGTTTCATAATTAATATTATTATTTGACGGTGATTTTCTTTTAAACTCACAAATTATTCCACTTGGACTATTTAAGATTGAATTTTTTAAAGAAATACATTGTCTTGAGAATAAACTTCTTTTTTCTAGTAATGATACTGGAATTTTAGAGGATAAATTCTTTAACTCAATTTTTTTATCTTCAACAATCTTATCTAAAATTTTCATTTCATTATCTCTTTTAATTTATTGAACGAATCTATTGCTTTACCAGATTTTAATGATTCTTTTGCAGCTTCAAATCCTTCTGAAATACTAATATTTTTTGAAGTTGAAATAGCAACACCTGCATTAGCGCATACAACATTATTTTGGCTTTCTGACCCAGTACCATTTAGAACATTCATAAATATTTTAGAGGATGAGGGGATATCAACTCCACCTATGATTTCATCTGGTTTTATATTCTCTAGTCCAAATTCCTTTGATGAATAATTTTTTTCAGAGCTATTAGAATATATTTTTGTATCGTTTGTTAGTGAAATTTCATCATATCCATCCAATGAGTATATAATACTATATTTTTTATCAGTTTTTTGAAGTAGGTAATTATAAATTCTTGCTAGCTCTAGATTAAAAACACCAACAATTTGTTTCTTAGGCATTGAAGGGTTTACTAATGGACCTAGCATATTGAAGAAAGTTTTCATACCAAGCTCTTTTCTGATTGGTGCAACATTTTTCATTGCAGGATGAAATAAGGGTGCATGAAGAAAACATATTCCAGATTTATCAATTGCTTTTTTTAAAACTTCATAATCATTAGTAAACTTTATACCTAGGGATTCCAATACATTACTTGAGCCACATCCAGAGGAAACACCATAATTTCCATGTTTTGCGACCTTACATCCAGACCCAGCAGTCACAAAAGAAGCCAAAGTTGAAATATTAAAAGTATCCTTTCCGTCTCCTCCGGTTCCACATAAATCAATTGTATCAAATTCTTTTAAATCAACTTTTATACAAAGTTCAATTAAGGCATCTTTAAAACCCTTGAGTTCTTGTAGAGTTATATTTCTCATCATATAAACTGTGAGAAAAGATGATATCTGGCTATTATTTAGCTCACCATTAGAAATCTTAATTAGAATATCTCTTGATTCAACCTCACTCAGGGTTTTATATTTAATCAATCTATTTAGAATTTCCTTCATAGTGTTTTTGTCCAATTTTTAATTATGGTCTTTCCGTATGGAGTCAAAATTGACTCTGGATGAAACTGTACACCACGAACAGCATAGTTAATATGTCTCAATGACATAACTTGATTGTTTTCATCCTCAGATGTTATTAAAAGTTCTTCTGGTAATGGTTTTTTCACAATCCAAGAATGGTACCTTCCTACTTCAATGGATTCTGGAATATTATTAAAAATTTCATCATTTTTTTTACAATTAATTTTAGTTGCAACACCATGATAAACTTCTTCCATATTTTCAATCTTTCCACCAAAAACTTCAACAATAGCTTGCTGACCAAGGCAAACTCCTAATATATTTTTATATTTAAAATACTTTTTAATTACTTCTTTAGTCATTCCAGCTTCGTCAGGAATGCCTGGGCCTGGAGAAATTAATATTCCATCATATTCTTTAATTTCATTTATATCGAACATATCATTTCTCTTGGTTACTACTTTACACCCCAGCTCCTCTAGATAGTGAGACAGATTATAAGTAAATGAGTCATAATTATCTATTAAAAATATTTTTTTCATTTTATGTTTTCAGCATTTTTTAGAGCATGATCTAATGCTCCTAATTTATTATACACTTCTTGAAGTTCATCTTGAGGCTTAGATTTTATGACTATACCAGCTCCTGCTTGATAGCTTAGTTCATTATTTTTACTAAAAAAAGATCTAATGATAATTGCATGGTTAAAATTTCCTTTGAAGTCCATATATCCAATGGCTCCACCATAAAAATTTCTATTTATTTTTTCATACTTTTCAATTAATGTTAAAGCTTTGTGTTTTGGAGCTCCTGAAAGTGTTCCTGCTGGAAATGTATCCATTACAACTTGAAAAATTTTGGATGTATCTTTTAAATTGGCAGTAACCTTTGACACTAAATGAATTACATGAGAGAAAAATTGAATTTCTCTGTTTTTCTCAACTTTTACATCACTACCATTTCTACTTAAGTCATTTCTTGCTAGATCTACCAACATTATATGCTCAGAGTTTTCTTTTGGGTCCACAGACAATTCCTTTGCTCTTTCTTCATCTCTCTTGTCATCACCAGATCTTTTAAATGTTCCAGCAATTGGATGAATTTCTGCTTTTCCATTATTAATTATTATCTGAGCCTCAGGGGAGCTGCCAAAAATCTTAAAATTTCCATAATCAAAGAAAAATAAATAGGGTGAGGGGTTAATAGACCTTAAAGATCTGTATACATTGAACTCATCACCCTCAAATTTTTGATTAAACCTTCTTGACAAGACAAGCTGAAAGACATCACCTCTTTTGCAATGCTCTTTTGCTTTTGCTACATATTCTAAAAATTCTTCATCACTAATATTAGATGTTTTTTCACCTATATTTTTATAATTAAATGTTGAATAGCTCTTAGAATTAATTATATCATCAACTTCTTTTATATTATTTGAATCATCATGAGAATTACAAAAAATATGTGCTTCATGATTAAATAGACTAATTGCAATTATATTTTGGTAAAATCCATAATAAATATCAGGAATATCAAAATCACTTTTTTTAGAGCTAAAATTGATATCCTCTTGATATTTAACTGATTCATGTGACATGTAACCAAACAATCCATTTGTAATAAACTTTGAATTAGTCTTCTCAGTATCAAAACTGTCTAAGTAGTTGTTTAAGTAATATGTAATACTTTTATCAGCATCCATATTGATAGTATCAACTTTACATCCAGGTAGTTTTTGATTTAAAACATGATCTTTAACCTCAAACAATCCAGTTTGATTAAAACATATAAATGAATAATTATTACCTGCTTGCATATAATCACTACTTTCCAAGAGTATACTATTTGGAAACCTATCTCTAATCTTGAGGTAAACTTCAACAGGAGTTATAGTATCAGCTATAATTTTTTTAGAATATGTATTTATTTTTATTGTTTTCATAGCAAAAAAAAAGCCTGTCGTGAGACAAGCTATTATACAACAGTTTTATTCACGATTAATCAGATTTCGTAATTCCACCACCAGTATTTTTTAATTAATTTCATTAGGCAAATATAAAATAAAAACAAAATAAACCTAAAGAAACAAAACCTATAATTATAAATATTGCAGTAGATATGAGTTTTAGATGCTTTTTTGTACCCTCAGCCATGTCCATAGTTTCAAGCTGAGGCTCATTAACATCCTTCAGTTCATTTATAGATAGAAAAGTTGCTGCAACAACTGCACCAGTACAAACTAAACCCATTATAAAAATAAAAGTATCTCCCATTTTATTTGTTTAACATCTGTTTAAAGTAACAACCAAAAGAAAGAATTGAGGGAACCCATAACCCAACAAATAGTCCTTCATCTTTATAACCATAAAACCATAAAGAAACTGATAAGACAAAAGAGATAAATGCAGCACCAATTAAAAAGATATCAGATTTTTGAAAATATTTCATAGATAGTATATTTAAGCCCAAAATACATAATTAGAATTACATTAAAAAAAGTATAACTCAAGTTTTTTTTAAAATACTATTTGATTTTCTTATTTTACCAAAAAAAAACATGATAAATGTAACTTCAGATGAACTGATAGAGAGATTAAAAAAAGATAAAAATTCTTATTTATTGGATGTTAGAACAGCTGATGAATTTGAAGATTCACACATTCCTGATTCTAAGCTTCTAAATATTAGAGATCCTCAATTATTTATGGATGGTATCCAAAAGTTAGATAAAACCAAAAACTATTATGTTTATTGTCACTCTGGAGTAAGAAGTGTTCAGGCATGTCAGATAATGAATTCTTTTGGATTTGAAAATCTTTATAATTTATTAGGTGGAATTTCTGAATGGACTGGTTCAAAAAAATAAATTAATTAAGCATTTTTTTTATTTATCAATTATTACTCATCTCCTGGGATTTATTTTATATTTGAATCTTATAAAAGATTTTGATAGAAACTATGGCTTTACAAGAAAAATTAGGAATAGATGAGAGAATTAATGAAGCATTTCAACCCATATCTAATTTCTGGGAGGGACTAATCCTTCATGAATTTTTTGGAACAGGTATACCAACAATAATTTTCTTATTAGTTGGTGGAGCTGCATTCTTTACTCTTTACTTTGGATTTATTAATATTCGTGGATTTGGACTCTCCTTAAGGACAGTCATGGGAAGATATGATGGATTAGACGAAAAAAGGATGGGAAGTGGAGAGGTTAGTCACTTTCAGGCTCTGGCTACAGCAGTATCTGGTACTGTTGGTAATGGTAATATTGCCGGAGTCGCAATGGCAATTGCTATTGGTGGACCTGGTGCAACTTTCTGGATGATTTTGTGTGGACTACTTGGTATGTCATCAAAATTTGTTGAATGTACACTTGGAGTAAAATATAGAGATGTTGGAGAGGATGGAACAGTTTATGGGGGACCCATGTATTACCTTTCAAAGGGATTAAAAGAGAGAGGTTTTGAAAAGTTTGGTAAAGTATTAGCAGTAATATTTGCAATTTTATGTATTGGTGCCTCATTTGGAGGTGGAAATGCAGCCCAGTCAAATCAAGCTGCACTTCAGATGGTTGATTTATTTGGTCTTACAGGTGGATCAGCAAGAACTATTGTTGGTGTTATAATGATGATTGTGGTTGGAATTATAATAATCGGTGGTATAAAAAGAATTGCATCTGTAACGGAAAAAATAGTTCCTTTTATGGCAGGAATGTATGTCCTTGCATGTCTTTACATCATTTTTTCAAATCTATCATTTGTAGATGATGCATTTGCTATGATAATAAATGGCGCATTTGCTCCAACTGCTGCAGTAGGAGGTTTTATTGGAGTTCTAATCCAGGGATTTAGAAGAGGTGCCTTTTCAAATGAGGCAGGAGCTGGTTCTGCATCAATTGCTCACTCTGCGGTTATAACTAGTTATCCTGCGTCTGAAGGATTAGTTGCTTTACTTGAACCATTTATTGATACTGTTGTAATATGTACTTTGACTGCTCTTGTTATTATAATTTTTAATGGAGATAATACTTTATTTACTTATGGTAATTTAGTTGAAGGATCATCTGCTGTAATGGTTGGTGGCCAACAACTTGAAGGTGCAGGTCTTACATCTGCAGCATTTGCAGAATATATTTCCTTTTCAGGACCTTTCCTTGCTATAGCAGTTGTATTATTTGCTCTATCAACAATGATCTCATGGTCATATTACGGTCTTCAATCTTGGATGTATGTTTTTGGAAAAGGTAAAATATCAGATCTTACTTATAAGTTACTCTTTTTGGTATTTATTGTTATCGGAGCAGCAGGTGATATGTCTTCAGTATGGGCGTTTTCAGATGCTATGATTCTAGCTCTTGTTTTTCCTAATATGATAGGATTATTTATTTTGTTTCCAAAAGTTAAAGAGGAGCTTTCTAAATATATTAATGCAATTAATAGCAGAAATTAATAAGCTTATTAAATACAATTATTTATATTTGCGTTCGAAAAACGAATTTTAGATGTTAATTATACCAATTAAAGATGGCGAGAATATTGACAAAGCTCTAAAAAGATTCAAGCGTAAGTTTGATAAAACAGGAGTTATGAGATCTCTTAGAGATAGAAAACAGTTTGTTAAGCCATCTATTGTCCACAGAACTAAGATCAAAAAAGCTCAATATATACAGAGGCTTAAGGATCAAGAAAATCTATAATATCCCTCACTTTTTTTTCGATAACATTGTACCTTAGATGCGAAATGTTAATTGAAAAATTTATTGATTATCTAAAAATAGAAAAAAACTATTCTTCAAATACTCTATCCGCGTATGAGAAAGACTTAATAGAATTTAAATATTTTATTAATGAAAACATTGAAAAATATCCTATTGAACATGCTGAATATAAAGATATTAGATTATGGATAGTTGAATTAGTTAATAAAAACTTATCTAATAGATCAATAAATAGAAAGGTTTCTAGTTTAAAATCATTTTATAAGTTCTTGGTTAAGACAAATACAATAAGTTCTTCTCCTCTTCTAGCTCATAGCCCTTTGAAACAATCAAAAAAGATTCAGGTCCCTTTTTCTAAGGAAGAAATAAATTCCTTATTAGATAGTGATTCCTTTAAAGGTGATTACAGAGGAGTGCTGCAGAAAACGATTATTACATTCTTTTATTTTACAGGAGTTAGGAGAATAGAACTTATCAATCTTAAAGAATCTGATATTAATATGGATTCCTCAACTATCAGAATTATGGGAAAAAGGAGTAAGGAGAGGGTTATTCCAATGTTACCTAAATTAAAGAAATCAATTAAAGATTATCTCAATTTAAGATTAAAAGAATTTAATAATAAAACTCTTGAATATCTGTTTGTTTCAAAATCTTGTAGTCAACTTTCCGAAAAATATGTTTACAGAACAGTCAATGAATATTTTAAGTTGGTTTCTCCTAAAGTTAAAAAGGCTCCACACGTATTAAGACATAGCTTCGCAACTCATTTAATTAATGAAGGTGCAGACATAAATTCAGTAAAAGAATTATTAGGTCATTCAAGTTTATCAGCAACACAAGTCTATAGTCATACAAGTATGGAAAGAATAAAAGAAGTCTTTAAAAACTCACATCCTAGAGCAAAATAATATTTAAAAATTTATTTCTATTTACTTTGTTTGAGCAGAAAAAAGCTTTTATTTTGCACTCAGTTTTTATAACAAGCCGATGTAGCTCAGCTGGCTAGAGCAGCTGATTTGTAATCAGCAGGTCGTGGGTTCGAGTCCCTCCATCGGCTCTTTGAAATTTTGAAACTGGGGAGATACTCAAGCGGTCAACGAGAGCAGTCTGTAAAACTGTTGGCTACGCCTTCGTAGGTTCGAATCCTGCTCTCCCCACATCTTAATGCGGGAGTAGCTCAGTTGGTAGAGCGTCAGCCTTCCAAGCTGAATGTCGCGAGTTCGACCCTCGTCTCCCGCTCAACTTTTTCTGCCGATATAGCTCAGGGGTAGAGCGTTTCCTTGGTAAGGAAGAGGTCACGAGTTCAAATCTCGTTATTGGCTCAACTATAATGTAGTTTTAAAAATAATTTGGTAGATAAGCAAAAAGGCTCCAAAGATAGCACCACCAAAGTAGACTATTTTCAAAAGTAGAATGAATTTCTTTCCTAGTATATTCTCTTTTTCCCACCTTCTTACTATTATTATTGCAACAATAAAAAGTAATATTGAAAATAATGTACCAAACAAGTCAAAAATCATAAATTAGTAACTATAAGTATGGCAAATTTAATTTAGAATTTTTTTAGATTGACTTCCTTATTTGTTAAAAAAATGAAAAAAAACATCAAGTATATAATTATTTTTTTTGTTGTAATATTTATAGACCTAATTATAAATGCTGGCTTTCTTCTCTATTCTGGTGGTAGTCACAAATCTCAACTCTCATTTATAGATAAGTTTTTATTAAAATTGATTGACTATTTCTAATTTAAATACCTCAAATTTTGATTTTTATATTTTTTTTATCAATTTAGCAATAATGAATATGCTTTTGGAGAAAATTTATAATCGCATTTTTCTCAACCGCCTTACTCTTCGAGGACAGGTTGCATAATTCCCTATTGATATAACTTCGACAAGAAGTTAACTTATTTAACCAAATAAAATTCAGAAAATTGATAATAGAACTGGCTAACGCCAAACATATAATACATAGTAAATTAATTAGTAAGCTAATAAATGAGTCCGCCAAAAATAGGGGGACAGGAATTGCTAGGAGATCTCCTACATATATAAAGGAAAAAATCTTATCCGGAAATTCTGTAATTGCATTAGACATAAATAATTTTGCTGGGTTCTGTTATATTGAGGCATGGGAGCACGGAAAGTATGTTGCTCATTCTGGATTAATAGTATCACCAAAATACAGAAATATGGGTATTGGGAAAAATATTAAGAAGAAGGTATTAGAACTCTCATTAAAAAAGTATCCAAAATCAAAGATTTTTGGAATCACAACCGGAATGCCAGTTATGAAAATAAATTATGAACTTGGATATAGACCTGCTCATTTTACTGAATTAACTGATGATCCAGAATTTTGGAAAGGCTGTAAAACATGTCAAAACTATGATATTCTTAAAAGAACTGAGTTTTCAATGTGTCTATGTACAGGTATGTTATATGATAAAAAATAATTATGAAAAACAAAACTATAATTTTAGCTTACAGTGGAGGTCTTGATACTTCATTTTGTTTAAAGAAACTATCAAGTGATGGCTTTGATGTTCATGCTATACTTGTAAATACTGGGGGCTTTGATAAACAAGAACTAAATAAAATTAAAAAACAAGCAACACAATTAGGTGCTTCAAAATTTGTTTCAATTGATGGAAAGCAACAATTCTACAATAAATTAATTAAGTTTTTAATTTTTGGTAATGTTCTTAAGAATAATTCTTATCCTCTTTCAGTTAGTTCTGAAAGAATAATCCAAGCAATTGAAATAATAAATTATTCAAAAAAAAACAATATAAATACCATTGCTCATGGATCAACTGGCGCAGGAAATGATCAAGTGAGATTTGATTCAATTTTTCAAATTTTAAATCCTCATGTTAAAATAATTACTCCAATTAGGGACAACAATATTTCAAGGAAACAGGAAATATCATACTTAAAAAAAATGGGTGTAAACTTTACATGGAATAATTCTAAGTATTCAATAAATAAAGGAATATGGGGTACTACAATTGGTGGTGATGAGACTTTAACTTCTTATAAAGCTCTTCCTAACAAGGCATTTACTAAAAAATTAATAGAAAGAAGAAAAAAAGTATTAAATGTAAAATTCATAAATGGAGAGATAGTATCAATAAATAATAAAAGGTCCAATCCAATTGATTTAATAAATTACCTTGAGAAAATATCTAGTCAATATGCTATTGGAAGAGACATACATGTTGGTGATACTATAATTGGAATTAAAGGTAGAGTAGGTTTTGAAGCAGCTGCAGCAAAAATTATAATTAAGGCTCATGAGCTTTTGGAAAAGCATACAATGTCAAAATGGCAAATTTTTCAAAAAGAATCTATTTCAAAATTATATAGTATGTTAATTCATGAAGGGCAATACTTTGATCCAGTAATTAAAGATATTGAAGCTTATCTTGAGAAAAGTCAAAGATATGTTACAGGAAATGTTTTTGTGGAATTAAGTCCATATAATTTTAAATTAAATGGTATTAAATCTAAACATGATTTAATGAATGATAATTCAGGAGTATATGGAGAAGAAAATTTAAACTGGTCCTCTGATGATATTAAAGGATTTATTAAAATTAATTCAAATTCTTCAAGAATATTTAAACAAATAAATAAATAGTAATGAAAAAAATAGGAATATTAGGAGGTTCTGGGTTTACAGGTGGTGAGTTAATTAGAATATTATTGAATCATCCAAAATTAAAAATAAAATTTATTTATTCATTATCTCAAAATGGAAAAAATGTTCATGAAATACATCCAGATTTATTAGGGAAAACAGATATTATTTTTTCTGATCAAATTAGCACAGATATTGATGTACTATTTCTATGTCTTGGACATGGAAAGTCTAGAATTTTTTTAGATAAATATAATTTTAAAAGTGATACGATTATAATTGATCTTAGTTCAGATTTTAGATTAACTAATAAAAACAAATATAAATCAAGAAATTTTCTGTATAGTTTACCAGAGTTTAATAGAGAAAAAATTAAACAAAGTAAATCAATTGCAAATCCTGGATGTTTTGCAACCGCTATTCAAATAGGTTTACTCCCATTAATCACTAATAATTTGATAAAAAATGATATTCATGTTAATGCGATAACAGGAAGCACTGGTGCTGGTAGGATTAGTTCAGATACAAATAACTTCAACTGGAGGAATAATAATTTATCCATTTATAAACCTTTTAATCACCAACATTTAAATGAGATCTATCAAACATTGAATATTATGGGTAACGATTCTAAAATTTATTTTGTTCCATATAGAGGAAACTTTACTAGAGGAATTTTCACTTCAATTTACATGAAATTTGATGATGAGATTGAAAATATCAAGAGTATCTATAAAGACTTCTATGAAAGTCATCCTTTTACCTTTTTGTCTAAAAATGATATTAACCTAAAAGAGGTAATTAATACTAATAATTGCCATGTGAGTATAGAATGCCACGAGAGTATAATTCATATAACTACTGTAATAGATAATCTTCTTAAAGGAGCATCTGGTCAAGCAGTACAAAACTTAAATATTATTTTTGGTTATGAGGAAAGCTTAGGTCTAAATTTTAAAGGTTCAATTTATTAATATGAAAACATTCGACGTTTACAACCAATTCGATGTAGTTCCTGTCAAGGGAAAAGATGTATATGTTTATGATGAATTTAATAATAGATATTTAGATTTATATGGTGGTCATGCTGTAATTTCTATTGGTCACTCTGAAAAAAAATATGTCAAGAATATAACTAATCAACTTCAGAATATCGCATTTTATTCAAATGCTGTAAAAAACCCATTACAGGATAAATTATCGCAAGAAATTAACACTCAAGCAGATTTAGATAATTATAAGTTATTTATGTGTAACTCTGGTGCTGAGGCTGTTGAAAATGCTCTAAAGCTTTCTTCTTTTTATACAGGAAAGAAGAGAATAATTGCTTTTAAAAATTCATTTCATGGCAGGACATCAGCAGCTGTTGCAGTAACTGACAATAAATACATTAACTCAGAGCTGAACAAACAACATAATGTTAGTTTTATTGAATTTAATGATATTAATAAATTAGAGAAAGAGTTGGATAAGGGAGATGTATGTGCAATAATATTTGAATCAATCCAGGGGGTTGGAGGACTAGATCAACCAGATGATGACTTTATTAACGGACTGGCATATTATCAAAAAAAATATCAAGTATCTATAATTGCAGATGAGGTTCAATCAGGATTTTGTCGTTCAGGTCAATTTTTTGCTTTTCAAAAATTTAAGATTCAGCCTGATATAATTACCATTGCAAAAGGAATGGGAAATGGTTTTCCAGTAGGAGGAATTCTTGTAAATCCTAATATTCATCCTAAAAAAGGTATCCTTGGGACAACATACGGTGGTAACCACCTAGCATGTGTCGCTTCTTTAAGTGTTCTTGAATTTTTGAAAAAAAATAATATTAGTAAAAAAGCCTTAGAGCTAGAGAGCTATTTTAAGAATATCGCTTCAAAATTTAATTACATAAAAAAGGTAAAGGGAAGAGGTTTGATGTTAGGACTTGAATTTGATTTCGATATCTCTGAATTAAGATCAAAGTTAGTATATGACCATAAAATTTTTACGGGTAGCAGTAGTAACAAGAATTTAATAAGAATATTACCTCCATTGTCAATTAAAAAAAATCATTTTGATATTTTTTTCAATGCACTCAATAAATCACTATGAAAAATTTCTATAACCTCAATGATATAAAAGATATTAATCAATCAATTGACGAAATACTTGATATAAAAAATAATATTGGAAAATATCAAAAGATCTTTGATGATAAAATTATTGGCTTAATTTTCTTTAACCCTAGTCTAAGAACCAGGATGAGTACATACAAAGCATCAAAAAATCTTGGTTTAGAACCCTTTTTTATAAATATCTCTAATAATACATGGTCTTTAGAATTTGAAGATGGTAAAATAATGGATTCCTCAAACGTTGAACATATAAAAGATGCTGCTAGGGTAATTTCTAATTATTGTGATATTATTGGTGTCAGATCTTTCCCGTTATTAAAAAGTAAAGAAAATGATGCTGAAGATCAAATTATAAAAAGTTTTATTAAATACTCAAATATTCCAGTATTTAACATGGAGAGTTCAATTGCCCACCCTCTTCAAGCACTTACTGATTTAGTTACAATTAAAGAAAATTCTAAAGTTAAAAAACCAAAAGTATTATTGACATGGGCTCCTCACATTAAACCTCTCCCTCATGCAGTGCCTAATTCATTTGTTAGAGCGATGAAGAAAATGAATTTTGATATATCAATTGCTAATCCTAAAGGTTTTGATCTCGATCCAACTATTTCCAAAGGATTAAAAATTAATAATGACCAGTTAGATGCTTTCAAAGGTGTTGATTTTGTTTATGCAAAGAACTGGAGTTCTTTTGAAAACTATGGTAAGGTAAGTAGTAACTATAATGACTGGATAGTTGATGAAAAAAAGATGGCAAAAACAAATAATGCGAAATTTATGCATTGTCTTCCGATTAGAAGAAATCTAGTTGCAACTGATAATGTTATTGATAGTGAACAATCACTTATTATTGACCAATCAGAAAATAGAACATATACTGCTCAATATATTATAAAAAAACTATTAAAAAATGGATAAAATTTTAATTGTAAAGATAGGAGGAAACTTAATTAATAATAGTCATGTTTTAAATAGATTTTTAAAATCTTTTGCTAAAATTGAAACAAAAAAAATATTAATTCATGGTGGAGGTAATCAAGTTACAAAAATGTGTAAAAAATTAAATGTAGATGTTAAAATTAGAAATGGCAGAAGGATAACAAGTATTCAAGATCTTGAGGTTGCTACAATGATTTATGCAGGTAGTTTAAACAAAACTTTAGTAACGAAATTACAATCATTTAATTGTAATTCAATTGGATTATCTGGAGCTGACGCTAATTTAATCGAAAGTGTTAAAAGACCTGTAAAGGAAATTGATTATGGTTTAGTTGGAGATATAAAAAAAATAAATTCTATTTTTTTAAAAAATCTGATAGATCAAAATCTTACTCCTGTTATATGTTCAATTACTCATGATAAAAATGGTCAATTGCTCAATACTAATGCTGATACTATCTCTTCTGAAATAGCAATTTCACTATCAAAATATTATTCAGTTAATTTAATTTATTCTCATGAAAAAAATGGAGTTCTGTCAAACCAAAATGATGATAATTCTACATTCGATAAACTAAATGAAAAGGAATTTAATAATTACTTAAAGTTAAAAATTATATCCAATGGAATGATTCCCAAACTAACAAATTCATTTTATGCATTGAATAATGGCGTAAAATCAGTTAAGATTGCTGGTCAATCTTTAGATGAAAAAAATATGAAATCAACAACAATAACTAATTAATATGACTGATAATCAATCAAAAGATGCTATTAAGCTTCTCAAGAAAATTATTAAGACTCCTTCTTTCTCAAAAAAAGAGGAAAATGTTGTTAAAATTTTAGAGTCATGGTTTAAAGAAAACGGAATAAATTATAAAAGACATTTAAATAATTTATGGGCAGAGAATAAGTATTTTAATAAAAAGAAACCTACTATTCTTCTTAACTCTCATCATGATACAGTTCAACCCAATAAATCATATACAATCGATCCATTCTATCCAATTGAACAGGATGGAAAGATATTCGGACTAGGAAGTAACGATGCGGGAGGTGCTCTTGTGTCTCTCCTATACCTTTTTAAGAGCATCTATTTAAGTCAAAAAATGAACTACAATTTTATTATTGCTTGTACAGCTGAGGAGGAAATTGCTGGAGCTAATGGAATTAAAAGTATTCTAGAAAAATTACCTAAAATTGATTTTGCAATTATTGGAGAGCCTACACTAATGAAGTTATCTATTGCAGAAAGAGGTCTTATTGTATTTGATGCAAAAATAAAAGGTAAACCAGGACATGCTGCTCACGAAAATAAAGATAATGCTATTGAAAAACTCCCCAAAATACTTAATTGGTTTAATCAACTAAAATTTGATAGAGTTTCTAAATTATTAGGACCAGTTAAAACAACAGTAACTCAAATAAATGCTGGATTTCAACATAATGTAATACCTTCTGAAGTTGATATTGTTGTCGATGTAAGAATTAATGAACTCTATGATATTAATGAAATCAATGATTTCTTTGTTACTCAATGTCCATGTCAAATAAAGGCTAGATCTTTGAATCTTGGGCCATCATTTATTAGTCCTAATCATAAAATTATAAAGTCTGCAAATTTGCTTGGAATAGAATCTTATGGATCTCCAACATTATCGGATCAGGCTTTGCTTGATTTTCCATCTGTAAAAATTGGTCCTGGAAATTCAAAAAGATCCCATAGTGCAGATGAATACATATATGTTGATGAACTAGAAGAGGGGATAGAAGTCTATAAAAATCTATTAAACAAAATAATATAATATGAAACTGTGGGATAAAAAAAACTCAGGTAATGATAAAATAATTGAATTTACAGTAGGTAATGATAGGTTAAATGATTTGTATCTAATTAAATATGATATAATAGCTTCAATTTCACATGCAAAAATGTTATACAGATCAAATCTCCTGTCAGAAATTGAATGTGATAAAATTATAAAAATTCTTAATGAAATGCTGAGCCATGCTGAAGCTGGAAAATTAAAAATTGATAAGGAATTTGAAGATATGCACTCAAAGATTGAATTTACACTAATAGATAAACTAGGTGATATTGGAAAAAAAATTCACACTGCAAGATCAAGAAATGATCAAGTCCTTGTCTCAATTCAACTCTACCTAATAGATGAATTAAATTCTATAAAAAAAGAAGTAAAATCTTTATTTGATTTATTGATTAATCTAGCCAAGAAAAATAAGGATATTATTATGCCTGGATATACTCATATGAAAGCTGCAATGCCCTCCTCTTTTGGATTGTGGTTTTCAGCTTACGCTGAAACATTAATTGATGATATTATTAGCCTGAATAGTACAATTGAAATAGTAAATCAAAATACACTGGGTAGTGCTGCTGGGTATGGAACATCATTTGACATTGACAGAGATTTTACAACAAAAGATTTAAATTTTAAAACATTAAAATATAACTCCCTCGCATGTCAAATTAGTAGAAATAAAATTGAAAAAAACACTTTCGATGCTATAGGAAATATTGCCTTTACAATATCAAAAATTTCTATGGATATATGTTTGTATTCTGGAGATGAGTTTCAATTTATTTCATTTCCTGAAAATATTACAACAGGATCTAGTATAATGCCACATAAAAAGAATCCTGATGTTTTTGAGATAATAAGAGGAAAATGTAATAGTATTCAAAATCTATCAAATTCAGCATCTTTATCATCAACCAACCTTCCAAGTGGATATCATAGGGATTTCCAACTAAATAAGGGTAAAATTATTAGTGCAGTTAATGATATAAAAGAATGTATTCAGATTCTATCTTACTGCTTATCTAAAATTAGTGTCAATAGAAAAATACTCGAAAACTCAAATTATGAAAATATTTTTAGTGTAGAGTTAATTAATGAGATGGTTTTAAAAGGTATGCCTTTTAGAGATGCATATCTTGAATTAAAAAGTAAATTAAGCTCAGGTGAAATAAAGTTTCCTAAAACAGTTAACCATTCTCATATTGGTAGTATAGGAAATTTAGCTCTTGATAAAATTGTTATCAAGATGAAGGATAAGTACTAGATTTATTTCAGTTTATTAATTAAACTCTATTCATTAGTTAATTTACCTTTTAATATATTTGGTTAATGAGTAAATTAACAAAGTGGTCTTTAACAGCTGCTCTGGCAGGCTTCCTTTTTGGATTTGACACTGTTGTAATCTCTGGCGCAGATCAAAGACTTCAAGATCTCTGGAATTCCTCAGATATTTTTCATGGTTCAGTTGTAATGGCAATGGCTTTATGGGGAACAGTTTTTGGAGCAATATTTGGAGGAATTCCAACTAGAAAGTTTGGAAGAAAAACTACTTTAATTTGGATTGGAATATTCTATTCAATTTCAGCAATTGGCTCAGCTTTTGCAAATGATCCAATAACTTTTGCAATATTCAGATTTTTAGGTGGAGTAGGTGTTGGTGTTTCAGGTATTGCAGCCCCAGCATACATCTCAGAGATTGCACCTGCTAAAAATAGAGGAAAACTTGTTGGACTTTACCAATTTAATTTAGTAACCGGTATACTTGTTGCATTTTTATCAAATTATCTCCTTAGTGGAATAGGTGAAAATGACTGGAGATATATGATTGGTATAGAAGCTATTCCAGCTATTCTATATACTTTACTTGTATTTACTATTCCAAAAAGTCCAAGATGGCTTTATCTTAATAATCAAAAGGATAAAGCTGAAAAAATAATAAGGGACGTTTATTCAAAAAATGATGCAGATGAATTAATTATTGAAATAACTAGAGATAGTGAATTGAGTGTTGAATCAGAATCAATCTTTCAAAAAAAATACAGTTTTATTCTTACTCTTGCCTTTTTAGTTGCAGCTTTTAATCAATTTTCTGGAATTAATGCATTCCTGTACTACGCTCCAAGGATTTTTGAGGAAGGAGGGCTTGGTCAAAATGCTGCATTATTAAATAGTGTTGGAATTGGTCTAACTAATCTAATCTTTACATTTATTGGTATTAATTTAATTGATAAACTAGGAAGAAAAGTCCTTATGTATATAGGCTCAATTGGGTATATAATATCACTTACTTTAATAAGTCTTTCATTTATTTTGGAATGGGATGGAATAGCACTTCCTGTTTTTTTATTTTTATTTATTGCATCGCATGCAATTGGACAAGGAGCTATAATTTGGGTATACATTTCAGAAATTTTTCCAAACCACATTAGGAGTTATGGTCAGTCATTTGGTATTTCAACTCACTGGGTTTTAGCTGCCATCATACCATCATTTGTACCTTTCTTATTTGGTTGGATTGGCCCAGGGATTGTATTTGCATTTTTTGCTTTTATGATGGTTTTACAATTATTATTTACTCATTTTGTAATGCCAGAGACAAAGGGTGTATCATTGGAAGAATTAAGTAAAAAATTAACTATTTAGTTATATCTTTAAAATTAAATGAAATCCTTCAAGTTTACTATTTTAGTCAGCGTACTACCTTATTTTTTATTTGGTCAAATCGATTATGCAAGTCCTGAAGACGAAGGTTTTTCAAGTAATAAAATCGATAAAGTTTCACAAATTTCTGAAAGGCTTGTAGATGAAAATAAAGTCTCAAATATTACAACTATTATTAATCGAAATGGTAAAATAGTTTATTTCAAATCTTTTGGAAAAAGAGGTTTTAATTCTGACGTGGCAATTAAGAAGAATGACCTTTACAGGATATATTCTATGACAAAACCGATTGTATCACTAGCCATAATGCAGCTTTATGAAAGAGAACTTTTTAAACTTGATGATCCTGTTGAGAAATTTATACCAGAGTTTTCTAAAATAAAGGTTTTAACAGATGAAGGTGAGCTAGAGAGTCCAAAAGTAAAGATGACAATTAAAAATCTTTTAAATCATACGGCTGGTTTATCTTATGGATGGACATATCATCCAGTTGATCAAAAATACTATTATGCGGGTATATATGATTCAAAAGGTAATGATGATTTTATTCGCAGAGTTTCTAATTTACCCTTGAGATTCTCTCCAGGCGAGGAATTCTACTATTCAATTGCAACTGATGTATTAGGGGTTTTGGTTGAAAGAATTTCAGGTGAACCCCTTGATCAGTATTTGAAAAAATATATTTTTGATCCTCTAGGTATGGTAGATACTTTTTTTAAAGTACCAGTCAATAAAAGAGATAGATTTATACCAAATTATTCCTACAATAGTAAAATTAAAAAGGCCGAAAAGCTGGAAAATGAATATTTTTCAAATAAACCTAGTAGTCGTAGTTATTATAATCCTGAATTTTTATCAGGTGGGGGAGGTTTAGTTTCTACTGCTGAAGATTTTATGATTTTTGCAGAATCACTTAGAAACGATGGAGAACTTAATGGTGTAAGAATAATAAATAAAGAGACATTAAATTTAATGACTAAAAATCAACTGCCAAACGGAGTTGAATTTACTGGCTCATCTGGAGAGCCTCAGAACTGGTATGGAGATTCAATAAAATTTGGTTTAGGATTTGGAATTATTAATGATCCAGAATATTTAAGGTCTTCAGGCAGTGTAGGAGAATACTTTTGGTCAGGTGCAGCAGGTACTTTTTTTTGGATTGATCCAGAGAAAGAAATCATCGTTGTTACGCTTATTCAATTGATGAATAATCCATACCCTATAAGGCAACAGATTAAAGAGGCAGTATATCAGTCTTTAATTGAGTAATATTTAATTACCAAAACATTGCATATAGGAATGCTGTGATAACTAAAACACTAAATGCCCCAATATTAAATGTCTTATTTGTTGCAAATAATTTTTTTGTAAGATTTATCCCTTTTGGATCATCTTGGTTTCCATCCAAATAACTTATAAGTGCTATTATAGCAAGAGTAGCAATACACGTATAACCCATTTGATGCATAAATGGTAATTCAACAAAAATTGAAGCATCACTCCACCCTTTAGGTGCTACTTTAAAGTACATAGCCATAGGTATTGATAATATAGCTCCCCAAATAGCACCATTATTAGTAGCCTTTTTATAAAATAGCCCCATTAAAAATACTGCTAAGATTCCGGGACTTACAACTCCAGTATATTCTTGAATAAAAATAAATACTTGTCCAAGACTTCCTAACTGAGGTGCAATTATTATTGCAATAATTAAAGCTACAACTGCAGTAATCCTTCCAACTGATACCATTTTTGCATCAGAGGCATTTTTATTGAAATGAGACTTATATATATCCATTGTAAAAATCGTAGATGTAGAGTTTAACATCGAAGCTAATGAAGAAACAATTGCAGCAGCAAGTGCAGCAAGAATTAAACCTTTTACACCAACTGGAATAAAGTTTTTAATTAACCAAGGTGCAGCGTTATCATTTGCAAAATTTCCTGCAGCACCTATAAAGCCTGGGTCAACAGATGCAGTTGTAAGCATCCCAGAGTCATCTATATTCATTACATATGCTATAATACCTGGTAAAACAACAATAACTGGGATTATTAACTTTAGAGAAGCTGCAAAAACAATACCTTTTTGACCTTCGGCAAGACTTTTTGCTGCTAATGTTCTTTGAATTATATACTGATTAAACCCCCAATAATATAGATTTGCTACCCACATACCTCCAATTAATACTGCAAGTCCTGGTAAATCCCACCATGCGTCACCACCATTTGGTTTTATAATTTCTCCTTGAGACAATATCATTGAAAATCTTTCAGGTGCTTTTTCATAGACATACTTCATCCCGTCTATAAAGCTTCCAGAATCTGTTACATTAGCAAGAGCAAAATATGTCATTAAAAGACCTCCAAAGATTAAAATAACTACTTGAATGACATCTGTCCAAGCTACAGATGCTAAACCTCCCCATAGTGAGTATGCAGCAGCAAATAATCCGAGTCCAATAATACTATTTAACAGAATAGACCCGTCACCAACACCAATAATAGTGTCAAGAGCTTTTCCTCCTAGAAATAACACAGTTGTTAAATTTACGAAAACAAAAAGTGCAATCCAGAAAATAGCCAGTATTGTTTTTAAATTAGTACTATATCGTTTCTCAATAAATTCTGGGATTGTATAAAGACCTTTTTCAATAAAAATAGGAAGGAAATATTTACCTACAACTAAAAGTGTAATTGCTGCCATCCACTCATATGATGCAATGGCTAGACCAAGAGCAAATCCTGATCCTGACATACCGATAAATTGTTCAGCAGAAATATTTGCTGCAATTAAGGAGGCTCCTACTGCCCACCATGGAAGAGATTTACTTGCTAGAAAATAATCTTCAGCATTTTTTTGTTTACCTTTTTTATCTCGTGAGACCCATAAACCTATTCCTAATATAGTTAAAGCATAAAGCCCAAAGATGAGATAATCTAATAATTCAAAAGTCTCACTCATTTGGTTAAAAGTTTAAATTGAAAAAGTTTTGTTGATTTTGTTTAGTTCTTGTATAAAATTAGAATTTTTGTTTAATTTAAAAAATTATAGTTCAACAGTTTATCTGTGAATCAGAAAAAACAAAAAAATAGTATAGTTATAAAAGTTGCAAAAAGAATTTTAATTAGTTTCTTTATTGTTATTATTATGGTGGTATCGTTTTTTTATCTATTAGGATTATTATAAAAATAAATTTAAACAATCAAAAATGAATATTAAAGAATTAAATTCAAATGAAATAATGCCAGGTTTCCATGGAAGGATAATCCATGGCTCTGAATTTACATGGGTGTATTGGGAGATTGATAAGGGGGCTAGCCTTCCAGAGCATAATCATGTAAATGAACAATTAATGCACGTTATTGAGGGTGAATTTGAATTCACAATAGATGGTAAAAAGAATATTTGTAGTAAGGGATCTACATTTCTTATACCATCAAATGTCCCTCATTCTGGAAGAGCGATTAGTAAGTGTATATTAATGGATGTTTTTAGTCCAAAAAGAGATGACTTTGTATGAAAATTGATTTAACAGGAAAAAATGCTTTAATAGGAGGAAGTAGTAAAGGGATTGGACTAGGTATTGCAACTGAACTTGCAAACTCTGGAGCAAGTGTTTGTCTTATGGCAAGAAATGAAACTAAACTAAAAGAAATTGTTGACCAACTTCCCAACACTGAAAATCATAGTTATTTAGTTGTGGATTTTTCAAAATTTGAAGAGTATAAAATTAAAATTGAAGAATATATTAAAAATAATCAAGTAGATATATTAGTAAATAATACGCAGGGTCCTTCAGCTGGAAATTCATTATCAAAAAATATTGATTCTTATCAAGAAGCATTTGATTTATTATTTAAAAGTGTTGTACATACTTCGTCATTAGTTATTCCACATATGCAAAAAAATAAATGGGGTAGAATAATTAATGTCACCTCGGTATCTGTTAAGGAACCTCTTAACTATCTTGTTCTATCAAACAGTATAAGGTCTGCAGTAGTTGCTTGGGCAAAAAGCTTATCAGTTGATGTAGGGAAAGATGGAATCACTATTAACTCAATTTTAACTGGATATTTTGATACTGAGAGAATTAAAGAATTAAATAAAGAGAAATCAAAGTCTTTAAATATATCTGAGAACGAAGTCCTAGAAAAGATGAAGTCTTTAGTTCCAATAAATAGACTTGGAAAACCTGAGGAATACGGATATCTTGTGTCTTTTCTTAGTTCTGATAAAGCATCTTATATTAATGGAGCTTCAATTCCGATAGATGGGGGGCTTCTTAAATCATATTAAATATCCTCATACCTACCAGGGGCTAATAATCCGCTTACTAAACCAAAAACAGAATGTGGTATAATTTTTAATAAGAGCACGATTATTTTCCATGTTTTAGTTGGGACAGATACTTTTTTACTCTTTAACATTGCATCCACACCTTCCTTAGCAATTCTTTTTGCACTTTTCTTTAAAAAACTTGGTACACTGTCCATTTCTTCTTGGACACCACTTGCTGTGTGAAAGTTAGTAACTGTATATCCCGGACAAACTGCAGTTGAAGTTATCCCATATTTGTTATAAAAATTTAAGGATTCGCTAAATCTGTTCATAAAAGTCTTTACTGGACCATAAAGGGATTGAAGAGATGAAGCTGGAGCAAATGCAGCTACCGAAGAGACAATCATTATCTTCCCACCACCATTTGATATCATATCATTAATATACTTTTTTGTAAGCGCAATAACAGAAGTTCCTAGAACTCTTAAACATTTCTCTTCATCTTCCATCGAATTAATATGGAATGCATTTGGTAATGCATATCCAGCATTATTGATTAGAATTTCAATGTTATACTGTTTTTGACTAGTAAACTGATAAATTTCCTCAGGGGAATTAATTAAAGTCAGATCAGAAGAAAAGTAATCACATTTAATATTATACTCTTTGGTTAATTCTTTAGAGGTTTTACTTAAGTTTCCTTTTGTTCTTGCAACTAATATTAAATTATATCCTCTTCTAGCAAGATCTCTAGAAATCTCTAGACCTATTCCTGATGTAGCACCTGTAACTAAGGCATAAGAATTTTTCATAGAAGCAAATCTAACTAATTAGTTTAAATTTACGCTCGAAATGAAAATTGATATTAGAAATTTATCTGAAGATCAAATAATTGATTTTTTTAAAGAAAAAGGTTTTGATTCATATAGAGGTAGACAAGTCTATGAGTGGATATGGAAAAAATCCTCTCATTCTTTTGACGAAATGACTAATCTATCAAAAGATCTTAGACTCATGTTAGACACTCATTTTGTAATCAATCATATTGAAGTTGATAAGATTCAAAAAAGTTCAGATGGAACTATTAAAAATGCAGTAAAGCTTTTTGATGATTACACTGTAGAATCAGTTTTAATTCCAACAGAGGATAGAACTACTGCATGTGTTTCCTCTCAGGTTGGATGTAGTCTTGATTGCAATTTTTGTGCTACTGCAAAATTAAAAAGAATGAGAAACCTTAATCCTGATGAAATATACGACCAGGTTGTAACAATAAATAATCAGAGTTTAAAGTATTTCAATAGATCTCTTTCAAATATTGTATTTATGGGAATGGGTGAACCTCTTATGAATTATAATAATCTCATAAAATCAATAGAAAAAATATCATCTGATAAAGGACTTAACATTTCTCAAAAGAGAATTGTAGTTTCTACTTCTGGTATTCCAAAAATGATAAAAAAGTTAGCTGATGAAGATCTTAGAGTTAATTTGGCTCTTTCTCTGCATTCAGCCATTGAAGAAACTAGAAATCTCATAATGCCATTCTCTAAAAAGTTTTCATTAGAAGAGATCAAAGACTCTCTAACATATTGGTATGCTAAGACCAAAAGAAAGGTGACCTTTGAATATATAGTCTGGAAAGATATTAATGATAGTATTGAGCATATTTCAGCATTAATTAAATACTGTAAATCAATTCCATCCAAAGTAAATCTAATAGAGTATAACTCAATAGGTGATGAAAATTTTAAATCAGCTAGTGAAAACATGATTAATCTCTACAAAGACCTTCTTGAAAAGAATAAAATTACTGTTACTGTAAGAAGATCTAGAGGAAAAGATATAGATGCAGCTTGTGGTCAACTTGCAAATAAGTAGATGTTATTTTTTCTTACTCCTTGAGGCAAGGATTAATGCATTATATGCATTTACTAATTTTCCAGACTTTGAATAATCTTTAAAATGCTTTTTTTCTCCAAGATTTTCAATTTTTAAGTCTATATCTATTCCAGATTCTAAAATAATTTCTTTAACCTTTTTAGCGGACAACTTTGGAAAGTATGAGAATATTAGTGAAGCTATACCAGCTACTACAGGGGAGGCCATTGATGTTCCACTTTGAGATTTATATTTATTGCTAGGCATTGAAGAATAAATGTCAACTCCAGGAGCAAAGATATCTACATTAATTTTTCCATAATTTGAAAAGTATGCCGTGAAATTCTCATTTAAATTAATACTTGATGCGCCAACTTTTATAAAGGTGTCTGAAAACTCATCTTTGTTAAAAAATTGATCATTGGGATAATTATCATTAGATAGTGAATCAAGATCTTTAGATTCATTGCCAGCAGCAGCAATAACTAAAACATTATTTTCAGACGCATACCTAATTGCGTCAATTACCCATTCAGGGTTTGATGAAAAATACTTACCAAAACTTCCATTTATGACTTTTGCCCCGTTATCTACAGCATATCTAATTGCTCTAGCTACATCTTTATCATATTCATCTCCATTTGGTATTGCTCTTAAAGCCATGATTTCAACTAGATTATTTATTCCCTTATTTCCACTCTTATTCTCTCTATCTCCAGATATTATACCTGATACATGAGTGGAATGAGATTCACTATCTTTTATGTTATTAATATTGGGGTCTCCATAATTAGTATCATTAAGATCGTATATATCATCATTAGTTGTCCTTCCATTAAAGTCAATATTAAAATGATAATTAATGAAGTCATTATACTGTTCAATCCCTTCATTTAAGTACTCTTTTGTATATCCATAAGAGTCAAAATCTATATAGATATTTTTAGCACGAATTAATTTTTTACCTTCATTTTTAATATTATTAACATCTTCAACACTAAATTTATCATCATTTAGATATTTTGATAAAAGTTCTTTCGATTCTTCAAGAATTTGAATGTAATAATTCAGAATATTTAATTGTTCATTAGACTTTTTAATTTCTTTTTTGATTTCCTCCTCTACTAGGTCATATTTTCTGTTATTAATTTTTTTGTCTCTAAGTATTCTTGTCATATCTCTGGTTTCATTATATGCAGATCCTAAATAATTCCAACCGTTTATATCATCTATATATCCATTTTTATCATCATCTTTTCCATTTATTTTTTCATTTTTATTAATCCATATGTTGTTGGATAAACTTTTGTGATCAATATCTAAACCAGTATCAATAACAGCAACGATTACCTTTTTACCTTTTAATCCTTTTAGAAGTTCATTGTGGGCTCTCTCTACACTTGTCCCAGGAATTGAATCAATTTCAGGATCAAGATTGTGCCAATTATTGAGATTAATTTTTGAAGTAATTGAACTTTTATCATAAGACTTCAGTGATGAATAATCATTTATAAACTTTGGTGAAGAGCATGAAATGCCAAATATAAATATGGCAAGAAAAAATAATTTTTTCATTTATGAATTAATTATGTATGAATTAATTATGAATTAATATGGTTTAATCTTTCCTTTAGTTTATTAAGTTTTAATTTTCTCCACCAAGCTTTATTTTCCTCGTTTTGAGATTCAGCTCTGTGAATTTTTTTATTAAGCTTGTTTATCTTTTTTTTTAGGAATGATTTATCCATTTTCTTCATAACCATAAGTTACAAAATTGAATTTAAATTTTAACGAGATTTTCTATTGTCAATAAAACTTTTGATAAAAACAATCATTGCAATTGCTGATGTAGAAATCATTAAGATAACACGAATCAGACCAAGACCTCCTCTATCCATTACGCCTGGTAGAACTTGGAATATCAATGCTAAAAGAATTATTAAAGTAAATAATACTATAATGTGTGCAGATAATTTTATTAGTTTCTCATTTGCAAGAGTTAAACCAAGGATAAATAGAATTAATCCAAAAGCTCCAGGTATAATTGCAGTAATTGAATTTGTATCAATATAACCCCAAGCTGACATTGAAATAAGAGCGATTGAGTTTATTAAATTAAATTTTTGAATATTTTTAATTTTCATTATTCTTGGCTTTAAGTTTATAAAATGTGTAATTTCTCAATATAACAATTTGATCAATTGAATGATTTTTTTGAAGAGTATGCAATTATAACACAACTAAGAAGCATAATAGACGCAGGCATAGATTTCATGAGCTCATCTCCAACACTAAAATGCATGTAGACAGCAACTATCATCATTAAAGCAATTCCAGATGCTGAAATTAATCTTAATTTTTTAAAATACAGACTTAAAATAAGTAAGATTGCAAGACCTACTTTAACAACTCCAATAGCTATAAAGTAATCACTAAGACCGTAAACTTCAAACTCTTCCATTAGACTACTTGCATTTCCTCCCCTATATGATGTTGCTTTACCTGATCTAAATAGCCAAACGTTAATTACAGTTAGTCCTACTATTATCGACAATATTTTTGATATAATCTTCATAATTTTAAACGTATGAATTTAGTAATAATTTTTTGGATGCTTTAATTGCTTCAATTGGATCCATTGTAAATGCTTGTGCTTCAACTCCAATAAAACCCGAATATCCAGATTCTTTAACGATTTTAATCATTTTTTTGTAATCTATATCCACATCATTACCATTTGAATCAAAACCATGAGTTTTTGCACTAACACCCTTTGCATATTTCATAAGTTTTTTAACTCCATCATACATATCAAACCTTTCTGCACACGAATCGTAAATAGTAGGTGGTCTATTTGAAGTTTTTTCTGCTCCTTCAGTAAACATTTTATATGATTCCCCATATTTTGTTTCATCCTGCCTTATACAAAAGTTTCCAAAATCTGGAAGGGTTCCAACATTGTCGTGATCAATATTTTCTATAACATTTACTAAATAATCTGCATTTGAAGAAAATCCTCCGTGATTCTCAACAATAATATTAATATCTAAAGGTTTTGCATATTCGCAAAGCTTATTTAAATTATTTATTGAGTTTTCAGACCAATTAGAAAGATTCTGGTCAGAGCCTCTTAAATTTACTCTAACTGAATGACATTTCATTTCACTTGCACAATCAATCCATGTATGATAATCATCATAATTATCAACATAGGATCCTAGATCAGGTGCACTATCAATCATTATTAAGACGTTTTCTTGATTGTAATCTTTAGCTCTTTTGTTTAAATCCTTAGCTAATTTTTTTATTCCATTTAAAGAAGTCTTTTTCTTCTCTCTTAAAAGTCCTCCAGTGTAAGAAATTTGCAAATATTCTAGTCCATCAAAACCAAGTTCATTAGAAATTTTTGCAAAATTCATTGGATCAATTTCTCTTGACATTTCAAGTCTAAAAAGAGAAAATTGAGCTAGTGAAATTTTATAAGGAAAAACATATTGATTGTAATATGGATTTATTGAACCCATAGATCCTAATCCTAAGGATGAAATAAAAACATTATTTATAAATTTTCTTCTTTTCAAAGTATTGTATTTACTTATAAACTTAATAAAATTTATGTTTTTTTCTAAACATCTGAAAAAAAATTACAAATCAGTTATTTTCTGAGAAAAAAATTATAAATTTGCAGCTCGTAAAAAAAACAAAAAAAAATACTGTTATGGCTAAAGAAAATTTTGATAGATCGAAACCCCATTTAAACATTGGTACAATCGGTCACGTTGATCACGGAAAAACTACTCTTACAGCTGCAATTACAAAAGTTTTAGCTGACGCTGGATTCTCAGATGCTATAAGTTTTGATCAAATTGATAATGCACCTGAAGAAAAGGAACGTGGTATTACAATTAATACATCTCATGTAGAATACCAAACAGCAAACCGTCACTACGCTCATGTAGATTGTCCTGGTCACGCTGATTATGTAAAAAACATGGTTACTGGTGCTGCTCAAATGGATGGTGCTATATTAGTTGTTGCTGCAACTGATGGGCCAATGCCACAGACAAGGGAGCACATATTATTAGGAAGACAAGTAGGTATACCTAGAATTGTTGCTTTTTTAAATAAAGCAGATATGGTAGACGATGCTGAACTTTTAGAATTAGTTGAAATGGAAGTTAGAGACCTTCTCTCCTTTTATGACTATGATGGGGATAATACTCCAGTAGTTCTTGGTTCTGCTCTTGGTGCTTTAAACGGTGAACAAAAATGGGTTGACAGTGTTTTAAAACTTATGGAAGGTGTAGATAGCTATATTGAGCTTCCGAAAAGAGAAGTTGATAAAGACTTTCTTATGCCTGTAGAAGATGTTTTCTCAATAACTGGTAGAGGAACTGTTGCGACTGGTAGAATTGAAACTGGTATAGCAAATTCTGGTGATGAAGTAGATATTATTGGTATGGGAGCTGAAAAGCTTAAATCAACAATAACAGGTATAGAGATGTTTAGAAAAATACTAGATAAAGGAGAAGCTGGTGATAATGCTGGTATCCTTCTAAGAGGTATTGAAAAAACTGATATTTCAAGAGGTATGGTTATTTGTAAGCCAGGCTCTGTTACTCCTCATGCTAAATTTAAGGCTGAAGTGTATATCTTGAAAAAAGAAGAAGGTGGTCGTCATACTCCATTCCACAACAATTATCGCCCTCAGTTCTATGTTAGAACTACAGATGTTACAGGTAATATTGTGCTTCCAAGTGGTGTAGAGATGGTGATGCCGGGTGATAACTTAACTATTGAGGTTGAGTTAATATCACCTATTGCGCTAAATGTTGGTCTGAGATTTGCAATTCGTGAAGGTGGTAGAACCGTCGGTGCAGGTCAGGTGACTGAACTTTTAGACTAATAAACAAAGTTTAATTAACTCTAAGGGTGTCTTGCATTATTGCTTGATACCTTTTGTGTAAAATATAAACGGGTTTAGCTCAGTTGGTAGAGCACTGGTCTCCAAAACCAGGTGTCGGGAGTTCGAGTCTCTCAACCCGTGCACAAATAAAGATGATGTCGATTATAAACTTTATAAAGGAATCTGTAACAGAACTGAGGGATAACGTCAAATGGACACCCCGTTCTGAATTGTTGAACCTATCTGCTTTAGTGATAGTTTTTTCAGTGATTTTCTCATTGGTTATATGGGGCGCTGATTCAGTTCTCTCTAGAGTAGTTAAACTTTATTTCAATTTAATAGGATAGATGGTGGAAGTAGCAGAAAAAAAATGGTATGTAATAAGAGTTGTGACTGGTCAAGAAGTTAAGATCAAAGACTATATCTTGACTGAAGTTTCTAGAGTTTCTCTTGATAAACAAATTGAAGAAATGCTAGTTCCTACTGAAAAAGTTGTTCAAATTAGAAAAGGAAAAAAGATTTCAAAGGAAAAAACTTATTTCCCTGGATATATAATGATGAAGGCAGATATTTCTGGAGAAATTTTACATGTTATCAAATCAGTCTCCAATGTTTTAGGTTTTCTGGGAGAAACTAAAGGAGGCGAACCGATTCCACTTAGACAGTCGGAAGTAAATAGAATGTTAGGAAAAGTTGATGAATTAGCCATTTCAGGTGAACAAATTAATATTCCGTTTACTATCGGAGAAAGCGTAAAGGTTATTGACGGTCCTTTTAATGGATTTACTGGTTCAATAGACAATGTTAATGAAGAGAAAAGAAAACTTGAGGTGATGGTTAAAATATTTGGTAGAAAAACTCCACTAGAATTAAGTTACATGCAAGTTGAAAAATTATAATTATGGCAAAGGAAGTAGATAAAGTATTAAAATTACAAATTAGAGGAGGAGCAGCTAACCCTTCTCCCCCAGTAGGCCCTGCCCTCGGTGCAGCTGGAGTTAATATAATGGAATTTTGTAAACAATTTAATTCCAGAAGTCAAGATAAGCCAGGTAAGGTTTTACCTGTTGTTATAAGTGTTTTTAAGGATAAGAGTTTTGATTTTATTATTAAGACTCCACCTGCAGCTGTTCAATTATTAGAAGCAGCAAAAAAGAAGAAAGGTTCAGGTGAGCCCAATAGGGAAAAGGTTGCAACAGTCTCATGGGACCAGGTAAAAAAAATAGCTGAAGATAAGATGGTTGATTTAAATGCATTTACTGTAGAATCTGCAATGTTAATGGTTGCAGGTACAGCTAGATCAATGGGTATTATAGTAAATGGAGGAGAACCTCCAATTAAATAATTATGGCAAAATTAACTAAAAATAGAAAGATTTCAATCGAAAAGGTAGACTCTGAAAAGGCTTACAGTGTTGAAGAAGCTTCTTCTCTTGTAAAAGAAGTTACTACTACAAAATTTGATTCATCTGTGGACTTGGCTGTTAGACTCGGTGTGGATCCAAAAAAAGCAAATGAAATGGTTAGAGGAGTTGTATCGCTTCCTCATGGAACTGGTAAATCACTTAAACTTTTAGCACTTGTAACTCCTGACAAAGAAGATGAAGCAAAAAAAGCCGGAGCTGATCTTGTCGGATTAGACGATTACATTGAAAAGATTAAAAAAGGTTGGGTAGATGTTGATGTTATTGTAACAATGCCAAGTGTTATGGGTAAACTTGGTCCGTTAGGTAAAGTTTTAGGTCCTAGAGGTTTAATGCCAAATCCAAAGACGGGAACCGTAACTATGGACATAGCAAAAGCAGTTACTGATATTAAAGCAGGTAAGATTGATTTTAAAGTAGATAAAACTGGAATTATTCATGCATCAGTTGGTAAAGTTTCTTTTACCGCTGATAAAATTAAAGATAATGCTAATGAGCTTATTAAGACAATCATCAAGCTTAAACCGTCAGGATCTAAGGGTACTTATATTAAAAGTATTTCTATGTCAAGTACAATGAGTCCGGGTATTGCTATTGAATCAAAATTTGAATAATAATTAAAGATGAACAAAGAAGAAAAAGTTAAAGTTGTAGAAGAGTTAAAAGGCCAACTTGCAAATTACAAGTCAGTTTATCTGACTGATATAGCTGGTCTTGATTCTGTTCAAACAAGTAAACTTCGAAGAGAGTGTTTTAATTCCAATGTAAAGCTTTCGGTTGTTAAGAATACATTCCTTATAAGAGCTATGAGTGAATCTGAAAGTGATTTTGGAGAACTTAAAGATTTATTAAAAGGCAATACAACTATAATGCTTTCAGATGTTGGAAATAGTCCTGCAAAAGTTATTAAAAAATTCAGAAAGGATGGCGATAAGCCTGTATTAAAAGGTGCATTTGTTGATGAGGCAATTTACGTTGGTGATGAACATATAGAAGCATTATTTAAATTAAAATCAAAAGAAGAAGTTATTGGAGAGATCATTTCAATTCTTCAATCCCCAGCCAAGAGTATTATTTCTGCATTAAAATCTAGTAGCGGAAAAATCGCTGGGCTTGTTAAAACACTAAGTGAAATACCTGTAGAGGAGGCAAAAGCTGAAGAGCCAGTTGTAGAGGAGGCAAAAGCTGAAGATGAAACAAATAATGCAGAGGAACAAACCTCTGGGGATGAATCAAAAGATGAATCTGAATAAAAGTTAAGTAAAATAATAATAATTAATAATTAAAAACTCTAATAATGGCAGATCTAAAAAAAGTCGCAGAACAGTTAGTTGGTTTAACGGTAAAAGAAGTTAACGAATTGGCTGATATTCTTAAAGATGAATATGGTATCGAACCTGCAGCAGCAGCAGCAGTGGCGGTAGCAGCAGGTCCTGGTGCTGGTGGAGATGAAGCAGCTGAAGCAAAATCAGAATTTGATGTTGTTTTAAAATCAGCTGGAGGCTCAAAACTTGCAGTAGTTAAATTGGTTAAGGAGTTAACTGGATTAGGGCTTAAAGAAGCTAAAGATCTAGTTGATAATACTCCTAGTTCAATTAAGGAAGCAGTATCAAAAGACGATGCTGAAGGACTAAAGAAATCACTTGAAGAAGCTGGAGCTGAGGTTGAACTTAAGTAAGTTAAAATAACTTCATTTTTTAGGCTTTTAGAAATTATATCTAAAGGCCTATGCTTGTTTAAATAAAACTCTAAAATATGACTAAAAATAAATTGAGAACAAATTTTTCTAACACCAAAACTGTAAATGTTGAAACTGATTTTTTAGATATTCAGATTAAATCATTTCAAGATTTCTTCCAACTCGAGACAAAGTCTGATGAAAGAGTAGAAGAGGGTTTATTTAACACATTTAAAGAAAACTTTCCTATAACTGATGCAAGGAATCAGTTTGTATTAGAGTTTTTAGATTATTTTGTTGATCCGCCGAGGTACTCAATGCATGAGTGTATTCAAAGAGGTTTAAGTTATTCTGTTCCTTTAAAAGCAAGGTTAAAGCTTTACTGTACTGATGTTGAACATGAAGATTTTGAAACAATAGTACAAGATGTATTCTTAGGGTCTATTCCTTACATGACTCCAAGTGGTACTTTTATTATTAATGGAGCTGAAAGAGTTGTAGTTTCTCAACTTCACAGATCACCAGGCGTATTTTTTGGACAGTCTTTCCATGCTAATGGAACTAAGCTTTATTCTGCAAGAGTAATACCTTTTAAAGGGTCATGGATTGAGTTTGCTACTGATATCAATAGTGTAATGTATGCATACATTGATAGAAAGAAGAAATTGCCTGTCACTACATTATTTAGAGCTATTGGATATCAGGGTGATAAGGAGATATTGGAAATTTTTGATCTAGCTGAAGAAATTAAGGTAACAAAAGCTGGTTTAAAGAAAGCACTAAATAGAAAATTAGCTGCTAGAGTTCTAAGAACTTGGCATGAAGATTTCGTTGATGAAGATACTGGAGAAGTTATTTCAATTGAAAGAAATGAAATTATAATTGACAGAGATACTGTTATAGATAAAGATCATATTGAGCAGATACTAGATGCAGATGTCAAGACTATATTAATTCATAAAGTAGATGCCCAAAATTCAGATTATGCTATTATTTATAATACTCTTCAAAAGGATCAAACAAACACAGAAAAAGAAGCAGTTGAATATATATATAGGCAACTGAGAAATGCAGAGCCACCTGATGAAGAAACTGCTAGAGGTATAATTGATAAATTATTCTTCTCAGATCAAAGATATAATCTTGGAGAAGTAGGAAGATACAGAATGAATAAAAAGTTAAACCTTGATGTTGATATGGAGGAGAGGACTTTAACAAGATTAGACATCACTACCATTATTAAATACCTTATAGAGTTAATAAATTCTAAAGCAGAAATCGATGATATTGATCACCTTTCAAACAGAAGGGTTAGAACGGTAGGTGAACAACTTTCATCTCAATTTGGCGTTGGACTTGCTAGAATGGCAAGGACTATTAGAGAAAGAATGAATGTTAGAGATAATGAAGTCTTTACACCAATTGATCTCATTAATGCCAAAACTTTATCTTCTGTAATTAATACTTTTTTTGGTACTAATCAACTTTCTCAGTTTATGGATCAAACAAATCCACTTGCTGAGATTACTCATAAAAGAAGACTTTCTGCTCTTGGTCCTGGAGGATTATCAAGAGAAAGAGCTGGATTTGAGGTAAGAGATGTTCATTATACTCATTATGGTAGACTTTGTCCAATTGAAACTCCTGAGGGTCCTAACATTGGTCTTATTTCATCTCTATCTGTTTATGCAAGAGTTAATAACCTCGGATTTATTGAGACACCATACAGAAAAGTAAAAAACGGAAAGATTGATCTCAAAAACATAACTTATTTATCTGCAGAAGAAGAAGAGAATAATTTAATTGCTCAAGCTAATATTAACTATGATAATTCGGGAAAAATAAAAGCTGATAAAGTTATTGCAAGAGATCAAGCAGACTTTCCTGTTGTTACACCGGACAATATAAACTATACAGATGTAGCTCCAAATCAAATTGCATCAATATCTGCCTCATTAATTCCTTTCTTAGAACATGATGATGCTAACCGTGCATTAATGGGGTCAAATATGATGCGTCAAGCCGTACCTCTTTTAAAACCAGAGTCTCCAATAGTTGGAACAGGACTTGAGAAATCAGTAGCTACTGATTCAAGAGTACTAATAAATGCTGAAAGAGATGGTGTTGTTGATTATGTTGATGCTAATAAAATTATTATTAAATACAAACTCTCAAGTGATGAGAAGTTACTTAGTTTTGATGATGATACTGAAGTTTATGATCTCATTAAATTTCAAAAAACAAATCAAGGTTCATGTATAAATTTAAAACCCATTGTAAGCAAAGGTGATCAAGTATTAAAAGGTCAAGTACTTTGTGAGGGTTATGCAACCCAAAAAGGTGAACTTGCTCTTGGGAGAAATCTTAAAGTTGCCTTTATGCCTTGGAAAGGTTACAACTTCGAGGACGCTATTGTTATATCAGAGAAAGTTGTAAGAGAAGACATCTTTACCTCAATACATATAGACGAATATTCGCTGGATGTAAGAGATACAAAGTTAGGAACTGAAGAGCTCACTGATGATATTCCAAATGTTAGTGAAGAAGCTACTAAAGAGCTTGATGAAAATGGTATGATTAGAGTAGGAGCTGATGTTACAGCTGGTGATATTCTTATTGGTAAAATAACTCCAAAAGGTGAATCAGATCCCACACCAGAAGAAAAATTACTTAGAGCAATATTTGGAGATAAGGCAGGGGATGTTAAAGATGCCTCATTAAAAGCTCCTCCATCACTTAATGGAATTGTTATTGATAAAAAATTATTTGTTAGATCTTTTAAAGATAAAAGAAGAAGGTCTCAAGATAAAGTTGATTTGGAGTTGTTAGAAACTAAATATGATAAGATTCTTGAGGATTTGAGATTAAAGCTTGTTGATAAACTTTCATCAGTTGTCAACGGAAAGACTTGTCAAGGAGTATTTAACGATCTTGGTGATGAAGTTCTTATAAAGGGTAAAAAATTCTCTAATAAGATGTTAACAAATGTTGAAGATTACACTCATCTTACAAAGGGAGTCTGGACTACATCCGATGATTTAAATGCTACTATATCTTCTATTTTGCACAATTATAGAATTCAAGAAAATGATATTCAAGGTTCTCTTAGAAGAGAAAAATTTACAATTAGTGTAGGAGATGAACTTCCTCCTGGAATAAAAAAACTTGCTAAGGTATACATTGCAAAGAAAAGAAAACTTAAAGTTGGTGATAAGATGGCAGGTAGACATGGTAACAAAGGTATTGTTGCAAGAATTGTTAGACAAGAAGATATGCCTTTCCTTGAAGATGGATCGCCAGTAGATATTGTTTTAAATCCACTAGGTGTTCCATCTAGGATGAACATTGGTCAAATCTATGAAACTGTTCTTGGTTGGGCAGGAGAGGAACTTGGTAGAAAGTTTTCAACACCAATCTTTGATGGAGCTACACTTGATGAAATAAATCAGCTTACCGATGAAGCGGGCGTGCCTAGATTTGGTCACACTTATCTTTATGATGGCGGTACTGGAGAGAAATTTGATCAAGCTGCTACTGTAGGAGTGATCTATATGCTAAAACTTGGTCATATGGTTGATGACAAAATGCACTCTAGATCTATTGGTCCATATAGTTTAATTACTCAGCAACCTCTTGGAGGTAAGGCTCAGTTTGGTGGCCAAAGATTTGGTGAGATGGAGGTTTGGGCTCTTGAAGCTTATGGAGCATCAAGTGCACTTCAGGAAATTTTAACTATAAAATCAGATGATGTTGTAGGTAGGGCAAAAGCTTATGAATCAATTGTAAAAGGTGAAAACCTTCCTGAAGCTGGGCTCCCAGAATCATTCAATGTATTAATGCATGAATTAAAAGGTCTTGGTTTAGATATTAGGTTAGAAGAAAAATAAATTACAAAAAAATGGCAAAAAACAACGAAGTATTGACACAAAAAAAGTTTAACACGATTTCGATCGGTCTATCATCTCCTGAAGTAATTCTTGGTAATTCCAGAGGAGAGGTTCTTAAACCCGAGACAATAAATTACAGAACCCATAAACCTGAAAGAGATGGTTTGTTCTGTGAGAGAATCTTTGGGCCTGTCAAAGATTATGAATGTGCATGTGGTAAATATAAAAGAATTAGATATAAAGGTATAGTCTGTGATAGGTGTGGTGTAGAGGTAACAGAAAAGAAAGTAAGAAGAGATAGAGTTGGCCATATTAATTTAGTAGTACCAGTTGCTCATATCTGGTATTTTAAATCTTTACCAAATAAAATTGGATATCTTTTAGGTCTTCCTTCCAAAAAACTTGATATGATTATCTACTATGAAAGATATGTTGTAATTCAACCAGGAGAAGCAAAGAATGCAGAAGGTGAGCCTGTTAACAAGATGGACTTTTTAACAGAAGAAGAATATTTAATAATTATGGAATCTCTCCCTGCTGACAATCAGTTTTTAGATGATTCTGATGACAAGAAATTTATTGCTAAGATGGGAGCAGAGTGTCTGATTGAATTGCTGTCCAGAATTGACTTAGAAGAACTTTCATATGAACTAAGACACAAAGCAAATAATGAAACTTCTAAACAAAGAAAAACAGAAGCCTTAAAAAGACTTCAGGTTGTGGAATCATTTAGAGAAGGAAATGAAAGAAAAGAAAATCTGCCAGAATGGATGGTAGTTAAGGTAATTCCTGTTATTCCACCAGAATTAAGACCTCTTGTCCCATTAGATGGAGGAAGGTTTGCTACTTCTGACCTTAATGATCTATACAGAAGAGTAATTATTAGAAATAATAGGCTAAAGAGATTAGTCGAAATTAAGGCTCCTGAAGTAATATTAAGAAATGAAAAAAGAATGCTTCAAGAGTCTGTAGATTCTTTATTTGATAATACAAGGAAGTCTTCAGCAGTTAAGACAGAATCCAATAGGCCATTAAAATCATTATCTGATTCTTTAAAAGGAAAACAAGGACGTTTTAGACAAAACCTTCTTGGAAAGAGAGTGGATTATTCCGCTAGATCAGTAATTGTTGTTGGTCCAGAGTTAAAATTATACGAGTGTGGTTTGCCAAAAGATATGGCAGCAGAGTTATATAAACCTTTTATAATTAGAAAACTTATTGAAAGGGGAATAGTTAAAACAGTTAAATCTGCAAAAAAAATTATTGATAGAAGAGAACCTGTTGTGTGGGATATATTAGAGAATGTTTTAAAAGGTCACCCTGTATTACTTAATAGGGCTCCTACTCTTCACAGGCTTGGGATTCAGGCATTCCAACCAAAACTTATTGAAGGAAAGGCTATTCAATTACACCCATTAACATGTACTGCATTTAATGCTGACTTTGATGGTGATCAAATGGCCGTTCACCTTCCATTAGGTCCAGAAGCTATATTAGAAGCTCAGCTTCTTATGCTTGGTTCGCATAACATATTGAATCCAGCAAATGGTTCTCCAATTACAGTTCCATCTCAGGATATGGTTTTGGGTCTTTATTATATGACTAAATCCAGAAAGTCCTCTGAGTCACTTAAACTAACAGGTGAGGGGCTGACTTTCTATTCTCCTGAAGAGGTAAACATGGCATACAATGAAAAAATAGTAGATTTAAATGCCATAATTAAATGTAGGATTAAGACAACAAAATCTGATGAGTCATATGAAATTATTGAAACTACTCCAGGTAGAATTTTCTTTAATGAAGTCGTTCCAGAAAGAGCAGGATTTTTTAATGAAGTTCTTACTAAGAAAAACCTTCGAGAAATTATTGGACAAATTCTACATGTTACATCTGTCCCTGAAACAGCAGAATTCTTAGATAAAATTAAGGACCTGGGATATTCATTTGCATTTAGAGGTGGATTATCGTTTAGTTTAGGTGATATTATTATACCTGAGCAGAAACAACATCTTATTGACGATGCAAATAATCAGGTTGATGGAATTATTGGTAACTATAACATGGGTCTTATCACTAATAACGAAAGATATAATCAGGTTATTGATGTTTGGACATCTGCTAATGCTACACTTACTGAGCTTGCTATGAAGCAAATTAGCGAGGATCAGCAAGGTTTTAATTCAGTTTATATGATGCTTGACTCAGGAGCTAGAGGGTCAAAAGAACAAATAAGACAGTTAACTGGGATGAGGGGTTTAATGGCTAAGCCAAAAAAATCTAATGTTGGTGGTGGTGAGATTATTGAAAATCCAATACTGTCAAACTTTAAGGAAGGTCTCTCTATTTTAGAATACTTCATTTCAACTCACGGTGCGAGGAAGGGGTTAGCCGATACTGCACTAAAAACTGCTGATGCAGGATACCTGACTCGAAGATTACATGATGTTTCACAAGATGTTGTTGTTAATGAGTTTGATTGTGGAACCCTTAGAGGAATTGAGGTGACTGCACTCAAAAAAAATGAGGAAATTGTCGAGACTCTTGGCGAGAGAATTTTAGGTAGAGTTGCACTAAATGACATAATTGATCCTTCAACTAATGAAGTGATAATTGAAGGTGGTAAATTAATTGATGAAGACACTGTAAGCGAAATTGAAAATACTCTTATTACATCTGTTGAAGTTAGATCTCCATTAACATGTGAAACTAAAAAGGGAATTTGTGCTAGTTGCTATGGAAGAAATCTTGCAACTGGTAAGTCTATTCAAATTGGAGAAGCTGTCGGTGTTGTTGCTGCTCAGTCTATCGGTGAGCCAGGAACTCAATTAACTCTGAGAACATTCCACGTTGGTGGTGTAGCTGGAAATATTTCTGAGGAGAACTCTTTAATATCAAGATTTGATGGAGTTGCTGAAATTGAGGACTTAAAAGTTGTCAAAACTAAAGATAGCGAGGGTAATTCTTCAAATATTGTTATATCTAGAACTACAGAAATTAAGATTTTAGACTCTAAAACAAAAAATGTTTTAAGTACTAATAACATACCTTATGGTTCATATCTTAATATCAAAAATGGACAAAAGTTATCGAAAGGTGATATAATATGTCAGTGGGATCCTTTCAATGGTGTTATTGTCTCTGAATTTTCAGGAAAAATTGTTTATGAAAATATTGAAGTTGGTAAAACTTATCAAGTTGAAATTGATGAACAAACTGGATTCAAAGAGAAAGTTATAACTGATTCAAGAGATAAAAATTTAATTCCTACACTTCTTATTCAAGATAAGAAAGGTGTAACTTTGAGATCATACAACTTACCTCTTGGTGCTCATATTATGGTTGATGAAGATGAATCAATTGAAAAGGGTAAAATTCTAGTTAAAATTCCAAGAAAATCAGCTAAATCAGGTGATATTACAGGTGGTTTACCTAGGGTTACTGAATTATTTGAAGCAAGAAACCCTTCTAATCCAGCTGTTGTTTCTGAAATTGATGGTGTTGTATCCTTTGGAAAGATTAAAAGAGGAAATAGAGAAATCATCGTCGAATCTAAGTTTGGTGATATTAAGAAGTATTTAGTTAAATTATCAAATCAGATTCTTGTTCAAGAAAATGACTTTATTAAGGCAGGTATGCCTTTATCGGATGGTGCAATTACCCCTAATGATATTCTAAATATCAAAGGTCCTTCTGCTGTTCAGTCATATCTTGTAAATGAAGTTCAAGAGGTTTACAGGCTTCAAGGTGTAAAAATTAATGATAAGCATTTTGAAGTTGTAGTTAGACAGATGATGAGAAAAGTTAAGATTATTGAATCTGGAGATACTTTATTCCTTGAAGATCAACTTACATATAAAGATGATTTTATTGCTCAAAATGACAAATTATATGGTATGAAAGTTGTTGAGGATTCAGGGGATAGTGAAAACTTAAAAGTCGGACAACTTGTTTCTGCTAGGAATTTGAGAGACGAAAATTCAATGTTAAAAAGAGATGATAAAAAGCTAGTTGATGCTAGAGATGCAAAACCTGCAACAGCTTCAACTCAGCTTCAAGGTATTACAAGAGCTGCACTTCAAACTAAATCATTTATTTCAGCAGCATCTTTCCAGGAAACTACAAAAGTGTTAAATGAAGCTGCAGTTAATGGAAAAAATGATATGCTTGAAGGTTTAAAAGAGAATGTGATTGTTGGTCATAAAATTCCTGCAGGAACTGGAATGAGAAAATACGACGATATCATTGTTGGTCCTAAAGATGAGTACAATAGCCTACTAATTAACAAAGAGGAGGAAGAGCTAAATTATTAATTTAACTCAATGTCAGAGGAAAAGGTAATTCTTGTTGATAAAAATGACAATCAAGTTGGTTTAATGCCAAAGCTTGAAGCTCATGAGAAGGGTATTTTACATAGAGCTTTTTCAGTTTTTATTTTTAATTCTAAATATGAGCTTTTACTTCAAAAAAGAGCTTCTTCAAAATATCATTCGGGTGGATTATGGACAAATACATGTTGCAGTCATCCAAGAGAAGGTGAAGATATTTTAGATGCAGCAAATAGAAGACTTGATGAAGAGATGGGTATAAAAACAAGTTTAAGAAAAGTATATGACTTTATTTATAAAGCTGAGCTTGATAACCAATTAACTGAGCATGAATTTGATCATGTCTTTTATGGTGTTTGTGATAATGACCCTATATTAAACAAAGATGAAGCTGA
>CABYAF010000003.1 GCA_902516925.1 uncultured Bacteroidota bacterium
TATTAATTAAAGATCTTTAGAATTAATTTCAATACTTTTACATGTAAAATTATCAAAAATTGGAGAAAGAATTAAAAAATGCTCTGAACACACTGAAATCAGGTGAAACAATTTTATATCCTACGGATACTATTTGGGGTATTGGCTGTGATGCAATGTCAGATAATGCGACAAAAAAAATATTTGAAATAAAGAAAAGAGATTATTCAAAAGGTCTAATTTGTTTGGCCTCAAGTTTTGAAATGGTTCAAGATTACGCAGACATAAATGAAATAGAGAGTTATAAGAATGTTTCAAGTGAAACTCCAACTACATTTATACTTGAAAACCCAAGGAATATCTCAAATTATGTTTTAGGTAATAATAATTCTATAGCATTTAGAGTACCCCATAACAATTTTTGCATAAGATTAATTGAAGCCTTTGGAAGACCTTTAGTCTCTTCATCTGCTAACTTATCGGGAAATTTAATACCCAAAAGCTATGATGATATTAGTCCTGATATAAAGAAAAATGTTGGATATATAGTAAAACTAAAAAAATTTAAAGATTGTAAAGTATCATCTAGAATTTTAAAATTTAATAGCAATGATGGTAGCTTCAAGCAGTTAAGATGAATTCAAATAATATTAACATATCAAACTATCTTAAATCTGATATTTTTGAGATTATTTCTGAAGCTGCGGATAAACTGTCTTTTGAGACATATGTTGTAGGTGGATATGTTAGAGACATGGTATTAAAAAGGGATCTAAAAAAGGATATAGATATAATGTGTGTTGGCTCAGGGATAGAATTAGCAAAATATATTCAAGAGAAAATCAATCCAAAGAAGAAAATAAATATTTTCAAAAGATATGGAACTGCAATGATATCTTACAAAGACTATAAAATTGAATTTGTTGGATCAAGAAAAGAATCTTACTCTAAAGACAGTAGAAACCCTAACACTCAGCCTGGAAGCTTTATTGATGATATGTTAAGAAGAGACTTTACAATAAACACGCTTGCAATAAAATTAAATAAAGAAAATTTTGGAGAATTGGTTGATACATTTGGAGGTATGGAGGATATTTCTAAAAAGATAATAATAACTCCAACTGAACCAGACAAAACCTTTTCAGATGATCCGTTAAGAATGCTTAGAGCAGTCCGATTTGCTTCGCAACTTGAATTTGATATTGATAAAAAAACTAAAAAATCAATTCAAGAAAACTCTAATAGACTTGACATACTATCTCCAGAGAGGATATCTGAAGAAATAAATAAAATACTTTTAACAGATAGTCCTTCAATTGGATTTAAAAATTTAGAAAATTTAAATCTTTTAAAATCTATAATTCCAGAATTAATAGACCTAAAGGGTATTGAAGAAGTTGAAGGTCAGACACACAAAGATAATTTTTATCATACTCTAGAAGTTTTAGACAATATATCTAAAAATACTGATAATATATGGCTTAGATGGGCGGCACTTCTTCATGATATTGGAAAGGCTCCTACTAAGAAGTTTAATAAAAAAATTGGTTGGACATTTCATGGTCATGAGTATGTTGGTTCTAAGATGGTTAAAAAAATCTTTAAGAGATTGAGCTTGCCATTAAATGAAATTCTTAATTACGTTCAGAAGATAGTAATGATGAGTTCGAGACCAATTATAATTTCAGATGATATTGTAACTGACTCAGCTGTAAGAAGGTTAATTTATGATGCAGGCGATTCAATTGAAGACCTACTGACTCTGTGTGAGGCAGATATTACTACAAAAAATCTTAAGAAATCGATTAAATATCAGAATAATTTTAAGATTGTTAGAAAAAAAATAGAGGATGTAGAAGAGAGAGATAATATAAGGAACTTTCAACCTCCTGTTACTGGAAAGATAATAATGAATCATTACAACATTAAGCCTTGTAAAGAAATTGGTTTAATTAAAGAAAAGATAAAGAATGCCATCTTAGATGGTGATATAAAAAATGATTATGAAGAAGCATTCAAATTAATGCTTAAAATTGGTAAATCAATGGGATTAAAAGATGAATAGTCTATACAGAAAAACAATAATTTCAATTGTGATAGTATATCTGGTTATTCTTGCTGGTGGAATAGTTAGAATGACTGGAAGTGGAATGGGTTGTCCTGACTGGCCTAAATGTTTTGGATTTTTAATACCTCCTACAGAAATGTCTCAATTAGAATGGAAGTCAAACTCTGAATACAATAAGAATCAAATAGTAATTATTGATGAGAAGTTATTTTATGCTAATGATAAATTTAAATCAAAAAGTAAATTTGAAATGTCTAATTGGAGTGGGTACACTAAACATGATTATTCAAAATTTAATGTTTATCATACTTGGATTGAATACATAAATAGGCTCATTGGAGCTATAGCTGGATTATCAGTTTTAATCCTCTTTGTTAATTCATTAAAATTTTTAAAAACTAAAAAAATAATTACGGGATTGTCATTCTTAGCATTAATTGCAATAATTTTTCAAGCTTGGTTAGGTAAATTGGTAGTAGATAGTAATCTTACGGCAAATACTATAACTGTCCATATGTTAATGGCAATTATTCTATTATTTATTTTATTTTCAATTTTAGCAATTTCTAATCCTAGCAAAAAAAGAGTTAAAATTTCAAGAAATATCTCAATATTAGTTTTGATATCAATAGTTCTTCTTCTAATTCAAATAATCACTGGTACTGAAGTTAGAAAATTCATTGATATAAAGATGGAGTTACTCAATTATACTGAAAAGGAAAGATGGATTGAGAATATTTCTAGTTCATTTAGTTTTCACAGAAGCTTTTCGTGGGCAATCATAATTGTAAATAGTTTAATTTACTTTTATGCAAGAAAGAGTGGGTTAAAATTAAAAATTATTCATATTGTAAATACTTTGATTTTTTTCCAAATATCTTCTGGTATAATCATGTACTATTTTCATTTTCCATTTAGCTCCCAACCTATTCACCTTCTTATCTCTACAATGATTATAAGTATTCAGTTTTATTTTTTATTACTATACAAAACTTCAAAAAATGCAATTAAAACTTAGGATAATATTAAACGTTAAGGATGATGTGTTGAGAGATATAATAGTAGACTCTAGTAGTTCACTTATGGAGTTTAGTAATATAATTTCCAGTGAATTTGGATTTGATTCATCTGAGATATCTACATTTCATCATACAGATGAAAATTGGGAACAACTTGAGGAAATTAAAATTTTTAAAATAGATGATCAAGACAAGATCATGGATAATGTTTCGATTTCAAATTTCTTTATTGCTAAAGATGATAAACTTATTTTTATTTATGACTTTTTGAATTATTGGACATTCTTCGTTGAGCTATACGAAGTTGGGGAATTCAACATTAATGATAAAAAATATTTAACAATAAACTCAATAGGAGAGGTCCCAAAAGAAGCTCCATCTGAAATATTCAGTAAAAGTGATGAGACTAATCAAGTTGACTTTGATGATAACCTAATTGATTAATGAGTTTCTCACTTACATCAGAATTTAATCCAACTGGAGATCAGCCAAGTGCTATAAAGAGTATAGTTGATTCTTTTTCAAATAATCAGAATTATGTTACTCTTCAAGGTGTTACTGGATCTGGAAAAACCTTTACTGTTGCAAATGTTATACAAAAAATAAAAAGACCAACTTTAGTATTAGCTCATAATAAAACATTAGCTGCGCAGCTTTACTCAGAGTTTCAGAGCTTCTTCCCTAATAATTCTGTTGAATATTTTGTTTCTTATTATGATTACTATCAACCTGAAGCATATATTCCATCATCAGGTCTTTATATTGAAAAAGATTTATCAATAAATGAACAGATTGAGAAATATAGACTAAGTGCAACTTCTTCTTTACTCTCTGGAAGGGATGATATTATTGTAGTTGCATCTGTGTCATGCATATATGGGATTGGCAACCCATCTGAATTTAAAAAGCATGTAATTGAAATAAAGGTTAATCAAGAAATCCCAATTTCTAAACTTTTGTCATTATTTGTAAAGAGTCAATACTCTAGATCAATAAATGAATTAAACAGAGGAAGTTTTTCAGTTAAGGGGGATGTTGTGGACATTTACCCAAGCTATTCAGATATTTTTTATAGAATTAATTTTTTTGGTGATATGATTGAAAGCATTGAATCAATTGATCCTCTCTCAGGAAATAAAATTGAGGATTTTAATAACTTAAGAGTTTTTCCCGCAATGATTTTTGTTACTTCTGAATCCAGTATTAAATCTGCAATAAACAATATTGAATTTGATTTAAAAGAGCAGATAGAGTATTTCGATGAAATTGAAAAAAATCTTGAAGCAAAACGAATAAAAGAGAGAACAGAATTTGATCTTGAAATGATAAAAGAACTAGGATATTGTTCTGGTATTGAAAACTATTCAAGATATTTAGATGGGAGAAGTCCTGGTACAAGACCTTTCTGCTTATTAGATTATTTCCCAGATGATTACCTTATGGTTATTGATGAAAGTCATGTAACAATTCCTCAAGTTCATGCTATGTATGGGGGAGACAGAAGTAGAAAAGAGAATTTAGTTGAATATGGGTTTCGATTGCCAGCTGCACTTGATAATAGACCTTTAAAATTTGAAGAATTTGAAAACCTCCAGAATAATGTATTATATGTTAGTGCGACACCGGCAGATTATGAGCTTAAAAAATCAGAAGGTGTATTCGTAGAACAAATTATTAGACCTACTGGTGTATTAGATCCAGTCATAGAGGTTCGAGGGTCTGAAAATCAAATTGATGACTTAATTGAAGAGATTCTCAAAAGGGTTGAACAAGATGAAAGAGTTTTAGTAACTACTTTGACTAAGAGAATGGCTGAGGAGCTAACAAAGTACCTTCATAAATCCAAGATTAGGGCTAATTATGTTCATAGTGATATTGATACTCTTGAAAGAGTTGAGATAATGCATAATTTAAGAAAAGGGATATTTGATGTTCTTGTTGGTGTTAATTTATTAAGAGAGGGTCTTGATTTACCTGAGGTATCATTAGTTGCAATTCTGGATGCTGATAAAGAAGGATTCCTTAGAAGTCATAGATCTTTAATCCAGACTGTTGGAAGAGCAGCTAGGAATATTAATGGAAAATCTATAATGTATGCTGATATAATTACTGAGAGTATGAAAAAAACAATTAAGGAAACTGAATATAGAAGGAAAAAACAGGAAGAATTCAATACAGAAAATAATATTGTTCCAATACAAATGGAAAAATCATTTAAGAACTCTTTTGAACCTTCAAAAGAGATTGTCAGTACAAATTATGAAGACTTCAAAGAAGAAATAAAGAGTTATCATACCCAGAATCAAATTGAAAATAAAATTAGGCTGTTAAGGAAGGAAATGGAGGGTGTTGCAAAAAAACTTGACTTTATAAAAGCCGCTGATCTTAGAGATAAAATTGAATATCTTAAGAAGAAGATCAAATAAAAAAGGTGCACTAGTGTGCACCTTAATTTTTGATTATTAACTTTATTTAACTGATATCAATTAACCTATTTGGTTTTGTTATGCTATCCTTTCTCTTGGGTAACTTAATCTTTAAAATTCCATTTTTATAATTTGCTTTGATTTTATCAAGCTCTACTGATTCTGGAACCCTAAATGATCTTTGAAAAGACGAATAATTAAATTCATTTAATCTTGTTTTTTCATTTTGATCATCATTTGAGTTATCTGACGAAATCAATAAAATTTTATCATTTAATTCAATTGTAAAGTCATCTTTCTTCATTCCTGGCACTGCAAGATCAATTTCAAAAGAATCATTATTTTCAGTTGAATTAACTGATGGTACAGAATGTCTTCTATTAAAGAAGTTAATTCCTAAATCATCATTAAAAAATTCATTCATTAATGATGGAAACATATTGTTATTATTATATTTTACTATTCTCATAATTTTTTTTTTAATTAAACATTGAATATTAAATTCAATAAATAATAGTCAAATAGAATACCAAATAAAAATATATGACAAATTGACGTTAAAAATTAAAAAAAGATGACTATATGTCATTTTATGGCAGCTTGTACCATTGTAGCTGCCTCATCAAAGGCAGTAGCAGAGAGCACATTTAACCCAGAGCTATCGATTATTTCTTTAGCCTTATCTGAATTAGTACCCTGGAGCCTAACTATAATAGGCACATTAATATTATCTAAATTCTTGTAAGCAGAAACAATACCCTCTGCTACCCTATCACATCTAACTATTCCACCAAATATATTTACCAAGATAGCCTTCACATTTAAATCTTGGAGTATTAGCCTAAATGCTTTTTCAACTCTTTTTGAATCAGCAGTTCCACCAACATCAAGAAAGTTTGCTGGCTCTCCTCCAGCTAGTTTAATAAGATCCATGGTAGCCATTGCTAGACCAGCACCATTAACCATACACCCAACATTTCCGTCTAAATCAACATAGCTTAAACCATTCTCTCTTGCTTCAACTTCAACTGGATTCTCTTCATTTAAATCTCTTAAAGATTCATAATCTTTTTGTCTAAAAAGAGCGTTTTCATCAATTGTGACTTTTGAATCTACAGCAATTATTTTATCATCAGATGCCTTAAGCACAGGATTTATTTCAAATAATGATGCATCAGAGCTAACATATGCTTTGTAAAGATTTGTAACAAATTTTGACATATTTTTAAAAGCTAAACCCTTTAGACCTAAGTTAAAGGCAATTTTTCTTGATTGAAATGGCAGGATCCCGGTTCCAGGATCAATTTCTTCATTGAAAATCAACTCAGGAGTATTTTCAGCAACAGCTTCAATATCAACACCTCCTTCAGTTGAATATACTATCATATTTTTAGATGATGCTCTATTTAGTAGAACCGATATATAGAATTCTTTTCTATCAAACTCTCCCTCATAATATACATCCTCTGCAATTAGCACTTTCCTGACAAGCTTACCATCCTTTGATGTTTGAGGAGTGACAAGGTTCATTCCAATGATATCTGATGAAATTCTCTTAACTTCTTCTAGACTCTTTGCAATTTTTACACCGCCTCCTTTTCCTCTTCCACCTGCATGTATTTGAGCCTTTACTACATATATTTTAGTTCCTGTCTCTTCAGTAAGTTTTTCCGCACATTTTACTGCTTCATCCGGTGTATTTGCAACATAACCTCTTTGGATTGAAACATTAAAGCTTTTTAGTAGTTCTTTTCCCTGATATTCATGTAAATTCATGGCGACAAATATAACTACAAAACTTAAGAAATTTGAATTATTTAAAATCAGATTTATATTTAAAGATTAATTTATATTATGAACATTGAAAAACTTAAAAAAGCTTCTGAAAATTTTGGAACTCCACTTTATGTATATGATTTATCCGTAATAGATAGACAACTCAAAAAACTTAAAGAGGCATTCAAAAAATTAAATAATTATCAAATTCATTTTGCAGCTAAAGCTCTTTCTAATATTTCAATATTAAAATATATTAATAATCTTGGGCTAGGACTTGATGCTGTTTCGATAGAGGAAGTCAGAACAGGAATTAAATGCGGATATGACGTTAAAAAAATTCTATTTACTCCAAATGGTGTTAATTTTTCTGAGATAGAAGAGGCAATGGCCCTTGGTGTAAAGATTAATCTCGATAGCCTTGAGTCTATAATAGATTTTTCAAAAGCTTACCCAAATCAAACTGTATCAGTAAGAATTAATCCAGGAGTCAAGGCTGGTGGAAATGAAAATATTAGTGTAGGGCATATAGATTCTAAATTTGGCATTACTGAGGAGAGTATTGATAAGATTGTGAAAATGGATGAGGAGAAAAAAATTAAAGTAACCACTCTTCATATTCATACAGGAAGTGATATTATTGAGAATAATCACTTTGAGTTAGGAATAAAAAAAATATTTTTAATTGCACAGAAATTTAAAAATATTGAAACGATAGATCTTGGAGGTGGGATTAAGATCCCTTATTTTTTTGGAGATACTGAAACTGACCTTAATAAATATGCAAAGGTCATTAATGAAGAAGTTAAAAAGTTTAAACTAACAAAAGGAAAAGAATTAAAAATTATTTTTGAACCAGGAAAATTTTTAGTCAGTGACTCAGGATATTTTATTACGAAAGTTAATTATTTAAAAAAATCAAGTAAAAACACATTTGTACAAGTTAACTCTGGTTTTAATCACTTTGTTAGACCAACTCTCTATAAATCATATCATGAAATAGTTAACTTATCTAATCCAAAGGATAAAAAATTTGATTACTCAGTTGTAGGGTATATATGTGAGAAAGACACTTTCGCAGAAAACAGAAAGATATCAAAAGTCTCACAAGGTGATTTATTATGCTTTAAAAATTCCGGAGCATATGGTTTTACCATGACAAGTAATTATAATAGTAGACTTAAACCAACTGAAGTTTGTATTTATAAAGATGAGATAAAGAAGATCAGAGAAGGTGAGAAACTTGACGACCTCTTCCGCGGGCAGATCGATATATTTAATGATTAATTTATTGTTAAATACCTATAATTATTTGAGCATCTAAATGATATAATGATTAATTTATTGTTAAATACAATATGAGATTTACACTTTTTAATAATTTTATATTTAAGTTTACGCAGAAATTTTACAAAATGAAATATACTTTCGCCTTTTTATTTACCGCTATTTTATCATCTAGTCTTCAATCCCAAGGTAACATTAACGGAGCAATTACGGGAGCCACTCAACAAGCCTTAATTGATTTTGGAAACAAATCATCAAGAGCTCCTCAACCATTAAATGTTCAAGGGACTCATTATTTTGATGCTAATTTCAACATTGCAACGCTTGAATATTTTGGAAAAGAATTAAATGACACCGGTTACATGAGGTATAATGCTTTTAGAGACGAAATTGAAATGGCTGATACACCGTCTCAATCAGAATCCGATGTAATTTTAATCAAAAGTGCAGATGTAATTCCTCTAATTAATGGGGAAAGATATCAGTATTTGCCATACAGGTTAGAGAGTGGTAATGCCTATATTGGTTATTTGATTAATATATTTGATGGGCAGAAAGACAAGTTGTTTCTTAAGAAAAAGAAAACTTTCATGGAAGCAAAAATCGCAAGAACTTCTCTTGAAAACTCTTTCCCTCCAAGATATGTCGAAAGTGTTGAACTATATATTAGTTCAAACGGAAGTACACCTGTAAAGCTAAAGCAGTCAAAAAAGTCAATAATCAATTACTTTGGAGACAATTCGGATAAAGTGAAGAAATTTATCAAATCTGAAAAGTTAAAAGTAAGTGACTTAAGCTCAATAATAACGATTTTCGAATTCGTAGAAAATCAATAGATTTATTGTCAATATCATACTCTTTTAATTAGAATCTTACCATATTGTCATTTTTAGTCCATTTTCTGTAGAATAATCTCGTTTTTTTTATTTTTTTTCTAATAAACTTTAGAAGTTTCTTTTTTTTTTGAATTATTGATGTAACTTAGCGTTTACGAAAAATTTAAGAAAATTTTAACAAAAATTTATTAATAACTAAATAACTAAGTATGAAAAGCTTATTCAGATTACTAGTGGTTTTCTTGCTGACGGCACAATTGTCGTTTGCTCAGAAGACAGTAACTGGTGTTGTTTCTGATCCAGATGGTCTTCCTTTACCGGGAGCTACTGTTCTAGTTCAAGGCACAACTACTGGTGTAACCACTGATTTCGATGGGAACTTTTCTGTTAATGTATCTGAAGGCCAGACTCTGGAGTTCAGTTTCGTTGGTTATGAAACATCAGCAATAGCTGTTGGAGCAGGCAACGTCATTAACGTTTCACTTTCCCTAGGTAATCAACTTGAAGAAGTTATCGTAACCAGTTTAGGTATTACAAGAGAAAAACGTGCACTAGGATATGCTGTATCTGAGGTTGACAACAGTCAAATCGAGAATAGAGCTTCTGGTGATGTTGCGCGTGTACTTTCTGGTAAAGCCTCTGGTGTACAAGTAACAAATCAAGGTGGTATTTCTGGATCAGGAACAAGTGTTATAATTAGAGGTTTAAGTACCTTTAGTTCAAGTAACCAACCGTTATTCGTTGTTGATGGTGTCCCTTTCGCAAGTGATACTAACTCAATGGGTAGTTTTACCTCAGGTAACAACGGTTCTTCAAGATTCCTAGATCTAGATCCAAATAATATTGAATCTGTAAACGTTCTTAAAGGATTAGCTGCGGCTACACTTTATGGATCGCAAGGTAGAAACGGTGTTGTATTAATTACTACAAAATCCGGTACTACTGCTTCAGGTATGAAAGCTCAAAAAAACGAGGTGACGGTTAATACGTCTTACTTTGTAAACGAGCTTGCCATGAAGCCAGAATATCAGAATCAGTATGGTAATGGTTTTAACCAAAACTTTGGTTGGTTCTTCTCTAACTGGGGTCCTAGTTTCGACGAAGCAGGTCCAGCTGGATGGGGTAAACAGGCCGCAATAAATGGTTCCGGTACTTCAAGTTATGGTACCACTCAACCTGGGTTTTTAGCACACCCATATGTGAGTAACCTTAACGCTAGATTCCTTTCAAGAGATCTTCTACCTTTAATAGGTTTATCTCAAGACTCTATGTGGGAATGGAAGCCTTATGATAGTGTTGGAGACTTATTCCAACCTGGAAGCATTATCAATACAAACATTAACTTCAGAGGTCAAAGTGATGACGGAAAACTGTCTTATAATGTTAACTATGGTAATTTAGATGATGAAGGATTTACTCCTGGAAACACTCTAAGAAGAAACAATCTTAGTTTCGGTGGTAGAGCTGTTTTATCAAATAAAATTACTGTTAACGGAACACTTAACTATTCATTCACTGACTTTAAAACTCCACCTATTGCTGCGGCATATAGTAGTGGTAGTTCTGACTCATCATTATATGGTAACGTATTCTATACTCCAAGATCTGTTGGTATAGGTCAATTACCATATGCTCACCCTATTACAGGAGCATCTATTTATTATAGATCATCTAATGGTATCCAACACCCACTTTGGACTGTTGCAAATACTCAAGATGCACAGGCTACTCACAGGGTTTATGGTGGTACTTCAGTTCAGTATGACATCTCTGATAATTTAAACGTTCAATATAGATATGGTTATGATGTATATAGTGAGGATAATACAAGTTATCAAAACAAGGGTGGTGTTGACGGAAGTCTTGAAACACAATCTGGATTCTACGAAAAGTGGAATAACACTGCTACAATCTTTAACCACCAAATAACTGTTAACGGAGACTTCGAACTTGACAGTGATTGGTCTATGACTTTTAACGCTGGTGCAACATCTAATGCAAGAGAATATGATAGAAATGGTGTAAGAAGTACTGGTCAAAATGTATTTAATGTTTTAAGACATTATAACTTTAACTCTCAGGAAGAAATTGAATTTTATTCTAGAAGAAACGTACTTGGGGTATTTGCTCAAGCTTCTCTAGATTATCAAAACTACTTGTATTTAACATTAGCATCTAGAACTGACTGGGTATCAAACCTAGCAGAAGAAAATAGATCTATTACTTACCCATCTGCAAGTATATCTTTCGTTCCAACTTCAGTTTTAGACTTTGGTAACTTACCAGTCGATTTCCTAAAGGTTAGAGCTAGTTATGGTACATCTGCGACATATCCTACTGGATATCCAATTTCATCTGTACTTAACTTAGATACAAAAGATTATAGGATTGATGGTGTTGATGTAATTACAAACACATCAGGTTCATCTTTAGGTAACCTTGGTTTAAAGCCCGAGTTACTTTCAGAACTTGAGTTTGGTTTAGAAGCTAATTTATTTGAAAATAGATTATCTGCTGAAATTTCTTACTTCGACAGAACAACTACTGATCTTATTATAACACAACCACTTGACCCATCAACAGGTTATACTTCTACTAGTACTAACATTGGTGAAATTAGTGCAACTGGTTGGGAAATAGATCTTAACGCTGATTGGATTAGAGGTGATAAGTTTAACTGGAATACTAGTGTAAACTACACAACTAGCCAAGCTATTGTTGAAGATCTTGGACAAAATACTGATCAAATTGTTTATGCTGGTTTCTCTACAAGAGGTAACGCTGCAATTCCTGGATTACCATTAACATCTATGATTGGAACATCTGTTTCAAGAGATAGCTCTGGTAGACCACTAATTGATGCTGCTGGTAGTTATGGTACAAACAACGATACGAATTACAAGACTAATAAGTATTCATTAATTGGTGATAGTAACCCTGACTTTGTTGCAAATGTTGGAAACACTATTACTTATGGAAATTTATCTTTAAATGTTCTATTTAATGCTACTATTGGTGGTGATATGTATTCAAGTTTTATTATGACACTACTTGGTAGAGGTCAAACAATTGATACTGTTGATAGAGAATTACCATATATTTTACCTGGTGTTCTTTCTGATGGTTCTCCAAACAATAAACAAATTGATAACGCGACAACTTACTTCGGTAACTTGATTTTAGGGGCAGACGAGTTAAGAACTTGGGATGCAAGTGTTTTAAGATTAAGTGAAGTTTCACTTACTTTTGACGTACCTAAAAATTGGTTAGATAAAACTCCATTTGGAGCGGCTTCTGTTTCTGCACAAGGTTTCAACCTTTGGTATGATGCTTATAATACGCCTGAAGGTATTAACTATGATCCTAACATCGCCGGTCTTGGTGTTGGTAACGGTTCTGGTTTTGAATACTTCAATGGTGTAAGTGCAAGAAGATACGGTGTAAGTTTAAAATTAACGTTCTAATTCAAAAATTTAAAAATTATGAAAAATTTAAACAAACTTTCGATTTTAGCTTTTTCTAGTTTACTAGTATTAAGCTCATGTGAAACTACTGAGTTAGATCTTACTGTTAACCCTAATGCATTAAACCCAGCTCAGGCTAGTACTGACTTGTTTATTAATAACATTCAAGAAGACTTTGCTTCATTTGTTGATAACATGGGTGATGTTGGTGCAAGACTTACAAGAGTTGCGTACTTAGGAGGTGACAGAATGTATAGAGATAATTATTCTCCAGGTTCATTCTCTGGTTCGTGGGCATCCGCTTATCAAGGTATGATGGAGGATATTAGATTAATGAATGTACTTGCTGCTGAAAACGGTCTTACATACTATATAGGTATGGGACAGGTTTTCGAAGCATATATTCTATTAACTCTAGTAGACTATTTTGGTGATGTTCCTTATACTGAAGCATTACAAGGTTCTGATAACCTAAATCCTGCTGCTGACTCTGGTCAGTCAGTTTATAATGCTGCAATTGGTTTACTTGATTCTGCAATTAGTAACTTTAATTCAGGTGGTGCTACTCCACAGTACGATATGTACTACGGAGGTAATGCTGCTGGATGGATTAAAGCTGCAAACAGTATCAAGAAAAGAGCATACCTTAACCTAGGTGACTACTCAAGTTATAACGCTATTACTAATTATATTACTGATAGTGCAGATGACTTTGAATTCAAATGGGGTACTAATGCAATTAATCCTGATACTAGACATCCAATTTACAGATACAACTACTCCAATACTGGAGCAGGTGATTATCAGTCTAACTGGATGATGGATCGTTTAATGAAAGGTAGAAATGGTGAAAGAGACCCTAGAATACTTTACTTGTATTATAGAAATGTTTCTGAAACACCTGGTGCTGACGGACCTCCTAACGAAGTTCAGATTGAATGTTCAACACCTGGTTACTATATCGAACCTCACAGGGTTGCTTACGGATTGTACTGTGTACTTCCTGAGGGATACTGGGGTAGAGATCATGGAAACGATGAAGGTATTCCACCTGATGGTTTCGAGAGAACTCTAGCTGGTATATTCCCTGCTGGTGGTGCTTACGATGACCTAAGTTTTGGTGGTCTTGGTGCCGGAGATGGTGCAGCTGGTCAAGGTGTAACTCCAATTGTTGCTAACTCATGGATGCATTTTATGAATGCAGAAGTTGCAGTTATGACTGGAGGTGATCCTACAACTGAAACATTAGCTGGTATTAGATCTCACATGAATAAAGTAGATGACATACCAGGAGCTCCTGCAATGGACCAGGCAGCAATTGATGCTTATATAGCAAACTTTGCTACTGAATGGACTGCTGCATCTACATTAGATGGTAAGCTTGAGCTTTGGGCTGAAGAATTCTGGATTACTCAAAGAGGTAACGGAATCGATGCATATAATTCTTATAGAAGAAATGGTTATCCAAAAAATCTTCAACCAATGGTTGAACCAGATCCAGGGCCATTCCCTGTATCAATGTGGTATCCACAAAACTATGCGGCTAACAACTCTAATGTTTCTCAGAAATCTGATTTAACACAAAGAGTATTTTGGAACACTAACGGACCAGCGGTCGATTAAAACTAAAAAACATGAAAAAATTATTTATATATCTTAGTTTAATTACACTAATAGTCTCTTGTTCAAAAGAATTTTCTTCTGATGAATATGGAGGGTATGAGATGATGACTGACTACATGCTTAAAGAGTATGAGCAAGGTGCTGCACTTAGACAAATTTCTAAGACTGGTGAGTATCAAGCAGCTACTCCTGGTACATCAGTTGTTAACTGGACACTTGAGCCACACGATAAAGAAATGGGTGGTTTAACACAAAATGTAGAAATTTATCTACAGTTTAACTCAGGTGCAGAGGTTTTATATCAGACTGTTAATAGGTCTGACATGTATGATGGTCCTGTTGGACTACCTAGATTTGACTTTTCATTATCGTTAACTCAAGCACTTGGAGGATTAGGTGTTGGTAGCTTTAAAGGTAATGATGTTGTTACTGTAAGATTTCAATTAAACCTTACAAATGGAGAAACTTATTCAAGATCTTCTGTAACTGGATCAATGACAGGTTCATATTTTAGATCTCCTTTCTTATATCCAATAGTAATTGGATGTAGATTTGATGCTAACAATTCTGGTACAGTAGCTGGTATTTATACTATTACTGGTCAGGATAGTTGGGGAGATGGTTGGAATGGTGCTACATTACAATGGACAATCGATGGTGTTACAACATCATGGACTGTTGCTGGGGAAGATGGGACGACTTCGTTCACAGTTCCTGCAAGCGCTTCAACTTTCGGATTCGAATTTACTTCAGGAGACTGGGATAGTGAAATTACTTATCAAGTTAACTGGACAGGTTTAGATGGTTCTGGATCTCAAACTGCTTTGTCGGACGGTACAAGTCCTGCAGTTGGATTCAAGGCTATGAATATTTGTCGATAATTTGATAAATTATTATATCAAAAAGGAGGTTTTTTAACCTCCTTTTTTTTTATATATACATTCTTCATGGATAAACAAGTAGAGATATACGGCATTAGATCTATTATAGAGGCAATTGAGTCTTCAAAAGAGGTGTCAAGAGTATATCTACTTAAATCAAATTCACATCAAAGCAGTTTATTTAAGTCATTAGTTAGATTACTAGAGCATAATAATATCAAATACTCATTTGTTCCTAAGGAGAAGTTTAAAAAGTATATCAATAAAAATCATCAAGGAGCAGTAGCTATATTATCTCCAATCAAACTATTATCAATAGATGATTTAGTATCAACTACATTTGACAATAACTCGCCAAAAACATATTTATTACTGGATGGAATAACTGATACAAGAAATTTTGGGGCTATTATAAGAACAGCCGTCGCAGCAAATGTAGATGGAATAATTATTCCTCAAAACAACTCCGCACCAGTGAACTCTGATGTAGTTAAGATTTCGTCAGGAGGAGTATTTAAAATACCAATTGCAAGGGTTAGCAATATAAAAGATGCTATTTTGCACTTAAGTTCCTTAGATATTGACATTATAAGTCTTTCTGAGAAAGGAAAGGAAACAATATACAGTTCAAATTTTAAAAAATCTGTTGCTATCATTATGGGGTCTGAAGAAAAGGGTATCTCTAAAAGTATTTTAAGTCTATCAAATAATATTTTAAAAGTACCTATAAGCTCAAAGATTGATTCACTTAATGTTTCTGTCGCATTTTCAGCAGTTGTATTTGAAATCATTAGACAAAGAAATTTTTAAGCTAAAAACTGTAATTTAGTAAAAAATTAAAGTTGTCTTCTAAAAAAAATCTTTACTTAATACTATTTTTTTTAATTTTAAATGCCTGTAGTTCTAATATTTACGATGGACTAGAAGATACTGTCCTTACAGACAATACTTTTATTGTCAATGATACATTAGTCAAAAGAAACCCTGTAAAATTATTAATAGACCCACCTACCCCATCTAATAAATTTCTAGGATACCCTATTGGATTTTACATCTATAACTTATCGAGTGACAATCCTGATGAAAAGTTTGATTTATGGCTTAATAAAAAGCCTAAAAGGTATACTAGATTATCCAAAATATTATCAGATAAACAAGTTAAACAGCTTAAAAAGTATAATAATTCATTTAATGAATTTTTAAAAAGTTTAGGTCAAAAACCATTTAAGCTAAGTGACACAGATGTTAATAATAATATATCTAGGTTAAAACAATTTTATAATAATGAAGGTTATTTTGATTCAAAGGTCAGTGTAGATACTATCATTGAAGGTAAAAAGGCTAATCTTAAGTACATAGTAAAAACTAATACCAGATACTTAATTGATTCAATTTCATTGAAATTTAAATCCAGAGATATTGACTCACTCTATAAAATTTCAAAAGATGCGAGCCTAATAAATAAAGATGAATATTTTTCTATTAATAAACTATTACTTGAAAGAGATAGGCTGATATCATTATTTAAAAACAATGGTATACATGATTTTCAACAAAGAAGTATAAATTTTAATGTTTTAATTGATAGTACAGGTAATAAAAAGAAAATTCCTTTAGTATTATCGATTAACAATAAAGATGAAGAGAGTGAATATAACGTTAAGAATATAAATGATATTAAAATTTATGTCGAATCACTTGATGAACTTTCAAACATAAGTTCATATACTGACTCTCTTGACTACAACGGTATTAAAATATTCTCAAAGGGTAATCTTAATTATTCTCCAAGATCACTAACTGAACCTATTTTTTTTAAAAAAAATCAAAAATTTATTGAGAATGATAAACTTTTAACTTCTAGATACTTCTCTAATATAGGAGCATTTAAATATCCTAGAATTATAATTGAAGAGCAAATGGATTCTTTGAATACTTCAATCTATCTATTACCAAGAGACAGATTTAGTTTAGGGTTTGATCTAGATTTTACTCATTCAAATATTGAAGATTTTGGAATCTCATTCGGAACAAATTTTAATATTAGGAATATATTTAGAGGTACAGAAAACCTGTCTATTAATCTTAATAATAGTATTGGAGCATCTAAAGATATTGGAGATCCTGAGGATTCATTTTTTAATCTTTTTGAATTAGGAGGTAATGTTAATCTCAGAGTTCCAAGAGCAATGCTTCCTTTTAGGACTCATAAATTAATTAAAAAGGAAATGAATCCTTTTACAAATATAATTATAGGTTCAACTGTTCAAAAAAATATAGGTTTGGATAAACAATACTATTCAGGAATATATGAGGTTAACTGGAACCCAACAAAACAATCCAAAATAAATTTTAAACTTCTTGACTTTGAGTATGTAAATAATCAAAATGTGTCTAATTATTTTAATGTTTATAAAAATTCCTATGATAAACTTAATTATATTTCATCAATTTATAATCTTGATCAATCAACGCTTAATAAAGATGGAAATCTAACAATTCCTGAAGGTTCAGAAATTTTTATTTCGCAAGTCCTCAACAATGAAACAACCTTAGATTCAGGGACAGACTTTTATAAAAATGTAAATTCTATTTTAGAGAGGAAGGATAGGTTAACAGAGAACAATTTAATAGTTGGTTCATCAATTACAATTAACCGAAATACTCAAGAGAACTTCCTAGATGAGGATTTTTCAAGATTTAGACTAAAAATTGAGATGGTAGGGAATTTATTTAATGAAGTGATTAGGGATAAAAACCTAAATTTAGATAATAAAGTTGAAATTTCTAATATTTTACCCTCTCAGTACACTAAAGCTGAAATAAATTACATCAAACATGTTTTACTAAATAATGGAAGAGTCTTTGCTCTTAGGGCATTCACTGGTATTGCAATACCTTATGGGAACTCAGATTACATACCTTTCACAAGATCATACTACGCAGGAGGGTCCAATGACAATAGAGCATGGAAAGCATATAAACTAGGACCAGGTAGTAGCAATAATATAAATGAGTTTAATGAAGCTAATTTTAAAATTTCTTTAAATTTTGAATATAGAAACAAAATTTCAGGAAATCTTAATGGTGCTTTATTTGTGGATATTGGTAATATATGGAACATTAGTGATAATACTAATGATGACTCGATGAATTTTAATAATTTTTCTGATTTGAGTGAATTAGCTATTGGGACTGGTATTGGATTAAGATATGATTTTAACTTTTTTGTTTTAAGATTAGATACTGCCTTTAAAACGTATAATCCAGCTAAAGATAAAAGTAATAGGTGGTTTAGTGATTTTAGTTTAAATAAAGCAGTGTTTAATATTGGTATTAATTACCCATTTTAGAAATAAGTTTAATATTTTTGACAAAAATTAACAATAATTTATTTTGAGAGATAACTTTATTTTCGGAGAAAAGAATCAACAATTATTTAGTTTAGCAAAACAAAGGAAATTTGCTCTTCCTGCTATTAATGTTTCTGGTACAAATACAATAAATTCTGTACTTGAGACTGCTTCTGAACTTAACAGCCCCGTTATAATTCAATTTTCTAGTGGCGGATCTCAATTTATTGCAGGTAAAGGAATGCCAAATCATGGTTTTAATTCTTCAATTTCAGGTTCAATAGCAGGTGCATACCATATACATAAAACTATTGAGGACTATGGTGCTAAAGTTATAATTCACACTGATCACTGTTCTAAAAAACTTCTTCCATGGATAGATGGACTTTTAGAGTATGGTAAAGACTTTTATAAGAAGAATAAATTTCCATTATTTTCCTCACATATGATAGATTTATCTGAAGAACCTCTCGAGGAAAATATTGCTATCTGCAAGGAGTACCTTAAAAAATTAAGTGATCTTGATATGACACTAGAAATTGAGTTAGGAGTTACAGGAGGAGAAGAAGATGGAGTTGATAATACTGACATTGACTCGTCAAAATTATATACACAGCCTGAGGAAGTAGCATATGCATACTCAGAACTTATATCTGTTAGTGATAAGTTCATGATTGCTGCTGCATTTGGTAATGTTCATGGTGTATATAAACCAGGAAATGTAAAGCTAACTCCTAAAATTCTTAAAAATTCTCAAGAGTATGTATCAAGGCAATTTAATTTACCTGAAAACTCTTTAGATTTTGTTTTTCATGGTGGATCAGGTTCATCCGTTGACGAGATTAGAGAGGCAATTAGCTATGGAGTTATAAAAATGAACATTGATACTGATCTTCAATTTGCTTTTACAGAAGGAGTAAGAGATTATATGATTAAAAAAAGAGACTTTTTAATGTCACAGATTGGAAATCCTGATGGTAGTGATGTCCCAAATAAAAAATTCTACGACCCAAGAGTATGGCTAAGAAAAGGTGAAGAAACTTTTAAGTCAAGATTGATAAAAGCTTTTGAGGACTTGAATAATATCAATACCTTAGATTAAATTTCCAATTCATGAGTTGGTTTAAAAGAACAAATAAAAATATAAATACAAAGACTGAGGAAAAAAAAGATATACCTGCAGGACTTTGGTACAAGACTCCTACTGGAAAAATTATTGAAACAAAGGAATTAGCAGAAAATATGTATGTAAGTCCTGAAGATGACTATCATGTTCATATTGGAAGTAGAGAATATTTTGAGATTCTTTTCGATGATAAATTTAAAGAGATTGGTGTTAATATATCTCCCATAGATTTTCTAAAGTTTAAAGATCAAAAAAAATATTCGGATAGACTTAAAGATGCTCAAGATAAAACAAATTTAAAAGATGCAATTAGAATTGGCTATGGTAAATCCTATGGAAAAGAGATTGTGATTGCATGTATGGACTTTAAATTCATTGGTGGATCAATGGGATCAGTCGTAGGTGAAAAAATTTCTTTATCAATTAATTATGCTATAAAAAAGAAGTGTCCTGTGGTTATTATTTCAAAGTCAGGTGGAGCAAGGATGATGGAATCTGCAACTTCATTAATGCAGATGGCAAAGACTTCTGCAAAATTAAATGATCTTTCAGAAGCAGGTCTTCCATATATCTCATTATGTACTGACCCCACAACTGGAGGTACTACCGCATCTTTTGCAATGCTTGGAGATATTAACATTGCTGAACCTAAAGCACTAATAGCATTTGCTGGGCCAAGAGTTGTAAAGGATACTACAGGTCAAGAACTACCGGATGGATTTCAAAGAAGTGAATTTCTTCTTGAAAAAGGATTTCTTGATTTCATAAGTCATAGAAAAGAGTTGAAGAAAAAAATCAATCTTTACATTGATTTAATTCAAAATAATACTCTCCGTAAATATCATTAAATAATTTAGTTTCTAAATATATTCTAGTATATTTGCGGCTCAAAATTATTTGAATGACAGTACTTAATAAAGAAGATGTTTTTAAAGAATTTGGTAAGAGCAAGAAAGATACTGGTTCTTCTGAAAGCCAAATTGCACTTTTTACTAAAAGAATTGAAAGCTTATCAAGCCATTTGAAATCAAATGCAAAGGATTTTAATACAGAAAAGTCACTTGTAAAAATGGTTGGTAAAAGAAGAAACTTACTTGAGTATTTAAAAAAAACAGATATTCAAAGATATCGTGATATAATAAAAAAATTAGGTATTAGAAAATAGCATTTTTAGTTTGGTTGTCTTCACTACACACAACAAAAATATAACCAATACTAAATTATGAATCCAAAACCCTTAACTCAAATTATAAAATTATCAGATGGCAGAGAAATTTCTATTGAAACTGGTAAACTTGCAAAGCAAGCTCATGGATCAGTAGTAATTAGGATGGGAGATTGTATGCTCTTATCTACTGTTGTTTCAAGCTATGGTACTTCATCTCTAGATTTTTTACCGCTAACTGTTGACTATAGAGAAAAATTTGCTTCAGCTGGAAGGTTTCCTGGTGGATTTTTTAAAAGAGAAGCTAGACCTAGTAGTGAAGAAATACTCACTATGAGGATAGTAGATAGAGTCCTACGTCCATTATTTCCTAAGGATTACCATTCAGAGACTCAAGTTATGATTCAACTTATGTCCAATGATGAGAATGTAATGCCTGATGCTCTTGTTGGTTTAGCTGCCTCAGCAGCAATATCATTATCTGATATTCCATTTGATGGACCAATTTCTGAGGTTAGAGTTGCAAGAATTGAAGGAAAATTTATAATAAATCCTTCTAGAAGTGAATTAGAAGAATCCGATATTGATATAATGGTTGGAGCTACTGAGGACTCTGTTGTTATGGTTGAGGGTGAATTTGATGAAATCTCTGAGGAAGAAATGACTGATGCAATAAAATATGCTCATGACGAAATCAAAAGACAAATTGATGCTCAAAAGAAACTTGTAAAACAAGCTGGTATTAGTTCAGAAAAGAGAGAATATGATGAAGCAGAAGAAGATCAAGATCTAGAAGCTGAAATTTTAGATAAAGTATATCAAAAATCTTATGATATTGCTAAGAAGGGACTCTCAAAAAATGAAAGAAGTGAATCTTTTAGTTTATTGAAAGAGGAATTGATTGACTCATATGATGATGAAATTATTGAAGAGAAGAAAGACTTGATTGTCAAATACTTTAACAAAGCACAGAAAAAAGCTATTAGAGATTTAGTTCTAAATGAGGGCACTAGGTTAGACGGAAGAAAAACAGAGGATATAAGAGATATTTGGACAGAAGTTGGATATTTACCTTCTACTCATGGCTCTGCAGTCTTTACAAGAGGTGAGACTCAGTCACTTGCATCTTTAACATTAGGAACAAGTAGAGAAGTCAATGTTATTGATATGCCTACAAATCAGTCAGAAGAAAGCTTTTATTTACATTACAATTTTCCACCTTTCTCAACAGGAGAAGCCAGACCTTTAAGAGGAACGTCTCGAAGAGAAATTGGCCACGGTATGTTAGCACAACGTGCTCTTAAAAAGGTAATGCCAGATGATTGCCCTTATACTGTTAGAATTGTGTCTGAAATTTTAGAATCTAACGGATCATCTTCGATGGCATCTGTTTGTGCAGGCTCACTAGCTTTAATGGACGCTGGTATAAATATTAAAAGTAATGTTTCTGGTATAGCAATGGGACTTATTAGTGAAGGTAAAAAATATGCTGTACTTTCAGATATACTAGGAGATGAAGATCATCTCGGAGATATGGACTTTAAGGTTACCGGGACTAGAGAAGGTATTACTGCATGTCAAATGGATATTAAAATTAAGGGATTGAAATATGAAATTCTTGTTGAAGCATTAACTCAAGCAAAGAAGGGGAGACTTCATATTCTTGATAAACTTGATAGTTCATTGGATAAACCAAATGATACAGTAAAACCTCACGCACCTAAAATGGTTACCATGGAAATAGCTAAGGACTTTATTGGTATGGTAATTGGGCCTGGTGGTAAAAACATTCAAGAACTTCAAAAAGAGTCTGATACAACAATTGTAATTAACGAAAAAGATGAAGTTGGCGTTATTGAAATACTTGGTGTTGATCAGGAAAAGATTGATAATGCTATTGAAAGAATTAGAAATTTAGTCTTTGAGCCTGTTATAGATGAAGTATATAAAGTAAACGTTGTTAAGATATTAGATTTTGGTGCAGTTGTTGAATTTGTTCCTGGTAAAGAAGTCTTGCTCCATGTTTCTGAAATAGCATGGGAAAGAGTAGAAAAAGTAACCGATTATATAAACCTAGGGGATCAGATTGAGGTTAAATACATGGGAATTGATAAAAGAACTAGAAAACAAAAAATTTCAAGAAAAGTTTTATTAGAAAAAAAATAATTTTTTTTCACTTTGGAACAGTTTTTGTGGCATTTATTAGTCTATGAGACAATTAAAAATAACAAAACAGGTAACTAACAGAGAGACAGCTTCTCTTGATAAGTATCTTCAAGAAATTGGTAAAGTAGACTTAATTACTGCAGAAGAAGAGGTAGAGTTAGCTCAGCGAATTAAAAAAGGTGATCAGTTTGCTCTTGAGAAATTAACAAAAGCCAACCTAAGGTTTGTTGTCTCTGTTGCAAAACAATATCAGAATCAAGGTTTAACATTACCTGATCTCATCAATGAAGGTAATCTTGGTTTGATTAAAGCAGCTCAAAGATTTGATGAGACAAGAGGCTTTAAATTTATTTCTTATGCAGTCTGGTGGATTAGACAATCTATTCTTCAAGCTTTAGCAGAACAGTCAAGGATTGTGAGACTGCCACTAAATAAAATTGGCTCAATAAATAAAATTAATAAGACTTATGCCTTTTTAGAGCAAGCTCATGAACGCGCTCCATCTGCAGAAGAAATTGCAAAAGAACTTGATATGACGGTAAATGATGTAAAAGAATCACTAAAAAATTCTGGTAGACATGTATCAATGGACGCACCTTTAGTTGAAGGCGAAGACTCAAATTTATATGATGTTCTTAATAGTGGTGAGTCTCCAAATCCTGACAGACAGCTTTTACATGAATCTCTTAGAACTGAGATTGAAAGAGCGCTTGATACTCTTACACCTCGTGAAGCAGATGTTGTAAGACTATATTTTGGTTTGGGTAATCAACACGCAATGACTCTTGAAGAAATAGGTGAAACATTTGATTTGACTAGAGAAAGAGTAAGACAGATTAAGGAAAAGGCTATACGAAGATTAAAGCACACTTCAAGAAGTAAGATTCTTAAAACTTATCTAGGCTAACCTATTAGCTTTAATGTTTATATCTTTTCAAGCATATTTTAACTAGATAATCATATTAATTTTACCTTAATAATAATTATTATGTCTATAAAAATAGCTCCTTCTATTTTAGCTGCAGACTTTGGAAATCTTTCTAGGGACTGCGACATAATCAATAAAAGTAATGCAGATTGGTTCCATCTTGATGTAATGGATGGTTTATTTGTTCCAAATATTTCATTTGGTATGCCAATAATAAGCTCAATTAGGAAAATGACAAAAAAGCCATTAGATGTTCATTTAATGATCATCGAACCAGAAAGATACATTGATAAATTTGTTGAGATTGGCTCTGATATTTTAACTGTCCATATTGAAGCAACCACAGAGATGAATAAAATCCTAGATAAAATCAAACAGTCTTCAATTAAGTCAGGAATTGCAATCAACCCCGACACTCCAATTAATAAATTAGATGATTACATTGATAAGGTTGATTTGATATGTCTAATGGGAGTTCATGCAGGTTTTGGAGGACAGAAATTTATTAAGAAAACATTTGATAGACTAATTGAACTTAAAAGTCTAATTAATTTAAAAGATTCATCTGCTGTGATTGAAATAGATGGAGGTGTAGACAATACTAATTGTAAAAAACTTAAATCTTTAGGAGCTGATGTTCTAGTTGCTGGAAGCTATATTTTTAAATCTCCAGATATAAACAATGCAATTGATTCATTGAAGTAAAGAATTAAAATATTATTTTGCATATCCAGGTATGAGAATTCATCTAATTTTTAAAATTTTTTTTCTATTAATTTTTATAAATGGTTGTACATCGAATAATAATTATAATGATGAGAATTTAAATATTGATACAGATGATTTTAGTGATTCTTTGATTGTAGAGGATAATCTTAATAATCAACGTGTAAGCCCATACAGTTTTATAGCTCTTGGAGATAGCTACACAATTGGGGAGGGGGTAAATGAGGATGAAAGATGGCCTAATCAATTTGTTGATGTTGCCTATGAAAATGGTGTTGATTTTGATCAACCTATGATTATTGCAGAAACGGGATGGAAGACATATGACTTACTTAATGCAATAAACCAAACAAACTTTACTAAAAAATATGATTATATCTCACTTTTAATTGGAGTTAACAACCAATTTAATTCTAGACCTATAGATGAATTTGAGGAAGACCTAAATAAGTTAATGGATGAGATGAAAAGAATAAAGAAAAATGATGGAAACATAATTATAATTTCTATACCAGATTGGGGTTATACGCCCTTCGGTCAATCTAATGACATGAGTGATATATCAGAAAAAATTAATTTATTTAATAGTAGTTTAAGAAAATTTGCAAGTACAAATGATTTAAAATATGTTGATGTTACTGAGATTTCTAGAAGAGCAATTAATGAACCTAATCTAATTACAAACGATAATTTACATCCAAGTGGAATAATGTATTTAGAATGGGCTAAGAAAATTTATAATATTTGGATAGATTAAAAGAAATAGCAAAAAATCTTGACTCTAAAGATGAACTCTCAATATATAGAGACAAGTTCATTTTGCCTAAAAACCAAATATATCTTGATGGAAATTCACTTGGGGTGCTAGCAAAGGATTTACTAGATAATGTTAACTATACTATTAAAGAAGAATGGGGAAATAATCTAATCTCTAGCTGGAATAAGAGTTGGATACAGCTTCCTAGAATCATTTCAAGAAAAATAGCCTATATTATCAAATCTAATGAGGATGAGGTTTATGTTGGTAGTTCTACTTCAATAAATCTTTTTAAGCTTTTAAAGAGCATTTTAGAGGCAAATAGAGATATAAAAAATATTACAACTGACAGTCTAAACTTTCCTTCTGACAAATATATTTGTGAAGTAATTGCAAAAGACTTTAAAATTGACTTTAAATTTCTAGATTACGGCAATGATTTAAAGCCAGATATTGGAAAACTAAAAGAATATATATTAGAAAGAAAAGGGATAGTAGTTTTATCTCATGTATCATTCAAAAGTTCATTTAGATATTCCGTTGAAGATATAAGTAAATTCTGTAAGGATAATAATATCATTGTTATATGGGATTTAAGTCATTCTGTTGGTGCAATTGATATTGACATGAGATCAAATGGGATAGACTATGCTGTAGGTTGTACATACAAATATTTAAATGGAGGTCCTGGTTCTCCAGCATTTATTTACGTTAGAGAATCCAAACTTAGAAAGTTGAAATCACCTATTAAGGGATGGTTTAGCCATAATAAACCTTTTGAATATTCAAATGAATATATTGAGTCTAATTCTATAGAAAAATTTTCAAATGGAACACCTCATATACTTTCTTTATCAACACTCAAAACTTCTCTAGATATCACAATTGATGCAACTACAGAAAAGTTAGGTATTAAATCGGCAGATCTGTTTGATTTTTTCCTATCGATATATAATGATGAATTAAAAAAGTTAGATTTTGAATTACTATCACCATTAGAAAAAGACAGAAGAGGTTCGCATATTTCAATAAGTCATAAAGAAGCATGGAGAATATCAAAATGTCTAATTGACCCAATTGACAAAGCGGAATTAAGCATAATCGTAGACTTTAGACCCAAGAATATAATCCGCATAGCATTAACTCCATTATATACTTCCTTTGAAGATATATATGCTGTATGTGAAAGAATTATCAAAATAATTAAAGAAAGAGAATACAGCCAAAAGGATAACTCAATGGGGGGAGTAACATAAAGCTTGCAATAATTTAACCAATTAATTTTTTCTTAACAATTTCTGCAATAACTCTACCCTCAGCTTGACCAGAGACTCTTTCATTTACTTTAGAAATTACATTACCCATGTCTTTCATTGATTCGGCACCAACTTCTTCAATAACTTTATCAATCATTTCTGATAATTCAGATTCACTTAACGGAGTTGGTAAAAATTCAGAAATTATATTTGCCTGAGATGTTTCTACATCCGCTAATTCCTTTCTGTTTTGTTCTAAGTATATTTTTGCACTATCATTCCTTTGCTTTACCATTTTTTGTAAAATTTTAAGAACGACTGACTCTTCAATCTGATCTTTTGATCCAGATTTAGTTTTTTCGATAATTATTGCAGACTTTATTGCTCGAAGAGAATCAAGTCTAAGTCTATTTTTTTCTTTCATTGAGTCCTTTATAGACTCGTTAATTTTTTCTTCTATTTTCATAAATTAATCAACGTTATCGTGAAGATATGTATTTACATCAGGAAATTCCAGCTTATTTTCCTCATTTAAAACAGTTTTTGAATAAATATCCTCGCCATTAGATTCTGAATTGTCAATTTCAATTCCCATTCTCTTATAAGCAGGTATTTTCTCTAAATCCTCTATCGATGAACTATTATTTTTAAATATGTAATTATATTTTTTTAAGTTTTGTTTTCGAATAACATTTTCATTATTATCATCAAGAGTTATAGGTTGTTCAAATATATTATGGTTTTCTTCAATTCTATCTATATCAATATTATCTGAGTCGTTCAATTTTTCATCTACTTTATCATTTTCTATAATCTCTAATTCATTCTCAATATCTTGATTAAGATCTAATTTTATATACTCGATATTTGATTCACTAGTATTAAAACTGTCTGATGATAAATCTGTTTCAATTGCTTCATGATTCTCATCATTGGGATTAACATTTAAAGAAAGCTCCTCACTTCTATTATCTTCAAAATTATGATTTGAGAAAAGACCAAATGAAATTTCAGATGTCTCTTCATTTATCTCAAAAGATTGTTCATTATCTGGAATTACATATTCAATATCATTTAATTCAATGTCATTTAATTCAATGTCACTTGTATTTGTCTCATCAGTATCGATTAAATCAAGATCTGGATCTAAAACTTCATAACTTATATCAATATTTCTTAAAATTTCATTTATCTCACTATCAATCTTCTTTTGATTAGAATCTTTATCTAATATTTCATGATTTTTATTTATTTCATTTTTCTCTTCAGATACAGTTATTTTCTCCTCTAATATTTTTTGTTCAAAAGGGTGATCTTGATCTAAAGAATAAATTACTCTTTTTGTTTCTGAACTAACTAGACTGTTTTGTTTGTCATCCCCAAATCCAGTTGCAATAACTGTAACAGAGATTTTATTTCCTAAGTCAATATCTTCTCCTACTCCCATAATTATGTTTGCACTATTACCTGTTTCATTTTGTATATATTCATTAATTTCTCCAATTTCATCTATGGTAATTTCTTCAGCTCCAGAAACAATTAATAAGAGCACATTTTTACTTCCTTCAATTTTATTATCATTTAGAAGAGGAGAGTCTAATGCTCTTATAACTGCTTCATTAGCTCTATTAGATCCACTAGCAGTTGAAGACCCCATTATAGCTGTTCCACTATTTGATAACACAGTTTTTGCATCTTTTAAATCTATATTTTGTGTATAGTGATGTGTAATTACTTGTGCAACACCCTTTGCCGCAGTTGCCAAAACTTCATCAGCCTTAGAGAATCCTTCTTTGAAACCAAGATTACCATAGACCTCTCTTAATTTATTATTATTAATAATAATTAATGAATCAACTGATCTTTTTAGTTTTTCAAGACCCTTGACAGCTTGTGATTCTCTATTTTTTCCCTCAAAACTAAATGGGATTGTTACGATGCCAACAGTTAGAATGTCAAATTCTTTAGCCATCTCTGCAATAATAGGCGCAGCACCCGTTCCTGTTCCACCACCCATACCAGCAGTAATAAATAGCATTTTAGTTTGAGTCTCTAGTAAATTTTTTAACTCTTCATAACTCTCTAATGCTGCTAACTTTCCAATTTCAGGATTTGCTCCTGCGCCTAGTCCTTCCGTTAGACTCGCTCCAAGTTGGATCTTATTTGGTACAGGACTTTCTTCTAAAGCTTGAGAGTCAGTATTACAAACAACGAAATCAACCCCTTTTATTCCCTGTTTATACATATAATTTACAGCATTACTTCCACCCCCTCCTATTCCCATAACCTTCATTACATTACTTCTATTTTTTGGTAAATCGAAACTAAAATTTGAATCTATTTCTGTTTTCATTTTTTTTGAATTTTATATTAATTATCAATTGTATCTACGTTATCTATAAATTTTTTAAATCCTTCTCCCCATTTGGTAAGAATTGTCTTTCTTTCATGGTTTACTAAATCCTTTTCAGATGTATTCATGTTGTTTATCTGTTGATCTGAATCTTTCTCTATTGCCTTCATTAATAATCCTACAGCTGTTGAATATATTGGATTATAATCATTTGAATCTCCAGCTAAATGCTCACCTGGAAAACCAATCCTTGTATCCATACCCGTAACATATTCTGTAAGTTGTTTTAAATGTCTCAATTGACTTCCACCTCCAGTTAATACAATACCAGCAATAAGTTTCTTTTTAGAATCCTCATGACCATAATTCTTAATTTCTAAGTAAGCTTGCTCAATAATTTCTACAATTCTTGCATTAATAATTTTGGATAGTGTTTTTAAAGAAATCTCTTTAGGGTCTCTACCTCTTAGTCCAGGTATTGAAACTATGTCAGAGTCTTTATTTTCTCCTGGCCAAGCTGAACCAAATTTAATTTTTAATTGTTCTGCTTGATTGCCAATAATTGAACATCCTTCTTTAATATCCTCTGTAATTACATTTCCTCCAAATGGAATAACAGCAGTATGCTTTATAATCCCATCTTTAAAAATAGCTACATCAGTAGTTCCTCCACCAATATCAATTAATGCAACTCCAGCTTCTTTTTCTTCTTCAGAGAGAACAGCATCAGATGATGCTAATGGTTCAAGAGTAATATCTCCCATTTTTAATCCAGAGCTTTTTATACATTTTCCAATATTCCTTATAGATGAAACTTGACCAACTACTATATGAAAATTAGCTTCAAGCCTGCTTCCATACATACCTATAGGCTCTTTTATTTCAGATTGACCATCAACTTTAAAATCCTGAGGTAAAACATGGATAATCTCCTCACCCGGAAGCATCACAAGCTTATAAACTTGGTCAATTAATTTATCAATATCATCTTCATTTATAACCTCATCAGGATTTTCTCTAGTTATATAATCACTATGTTGAAGGCTTCTAATATGCTGTCCTGCTATCCCAACTGCAACCTCTAAGATTTCAATATTAGATTTATTTTGGGCCTCATCAACTGCTATCTTAATTGACTGTATAGTTTGGGTAATATTGTTTACAACTCCTCTATGGACTCCTAGACTCTGAGATTTACCAACACCAAGGACTTTAACTTTATTGAACTGATTTTTTTCACCAACCATAGCAACAATCTTTGTTGTTCCAATATCTAATCCAACTGAATATTTTTTATCCATAATATTATTTTTTAATTCCTACTAAACGATCATTGTATAATAGATCTAGTTGCTTATATTTTATTTGATTTATATTTTTTGATTGATATGCATAAAAACCTTTTAACATTTTTAACTTATAAATTATTTGATTTTGATTTCCTAGGTTTACGTCCAATTCCAAATTTTTTATTCTTACATATAGATGGTCATTCTTATACCAAATTTCTTTTAATTTATTTTCAAAGAACTTATCTTTTTTAAAAGCTGAAATAACATTTATAATTTTTAAAATTTGGTGTTCAGATATATTTCCATTAATCCTAGGAAGCGAATCATTTTTATATTGCTCTTTTTCAAAAACTTTACCATTGATGTCAATAAGACTATTTAAATCTTTTAAATACGCAATAGGAGTTCTGTCAATTAATTTTATTCCGAGTTCATTTTTATCGTTAAAATAAATATCAATATTCTCAATTGATTTTATCTCCTTTAATTTATTCTCAACTTTTACAAACTCATTATCCTTAATCAATTTTTGAAACTGTTTTTCACTTATTAAACTTTTGACAATTTCTTTATTGTCAATAAATCCATTAGATCTATATAATATATTATTAGTCTTTAAATCATAACTTTTTTCAGAATATTTAAATGAACTAATTAATCCCATGAGAATAAGCGATGATAATAACCCTAACATTATAATTAATCTATACATTTTGAAATATTTCTTTATTAAGATTCTCTGATATATTCCCAGCACCAAGAATAGAAATAACCTCTATTTTGGTATTAAGCACTATATCATCAATTGATTTGCTATCTATTATTTCCTTCTTTGAACAATTAATTTTTTCTAATAAAATTTGTGAACTAACTCCAATTATAGGCTTTTCTCTAGCAGCATAAATATCTAAAAGATATACCTCATCAAATTTTGATAAAACAATTGCAAACTCATCCATAAAGTCCCTTGTTCTAGAAAAAAGATGAGGTTGAAATACAACTGCTGTTGATTTATTCTTAAAATTAGTTTTAATGGTATTAAGTACTGATTCAATTTCAGTTGGATGATGGGCATAGTCATCAATAACAACTTTATTGTCTAGTTTATAAATATCCATTCTTCTTTCAATTCCGTTAAAAGTTGAAAGAAATGGTAATAATTTTTGAATATCAATTTCCTGTATTTGATCAATTATTGATAGTGCCGCTAATGTATTCTTAAGATTATGAAGACCTATAATGTTTGCAGAAATATCAGAGTAAAATTTATTAGGAGTTTTAAGATCAAATCTGATTCCATTCTCTAAAATCTTAATATTGTTTGCATAATAATCAGAATCACTCTTTATTGAAAAAGAAAAATCCTTATCCATATCTATTTCAGCATCTGTAATTAATACATCTTTTACATTATTTGCAAATGACTTAAAACTTTTAGTTAAAGATTTAAAGTCTCCATAAACATCAAGATGATCATTTTCAATTGAAGTAATAGCAGCGTAATTAGGATTAAGATTTAAGAATGATCTATCATATTCATCTGCCTCAACAATTATGTAATCATTACCTGTATTAATATAGTTTGAATCAAAGCATTTCATAATCCCACCAATAAAAGCTTTAAAGTGTATTCCTGATGAATAGAATAAGTGGCTAATTATTGCAGTAGTAGTTGTTTTTCCATGAGTTCCAGCTACAGCAATACATTTAGATTGTTTTGATATTTCACCAAGAATCTCAGATCTTTTATATATTGGATTATTACCATTCGATCTATAATATTTTAAAAATATATTATCATCTGGTATAGCTGGAGTATAGATTACAGTTACATCCTCCCTTTTCATATAATCTGGAATACTTTTAAGGCTCAAATTATTAATTACCTCTATACCATTTTTTACAAGAATTTTAACTGATTTATTTCTTGATGCATCATAACCAAGAATAGTATTCCCTTTTTCTTTTAAGTATTGAGCGATTGAAGACATTCCAATACCACCAATTCCAATAAAAAAATACTTTTTATTAGTCATTTTTTAGATGTTTTTTTATTAAGTCCACTATATCATATGATGCATTTGGCATAGCTATTTGCGACATATTATATGATAGTTCATCCCTTAAATTATCATCATTTAAAAGAAGGTCAAGCTTATTTTTAAATATTAAGTCAAGATCTTTCTCCTCAATACATATACATGCATCTTTTTCTTCAATACTCTTAGCATTTTTTAGTTGATGATCTTCAGCAACATTTGGAGATGGTATTAAGATAGAGGGTTTTGAAACTATTGCTAATTCTGAGAGTGTTAAAGCTCCACTTCGGGCTATTATTATATCTGATGTAAAATAAATTGAGTCGATATCATCAAAAAAGTCTGTGACAAATATCTTGTCAGAATTATAGCTTTTATAGTCATTATAGTAAATCTTTCCACATTGCCATATGATGAAAATATTCTTAGAAATTAAGAATTCTATATTTTCTTTAATTGTTTTGTTTATTTTATCTGAACCTAAACTTCCACCTAAAACAGCTATTACTGTCATACTATCTTTAATATTTAGTTTTTTTCTTTGATTAACTAAATTTTTATTTGATCTAATGGATTCCCTAATTGGATTCCCTGTTTTGTATATTTTTTTTGAAGGAAAATATTTTTCCATCTTATCATAAGCAACAGATATGTAATTAGCGTATTTAGATAAGAGTCTATTAGATATTCCTGGGAATGAATTCTGCTCTTGAATTAATGTTGGGATTCTAAATATTGAAGATATAAAGACAATAGGAAAGCTTGCAAATCCTCCTGTCCCTACCACAAAGTTTGGTCTAAAACTTAAAATTATGATAATAGACTGAACAAAACTAATTATAAGTTTAAAAGGAAGTAAAACATTCTTTAAAGATAATGACCTTTGTAATCCACTAATTAAAAGTCCATGAATTCTATATCCATATTTTGGAACAATATCCATTTCCATTTTACCCTTAGCTCCAATAAACTTTATTTGGGGATTATCAAAAGATTTGTTTATTTCATTTGCAATAGATAATGCAGGGTAAATATGACCACCTGTTCCTCCCCCTGATATTATAAATCTATTTCTTCTCATTTTTTATTTTTGATTGAAGAGCTTACACTAAGAATCATACCCAATGATATACAAGTCATCCAAGCAGAGGATCCGCCGCTACTTATTAATGGTAAATTCTGTCCAGTTACAGGGATTATCTGTGTTGCTACTGAAATATTAGTAAATGCTTGAATTATTATAAAAATTCCTAAACCAGAAACTAATATTTTTCCAAACTTATCCTCTGCCTTATGAGTAATAACTAGAATTCTAAAAAACATTAATGTATAAAGTATAATTATCAATGATCCACCAGCTATACCATATTCCTCTACAATTATTGCAAAAATGAAATCAGAATTACTCTGGGGTAAATGATTTTTCATTATACTTTTTCCAGCTCCAACTCCAATTAAACCTCCATTATTTATAGCTATTTTAGCTCTTTGAATTTGATAGCTTGCATCTAAATTATCATTTGAATTGAAGTTTTCAACTCTGCTAATCCAAGTATCTATTCTATTTGGGAATTGATCTGGATATGTCTTTGCTAGAAAGAAAAAAATTGTTGAAAGAAACCCTAATATCAAAAACATTTTTAATAAATGAGTTATTGGAAACCCTGAAATAAACAGTATTAAAATCAGTGAACTAAATATTAAAACAGCAGAGGATAGATTAGATGGAAGTATTAGGAAAATATATGCAAAGATTGGTAACCAAAGAGGGATAATCGTCTCTTTAAACTTTGTCTTTGATAAATTAATTTTTGATAAATATCGAGCTGTATAAGTAATTAATATAATAGCTGCTAAAGAGGAAGTTTGAAAACTTATTCCTACAAGTGGGATGTCAATCCATCTACTTGCTGCAGAACCGCTAATTGTCGTTCCCTGGCTTAATGTATAGATTAATAATAATAATCCTATGGGTAAGAGAATTATTGACATTCCTCTAAAAATTTTATAAGGCACTAACTTTATAGACATCATCAGTAAAAGACCAAATAATATTACAATAAAATGTTTAACTAAATAGAAAATTGGAGAAGACCCATCTATAACATATGAAAGATATGAGCTAGAAGAAAAAACTGGGAAAAAAGAAAAAAGTGATAGCAATAGAATTATTACTAACAAAACTTTATCCCCAAATATTAAACTCTTTGTACTCATCTATAAATTTCTTACTGCATCTTTAAATTGATTACCTCTGTCCTCATAATTTTCAAACAAATCATAACTTGCACATGCAGGGGATAAAAGAACATTATCTTTTTTAACTGCAATTTTATTTGCAACTTTTACTGCTTCAGTAATTGACTCAGTCTCAACTATAATTTCAATTACAGGCTTAAAAGTTTCCATAATTTTATTATTATCAATTCCAAGACAAATAATTGCTTTAACCTTCTCCCTAACAATTGGAAGTAAATCTGAATAATCATTTCCTTTATCTACTCCACCAGCAATCCAAATTGTAGGAGATTGCATTGAATCAAGCGCATAATATGCTGCATTAACATTTGTAGCTTTTGAATCGTTTATATAATTGACTCCTTGTATTTTCAAAAATTTCTCAAGTCGATGAGGAAGACCAGAAAAAGTCAAGAAGCTTTCTCTAATTATATCATTGTCTATTTTTAGTAAATCGGAGACTGTAATTGCAGCCATTGCATTGAGAAGGTTATGCCTTCCTTTAAGCGCAAATTCGTCGGTATTTATCATAATAGTTTTTTTTTTGTTAGAAAGAATATTTTTATCTACTGTTATTTGATTTTGTTTGTTAGTATTAATTCCTATTGGAATTTTATTTACTTTTAATTTGTTTACTCTTAGTGCTTCTAATAAAATTTTGTCATCTGAGTTATATATTAAATAGTCAGATGACTTTTGGTTTTTTGCAATTTTCATTTTTGCATCAACATACTTATCAAAGTCATTTTCATATCTATCCAAATGATCTTCTATAATATTTGTAATAACAGAAATATTAGGTCTAAATTTTTTGATGTCATCAAGTTGGAAACTGCTAATCTCAAGTACATAGATATCCTTGTCACCAGATAAGAGCATTTTAGAAAAGCTATCACCAATATTACCTGCGAGACCTACATCTAACCCTGCTCTTTTAAGTATGTGGTAGATAAGCTTTGTGGTAGTAGTTTTTCCATTAGTTCCAGTAATACATATCTTGAATGAATTTGAATAACTACTTGCAAATTCAATTTCAGATACTATTGGTATTCCAGATAACCTAATTTTTGAAATTATTTCAGACGAATTCGATATACCCGGACTTTTAATTACAAAATCTGAAAACTTAATTTTATCAAAAGAGTGATTTTCTTCTTCAAACATTATAGAATTCCTAATCATTTCTAATTTTCTATCTTCATTTATTTTATTTGAATCTGAAACAAAGACATTTAAACCCTTCTGACGAGCTAACATAGCAGCTCCAAATCCACTTTCACCCGCACCAAGTATTGTTATACTTTTCATCTATCTAATTTTAAGTGTTAGTATTGTTATAACGGCTAAAAAAATTCCTATAATCCATAGTCTTGAAACTATTTTACTTTCATGATAACCAGCTTTTTGAAAATGGTGATGGATCGGAGACATTAAGAAAATACGCTTTCCGACTCCATTCTTTTTTTTAGTTAATTTGAAATAACTAACTTGGATAATTACAGAAAGAGCTTCTAGGAGGAACACTCCACATAGAATTGGAATTAATAATTCTTTTCTAATAAGTATTGAAATTACCGCAATTAAGCCGCCAACAGTTAAACTTCCTGTATCACCCATAAAAACTGAGGCAGGATATGTATTGTACCAAAGAAAACCAACTAATGAACCTAATAATGCAGCAATGAAAATTGTTATTTCGCCAACTCTTGGGATATACATTATATTCAAATAATCTGAAAAGATTATATTTCCTGATGTCCACGCAAAGACTCCAAGAGTAAAGACAATTATAGCAGAGAGTCCTGCAGATAGTCCATCTAAACCATCTGTTAGATTATTAGAATTTGAAACTGCAGCTATAATAAAAATTATAATTGGGATTATTATAAGCCATAAGTAATTCGATCCTTTACCAAAAATAGCTTTAGATACTTCTCTATAGTCTAACTCATTATTTTTGAAAAATGGTATTGTTGTCTTATAAGATTTGACTTCCTCAATTTTAGAGAATTCTATTTTATCAGAATTTAAATTTTTATCAAATTCAACTATAGTTATATTGTTATTAGTTAATAGAACCATTCCAACAAAAATTCCTAATAGAGACTGACCTGCTATTTTAAACTTTCCTTGAAGTCCTTTTTTATCTTTTTTAAATACTTTGATATAATCATCAATTAAACCAATTAATCCAAGAATTATAGTTGATATAATTAAAATTTGGATATAAATATTTTCAAGATTTGACATCAAAATTACAGGTACTAAAGTGCCAATTATAATAATTATACCCCCCATAGTTGGTGTCCCTTGTTTCTTGCCCTCTCCATCTAAACCAAGCTCTCTAACATTTTCACCTACTTGTTTAATTTTTAAAAAATTAATTATTTTTTTTCCAAAAACTATTGATATCACGAGTGACATTATAACAGTAACCGCAGCTCTAAATGATAAATAACTAAATAGACTAGCTCCTGGAAGATTAAATTGACTTTCTAATATTTCAAATAGATAGTATAACATATTTATTTATTAAAAATTTCTTTAGCTATTTTGAAATCATCAAAATAGATTCTCTCCTTATTATTTAACTCTTGATAATCTTCATGACCTTTTCCTGCGATTAAGACTATATCACCTTTTAAACTATTTTCTTTAGCTTGTTTTATTGCTTTTTTTCTTTCAACCTCAATTAAAACTTTATCATTGTTAAAATTTGAAACCCCTTTTACCATTTCATCAATGATTGATTTTGGATCCTCAGATCTAGGATTATCTGATGTAAAAATTACTCTTGAGCTAAGATCAGTGGATATCTTCCCCATTATCGGCCTTTTATCTTTATCTCTATCACCTCCACAACCTATTACGGTAATTAAATTTTGATTTGATTTTTTAATATTATTTATAGTTGATATAACATTTTCAATTGCATCAGGAGTATGAGCATAATCAATTATAACTGTTACTTCATCTATTGAAAGAAAGGACTGCAGCCTTCCAACTACACTTTCCAGATTACTAATACCAGTTAACAAATTAATTTTATCAAGATTATATAGCCTCCCAACAGAATAAATAGCAAGAATATTAGAGGCATTGAATTTACCAATTAGCTTGGTCCATATCTCACTATTATCAATACTTAATAGCATTCCGTCTAGTTGTTGCTCAATAATTCTACAAGAAAAATTTGACTTTGATTTTAATGAATAAGTGTAAATGTTAGCTTTAGTATTTTGAACCATATAGTCAGCATTCCTATCATCTCTATTAATTATTGCAAATGAATTTTTGCTAAGAGAATCAAAAACAATTTTTTTAGTATCTCTATAGTCTTTAAATGATTTATGATAGTCAATATGGTCATGTGTAAGATTAGTAAAAACCATACCTTTAAATTTTATCCCCTGAACTCTCTTCTGAAAAATTCCATGAGATGAAACTTCAATAAAACAAACCTTAATTTTTCTTTTTATCATTTCAGATAAATGAAAATTTATTGTTATTGGATCAGGAGTAGTATTATTGGAATTTTCAATAAACTCTCCATACTTTATATTAATTGTTGATATTAAACCAGATTTAACTTTTAATTCATCAAATAAATTATTTAACAATGAGGAAATTGTTGTCTTTCCATTCGTCCCTGTTATACCAATTAAATCAATTTTTGTAGATGGGTTCTCAAAGAAATTTGAAGCAATAATCGAAAGTGCAGTTTTAGAACATGAAACACATATAAAGACAATATTATTTTCTTTAAAATTAGCAGGTAGATTCTCACATACAACTACTGAAGCTCCATTTTTAACAGATTGACTAATATAATCATGGCCGTCATAATTATGTCCTGATATTGCAACAAAGAGTGAACTATTTTTAACCTCTCTAGAATCAAAAGTAATTTTAGAAACATTTATTTCAGTATTCCCATATACTGAATCAATATTTACTTTAAATAATATTTCTTTTAATTTTTTCAAAATAATATATCTGTATTTTTTTTGCTTATATGAATTTCATTTGGAATACCTGTTATAATTTTTTTTGCTACATTTTTAAAGACAGGAGCAGCTACTGAGTTACCATAATACCCCTTAGATTTTTTTGGCTTATTGACTACTACAATTGCTGAATATTTTGGTTTATCTGAAGGGAAATATCCTACGAAACTAGAAACGTATTGGGTCTCCTCTGAAGTGTAGTCTATTTGACTTGTTCCTGTTTTACCAGCAATTTTAATATTTTCATCATAAATATTATTTGCAGTTCCCCAAGGTTTTTCTACTACATTCCTTAACATCATTTTAACTGAGCTTAAGGTCTCCTCTGAACAAATTGATGACATTATTACCTCTCTATCAATTCTATAAACAGGTTTTTCACCAAAAGCACCAATACTGCTAATAAAACTAGGTTTAACCATTTCACCATCGTTAGCTACAGCATTATAAAAAGTCAAAGTTTGTAAAGGTGTCATCATTACTCCGTAACCAAATGCCATCCATGGTAATGAGATTCCATTCCAATTATCATCTTGTGGATGAGGAATTTTAGGTTCCCCTTCACCTTTTATATCAATATTAATTTTTTGATTAACTTTCATATTTATCAACCTATTGACAAGTCTTTCAGGATTATCCTTGTAATTATCATATATAAGCTTAACCATCCCTGTATTTGAGGAAACTTCAAATGCTTTCGATATTGGAATTTTTCCATACCCCCTTCTATTAGAATCTTTTACTTCGTATTTATTATAAAATTTCAATATTCCATTACCAGTATCAACTGAATCAGTAGGACTTACAACGCCATCCTCTAAAGCTGCAATTAATGTCATTAGCTTAAATGTTGATCCAGGCTCTTGAGTCTCCCATATACCATAATTAATTTTTTCAAAATATTTTCCTTCTTCTGTTCTTGCTAAGTTTGATATACCTTTAATCTTTCCAGAGTTAGTTTCCATAATAATCATAGTCCCATGATCAGCTTCAAATCTTTCTAATTGAGATAATAATTCGTGATGAACAATATCTTGAATTTGAGTATCTATAGTTGTATGTACATCATATCCCTGAATAGGTTCTCTTTCAAAATTTGGAGTCATTGGTTTCCATTGTCCATCTGCTATTTTTTGCATTAGTCTTAAACCACTTTTACCAGATAGATATTCCGTATATGCACCCTCTAGACCGACCCTTAAATATTTTCCATCTTGATCAACTTTTTCATATCCTATAGTCCTCTCTGCAATCTTACCTAGGTGGTTCTGTCTTTTGTGACTTTCATTAATTATTAAACCCCCTTTATAAAGACCTTTATTGAAAATTGGAAAAGATTTAATTTTTTCTACTTCAGTTATAGATAGATTTTTTCCGATTAATAGATATCTATTATTCTTATCTCTTGCGTTATTAAGATATTTTTTAAAGTGATTCTGATCTTGTCCAAAAAAATTAGATAATTTCTCTACAAGAGGAATAATATTTTTTTTGTAGATTGATTCTGAGGGAATCTTTGAATCCCATCTCAATTCATATTTTACTACTGTCGATACTAATAGATCTCCATTATCTGAGTAAATATTGCCTCTAGGTGATTCAACCTCAATATTTTTAACTGCCTCAATGGAATTCCTTATGTTATCATCAATTTCAAAATTCTGTAAATAAAATATTTTTCCAATCAAAAAAAATGAACACAATAGAAATAAAAAGAACATTATGTTCATTCTATTTACAATTCTATTGTTTGATTTCCTCATTTTAATTAGTGATTATAATTTTTATAGGTGGATAGTTAGAGATCTTAAATCCGTTATCTTTCAATTTCGATGTTACTTTAGATTGCATCTTTATGTTCATTAAATCAACTTTAGTTGATACTGAAATACTATTCAAAGTATTAACCTCTTTATTAAGTTTTGTTATTAAGAATATTTTCTGATCGGCACTATGACTACTATATATAGATGTCATTAATAAGAATGAAATAAATAGTAACATTATCCAGTTTTTAGATGAATCTTTGCCAGCTAAGAAATCAATATTTAAAAATGATAGAAAGTTTTTCATATTTTTTCAGCAATTCTAAGCTTAGCACTTCTTGATCTATTATTTAATTTAATTTCTTGATTTGATGGTGTAATCATTTTCCCTACTTTTTTAAAAATGATATTCTTGTGTCCATATATATCAGAGTTAACTTCATCATTTGAACCACCATTCTGAATAAATTTTTTTACAATCCGATCCTCTAATGAATGATAAGAGATACAAACTAGTCTACCGCCTTTTTTAATATATTTTGATGAATCACTTAATAAAGTTCTTATTACTTCCAACTCATCATTGACCTCAATTCTTATGGACTGAAAAACTTGTGCTAAAAACTTATTCTCATCTTTTACTTTCACTAAAGGAGCTAATATTTTTTTTAGATCTCCTGTTGTCTCAATAGATTTCTTTACTCTTTCAGAAATTATTTTTTCGGTTACCTTTTTGTAATTTCTTAATTCACCAAAATTTTTAAATATGTATTCTAGTTGATCTTTATCATAATCATTAACAATAATTTTAGCATCAATTTTTTGAATACTGTTCATTCTCATATCAAGCTCAGAATTAAACCTAGTTGAAAACCCTCTGTTCTTATTATCTATTTGATGAGATGATATTCCAAAGTCTGCTAAGAGTCCATCAATTTCTTTTATTTTAAAATAGTTTAAGAAGTTATTTAAATACTTGAAGTTTGACTTAACCAAATTTAATCTAGTATCATTTGTTTTGTTTTCAATAGCATCTTGATCTTGATCAAAGGCAATTAATTTTCCACTTGAATTAAGATTTTTTAATATTTCCTGTGAATGACCTCCACCTCCATAAGTTACATCAACATAGATTCCACTTGGGTTAATATTTAAACCAGAAATTGATTCATTAAGTAGAACTGGGTTATGATACATCATTATCTGTTTTATCCCCCATCACATCTTCTGCAAGATTTCCAAAGTCACCTTTTGCATCATCTATAGCACTTTCATAAAGTCCTTTATCCCAAATTTCAAGAATATTAACAGCTGAGGAGACAACTATATCTTTAGAAATTTTGGCATGATTTATTAAATCTTTTGGAATCAATATTCTTCCAGAAATATCAATATCAATTTGTCTAACTCCTGCTGTAAACCTTCTAATAAAATCAATATTTTTTTTATTGAATCTGTTTAATTTATTTATTCTGAGCATTAATTCGTCCCACTCTTTTAAAGGGTACAATTCTAAACAAGAATTAAAAACAGCTCTTTTAATAACAAATCCATTTTTCAACTTATCAGATAATTGTTTTTTTAGAGAAACTGGAAGCATGATTCTTCCTTTTTCATCTGCTTTACATTCATATGTTCCTATAAAGTGTTGCATTAAAATGGTTGCTTTACTCAAATATAAAATATATTTACCACTTTTTACCACATTTTACCACTTTGTTAATAAATTATTTTTTTTGGTTTTATCGACTTGATTAACAGTGAATTAAGATGTAAAAAAAATAGGTTATTCTTTATGCATATATTTGTGCTAAATACAAGGATTATGCAAGAAAGTTTAATTAAAGAAGGAGGATTTGCATACATTGAAAAAGGTGAAGGCAGACCAATAATTATTCTTCACGGACTTATGGGTGGTCTTAGCAATTTTCAAGGTGTTTTTGAACACTTTCCTACAAAAAATTATAAAATCATTATACCGGAGCTTCCAGTCGACTCAACTCCAATTCTTAAAACAAATGTTACTACATTTTCAAAATTTGTTTTTGATTTTATTGAATTTAAAAAACTTAAAGATGTAGTTCTTTTAGGAAATTCTCTTGGAGGTCATGTTGGCCTTTTATTTACTAGAGATTATCCTGATTTAGTGAGTGGATTAATTATTACAGGAAGCTCAGGACTATATGAGAAATCGATGATTGGTGATGGGTACCCTAAAAGAGGTAATTATGAATACATTAAGACTAAAACAGAAGAAGTGTTCTATGATCCAAAAATTGCTACTAAAGAAATAGTTGATGAGGTCTTTGAGAGTGTAAATGATAGAGAAAAATTAATAAGAACTTTATCTCTCGCTAAAAGTGCAATAAGACATAATATGGCAGATGATCTTCCAAAGATGATCACAAAGACTTTAATTATTTGGGGTAAAGATGATTTTGTTACACCGCCAAATGTTGCAGAAGACTTTCATTCTCTTCTTCCTAATTCTGATCTAGTGTGGATTGATAAATGCGGACATGCTCCAATGATGGAACATCCAGTTCATTTTAATAAATTAATGGAAAAGTGGCTTTTGGACAATAGATTATAGTCAATTTGATTATGAAAGTAATTAATTCAGTTTTTGAGAAAAGCAGTAAGACAATTGACCAGTGTCCTGAAAGTAAACTACCAGAATATGCCCTTGTTGGAAGATCTAATGTTGGCAAATCATCACTTATAAATTCCCTTTTAAATAATAAAAAAATTGCAAAAATATCATCAACGCCAGGAAAAACAATTTTAATAAATCATTTTAAAATAAATAATAATTTTTACTTAGTAGATCTACCAGGCTACGGATACGCAACTCTTTCTAAGAAAATCAAAGAGAACATAATAGAGACTCATAAGACTTATTTCAAATTAAGAAAACAACTTTTATATACTTTTTTACTAATTGATATTAGGCATGACTTACAAAAGATTGACATTGAATTCATGAAATTTTTAAATGATAATTCATGTCCATTTGTTATAATTTTTACAAAATCAGATAAATTAAAATCTGGCCAGATTGATAGTCAAATTAACAATTTAAAAAACCAGCTTTCTGTATACTGGGATGAACTTCCAGGAATATATATCACATCATCTAAAAACAAATATGGAATTGATAAAATTTTCAATTTTATAAAGGATTCAATAAAAGAATATCAAGTCTAATTTTTTTCAGAAACTCTTTTTTCAAATTCAATGCAAAAGTCATCAACTAGGTTGACAAGATTTGTATCTCCAGTAGCTTTTGAAATTGAATTTTTCATAGAGACAAAAGTCTGTAACATAAAAGATTTCATTTCATCAATTGGCATTTCTTTAGTCCATAAATCCATCTTTAAAGTTTCTTTTTTTGTACTATCCCAGAAAGAGAGAAGTATAGCTTTAGACTGCTCGTCTTTCATTCCCCCATCAGGAGCAGACCAGAAAATTTTTTCAGGAATATTATTAGAATCTAACCTAACTTTAATTGTTATTTCTGTTTCTTTCATTTAATTTTAATATGTACTAGATTTGCACAAATATATAATTAAATATTATTTATGAAACACCCCGAAAAAGTCTCAAGACATATTATAAACTGGATTAATACATATTTAGAAAACAGCAAAATGAATGGATTGGTAGTTGGAGTTTCAGGTGGAGTTGACTCAGCATTAACTTCAACATTATGTGCTGAAACTGGGAAGAACTTAATCTGTATTGAAATGCCAATTAATCAAGGAAATGATCAAGTTTCAAGATCAAAGAAACATGTTGAATGGTTAAAGTCAAAATACCCTAATGTAAGTTCAATTTTGATAAACCTGGATAATACTTATAATATGTTTGTAGATTCTGTACCCAAAAATGGATCCGATAAGCATGATCTAAGTTTAGCTAATACCAGATCCAGGTTAAGAATGGTTACACTTTATTATTTCTCAGCCCTAAATAACTTTATAGTGGCTGGTACAGGAAATAAGGTTGAAGATTTTGGCATTGGATTTTATACTAAATACGGTGATGGTGGAGTTGACATTAGTCCAATTGCAGATTTATTAAAATCTGAAGTCTTTAGTCTTGCTAAATATCATAATATTATTGATGAAATTATTAAGGCTAGACCAACTGATGGTTTATGGAATGATAATAGAAGTGACGAAGAACAAATAGGAGCAACTTACAATGAGCTTGAAAAGGCAATGTTAGACGAGTCAAAATCTGAATCAAATCTATCAAAAAGAGAAAAAGAAGTGATGAATATATATAAATCATTTAATTCGTCTAATAGACATAAAATGTTACCGATACCAGTATGTAAAATTCCAAAAGATTATATTTAGTAAATTGAAAAAGTTAAAAATCTTAGTTGCAGACCCGGATCCGATTGTTTACATTGGACTGAAGTCTATTTTTAGAAACTCATTAATTTTTGAAGTTTCATGTCATTGTGAAAACAAGGAAAACCTTAATGACTTATTAGAACAGTTGAATATTGATTTAATTATTTCTGAAATTAATTTTAAAAAAGGTAACATAAATGATACTTTAAAAAGATTAAAGAAAAACAAGATTGAAATTCCAATAATTATATTTACATCAGAAGCAAATAAGGGTAAATCAGTTAATTTACTTAACCTTGGAGCTTCTGGTTTTATTACAAAAAATTTAAAAAAGAAATTTATAAGAAAAGTAATTCAGGAAGTAGCTTTTTCAAAATATGGCAATAAAGAGTTAAATAAATTTACTAGATTGAAAAACAGATTTAATTTTGACTACAACACCGAAAAATTAAACAGTCTATCTAAAAGAGAACTTCAAGTTTTAAAATTATTTTTTAGAGGTAAGAGAAACATTGAAATTTCTGAAAAGTTAAACATTAATCAAAAAACAGTGAACACATATATAACTAGGGTAATGAAAAAGCTAGAAGTTGATTCAAAGACTGATCTTTATCTTCTGGCTAGCAAGCATATTAAACAACCCTATTGAGTTTAGCTGACAACATTTTTTTGAGTTTATAATAACTCATCACTTCATCTAATACATCTAGTTTACTTCCATCTTTTTGAAATTCTTGGAGCTCATTAATCTTTTTATCTATAAGATATCTTCTCATGTTTAAGATTGTCTCATTAACAAGTTGACTTAACTCACTTCCAATTTTTTTAACATATATATTTTTTCTCTCCCAATCATGTAATTGATATTTATCATCATTAATTAAAATATCAGAGACAATTTTGCTTGAATTAGAATCTAGATCATTTATGAAATTATCAATAGAGAGAGACTCATGATTATGAAAGCCATCAATTAATTTATTATATATACTTTTAAAAGGAGAGTGAGTAAATTCTATTTCATCTTGCTGTAAATCCAAATAGACTTTCTCAAATACCTTAGATCTAATATCCTTTTTAGTTTCAATTAATTTGCCGTTTTCATCCTTACTTAGTATAATATCTTCAAACAGAATTTCTTCTGCACCGTATTTAAGCAGAATACTAATTATCTGCCTTTCTAATTGGTATATATATGTTGAAGGATCCTTCTGATCCTCTGTCTTTACTTTGGATATTTTAGATTTATAAAAATTTTTCGAAGATCTATTTAATGATTTAGCTACTCCAATATTTGCAAAAGATCTAAACAATGAAGATTCATCAATTTGAAGAACAGACGACAATTTTTTTAAATAAATTTCCTGTTTAAGAGAATCTGGAATTAATGAAATAGATTTTAATATATTTTTAATTAAAGAGACCTTCTTGTCCTCATCATCTTGATAATCTTTATTTATTGATAATTTAAAATCAACAAAATCTTTTGACTCATTATTTATAAATTCCAACATTTTATCCTTCTTATTTTTCCTTACAAAACTGTCTGGATCATCTCCCTCTGGAAAAGAACAAATTTTAACATTTAGACCCTCTTCTAGAATCATATCAATACTTCTTAGAGAAGCTGCTAATCCTGCTTGATCCCCATCAAAGAGAACAACAATGTTAGATGTCAATCTCTTAATTAGAATTATTTGCTCCTTTGTTAGAGAAGTACCAGAAGATGCAAGTACATTTTTAATACCATGCTCATGCATTTGTATTACATCCATATACCCTTCTACAAGGAGACACATATCATCTTTAACTATAAATTGTTTTGACTCATAAATTCCATATAAAGTTTTACTCTTATTATAAATTTTACTTTCAGGAGAATTTATATATTTTGCTATTTTTTTATTCGAATCAATTATCCTCCCCCCAAATCCAAGCACCCTTCCTGAAATACTCTTTATAGGAAAAATTATTCTTCCACGAAATCTGTCAATTTTTTTATCATCATTTGATATGACCAAACCTGTTTCTACTAAATACTCATCTGAATATCCATTCTCATTAGCCTTTTTGTAGAATTTGCTTTGTGAATCGATGCTATATCCAAGATTAAAATTTTTAATGGTAGCTCCTGAAAGCCCTCTCTCTAGTAAATATTCATTAATTTCCTCTTTCTCAGATAGAGTATCTTGAAAATATGATGATGCAAAATTGTTAATTATGAATAATGATTCTCTTTCATTTCTTTCTTCAATATTTTCTGCAGTCTCTTCTGTCTCAATTATTTCAATATTATACTTATTAGCAAGATATCTTATAGACTCTGGGTAATTAAATTGTTCATGCTCAATAAGGAAAGCAATTACATTGCCTCCTTTTCCTGAGCTAAAGTCTTTCCAGATTTGTTTTGAAGGAGATACAACAAAACTTGGAGTCTTCTCATTAGTAAAAGGGCTTAAACCCTTATAATTTGCACCAGATTTTTTTAAAGCAATAAAATCAGATATTACTTCTTCTACTCTTGAAAACTCAAAAACCTTATCAATAGTGTCTTTACTTATCAAAACTTATAATTTATTGTAATATAGCAAATTAATACTTTCGTTCAATTATATAGTCTAGTAGAATTTTTATAGAAATATTTGAATCATTCTGCGGGAAATCTTTCAATAGTTTTAGAGCATTTTTTTTGAAATCATTCATTCTTTGGTAAGCATATTCAAAACCATTGTACTTAGTAATAAATTCATTTACTAATTTTTTATCACTTAATAAATATTTTTTCTTCTTTAGAATTGACTTTATTTTTCTTTTGTCTTTTAAACTTGACCTTTCAATAGAATGAATTAATGGTAAAGTGATTTTTTGAGTCTTCAAATCTAATTTTGTAGGTTTTCCAATTCTTTTATTCGAGAAATCGAACAAGTCATCCTTTATCTGGAATATAATTCCAAGATAATTGCCAAATGTATTTATTTTATCTAAGTCCTTAATACCAGAAGATATTGAACCCACCTTACAACAACAAGCAAAAAGAGATGCAGTTTTTTTTGATATTAAATCAAGATATTCATCTTCAGATAAAGAGAAACTTCTTGATTTTTGTATTTGAAATAGTTCCCCTTCAGAAATTTCTTTAACTGCTAATGAAACTTCGTTTAATAAATCATAGTCCTTGTTTTCAGTTGAAAGAAGTAGAGCTTTTGATAGAAAGAAATCTCCTACTAAAACTGAAATCTTATTTTTCCAAAGAGCATTTAAAGTAAGGAAGTTACGTCTAATTTGGCTATCATCAACTATGTCGTCATGAATCAAAGAAGCAGAGTGAATCAATTCAACTAAGTTAGCAGCCCTATATGACTTTTGGGTAAGATCTCCTTTAGAAAACATCTTTGCAAAAAGTAGAACTAAGGTTGGTCTTATTTGTTTTCCTTTTCTGTTGAGAATATAAATTAAGATTAGATCTAATAATTTAACTTTTGAAGATATAGAATTATAAAATTGTTTTTCAAAAATCTTTAATTCTTGAGCAATAGGTTTCTTTATTTTATAAGTAAGCTTCAAAATTTAACTCTAGATGATCATCATTGCATCACCATAAGAAGAAAAATTATATTTTTTCTTCATTGCCTCTTTATAAGCTTTCAATACAAAATCTTTACCTCCAAATGCAGATACCATCATCAAGAGTGTAGATTTTGGTGTATGAAAGTTTGTAATCATTGAGTTAGCTATTGAAAAATCAAATGGTGGATATATAAATTTATGAGTCCAACCATTGAAAGTGTTTAATGTTCCAAAAGATGAAACAGAACTTTCAAGACCTCTCATTACTGTTGTGCCAACAGCACAGATCTTCTTTTTATTCTTAAGTGCATTATTTATTATTCTAGCTGAATCCTCATTAATTATTAATTCCTCTGAGTCCATCTTGTGCTTTGATAGATCTTCTACCTCTACTGGGCTGAAAGTACCAAGTCCAATATGTAATGTGATTTCAGGGAGCAGAATACCCTTTATCTCTAATTTTTTAAGCAAATGTTTTGAGAAATGTAATCCTGCAGTTGGAGCAGCAACAGCACCTTCGTTTTTTGCATATATAGTCTGGAATCTATCCTTATCCTTAGGCTCAACAGGTCTGTTTATGTATTTAGGTAATGGAGTCTCACCAAGTTCTTGAAGCTTATTCCTAAATTCATCGTATGGACCATCAAAAAGGAATCTCAAAGTTCTACCTCTTGAAGTAGTATTATCTATAACTTCTGCTACAAGGCTTTCATCTTCACCAAAATATAATTTATTTCCAATTCTTATTTTTCTAGCAGGATCTACCAAAACATCCCATAGCCTCTGATCTTGATTAAGCTCTCTAAGAAGAAAGACTTCAATTCTAGCACCAGTTTTTTCTTTATTACCGAATAATCTGGCAGGAAAAACTTTAGTGTTATTAAGGACAATAACATCTCCATCATCATAAAAATCAATCATATCCTTAAAAACCAAATGTTCGATTTTTTCCTCTTTTCTATTTATAAGCATTAGCTTACATTCGTCTCTCTCATCAGAGGGATACTGGGCAAGATATTTATCAGGTAATTTGTATTCAAAGTCGGATAATTTCATGATAATTTATTAAGACCGCAAATATAACCTTCTGAGATACCGAAAGTCAAGTATTTATCTATTTATTTTTTAAAATATTAAATCCTAAACTTTCTAAATCATTCCAAAAGTTGACATAAGATTTAGTGACAACTTCAGGATTGTTTATTTTGATAGGGACTATTAGCGATAAAGGAGCAAAAGACATGGCCATTCTATGATCATTATATGTCTCAATAATTACTTCATGTTTTAGATTAGAATTATTTTCAAGGGTTATTGAATTTTCAGTTATTTCAACATTATCTACATTAAATTTTTCAATTTCATTTTTCAGAGCAATAAGCCTATCTGTCTCTTTTATCTTTAAAGTATGTAAGCCATCTAAAGTACAGTCAACTCCAAGTCCTAGACAAGTGACAATTATAGTCTGAGCAAGATCTGGACTATCTTTTAAATTTAAGTTAATACTTTTAGGAAGATCAATTTTATTCTTCCTTAAAATAATTTGATCATTATCAAATAATGTTTCAATACCAAATATTTTATAAATATCAACAAGTGATGAATCCCCCTGTAAACTGTCTTTAAAAAAGGTAGAAAGGGTTAATCTTGCTGAGTTAGATAGTGCTGCAATACTGAAAAAGTAAGAGGCCGAACTCCAATCAGACTCAACAAATTGTTCGGGAACAACTTTTTCTTTAAATGGCTCAATAGTAATCTCCCTATCATGAATCTTTATAATACCACCTATTCTTTCAATAATTTTTTTTGTCATTAAAATATATGGAAGGGATGTAATTTCTGATGATAACTTAATCTTTAAACCATTTTCCAGAGAAACACCCAACATCATTAAAGATGAGATATATTGTGAACTCACATCTGCAGGGAGAGTAACTGAGTTACTTAAAATATTTTTTCCGTTGATTTTTAAAGGAGGAAATCCACTTTTTTCAATATACTCGATATCACAACCTAAGTCTTTTAAGGCATCAACTAAAATAGAAATAGGTCTTTGCTTCATCCTATTTGATCCAGTTAAAACATTTAAATTTTTTGAAATGGATGAATAATACGAAGTTAAAAATCTCATTGCAGTTCCAGCATGCCCAATATTAATTTCTTTTTTATCAGATTTAATTGCAGATAACATTAGTTGAGTATCATCTGAATCTGATAAATTAAAAATTTTAAAATACGACGTATAAGCTCTTAATAGTATCAACCTATTTGATTCACTTTTTGAGCCACTGATGCTTACAGTACCTTGAATGTCCTGAAGTTCTTTTGAAATCTTGTACACTATTTTAGTTTAGTATTAGACTTGTGTCTATTTTTATCCCTTCTAGTTTTTTTATTTAAATTTTCATGAAAAGATTTCTCTAAATCAATTCCTGTCTGATTTGCTAAGCAAATTAACACAAATAGTACATCAGATAACTCATCAGCAAGATTATCTTCATTGTCACTGTGTTTTGAACTTTGCTCACCATATTTTCTAGCAATTATTCTTGCAACCTCACCTACCTCTTCAGAAAGTATAGCCATATTTGTTAACTCATTAAAATATCGAACACCATGTTCATTTATCCATTGATCAACTTTTTTTTGTGCATTTTTAATATTCATAACTATTTTTTTTGATTTAGTATTTTCCAGATTATCTCTTTCAAACTATTTATGCCATATAAGCTTACAGATGAAAATATAGTAAATGGAATTGATTTAAATTCTTTTTTTAAGATATTTTGAAATTCTTCTAATAACTCCTCATCCATTAGATCTGATTTACTAAAAGCAATTATAAAATCTTTATCAGCTAATTCAGGATTATATTTCATTAGCTCTTTTTTCAAAACTTCAAAATCTTTCTTTACACTTTTAGAATCTACTGGAATAATGTAAAGTAGAATAGAATTTCGTTCAATATGTCTTAAAAAATAGTGCCCTAAGCCTCTACCCTCACTCGCTCCCTCAATTATTCCAGGTATATCTGCCATTACAAATGATCTATAGTCTGACATTGAAACAATACCAAGGTTTGGTTTTAAAGTTGTGAACTCATAATCAGCAATTTTTGGTTTAGCATCAGATAAAGCTGATAATAATGTTGACTTACCAGCGTTAGGAAATCCAACAAGCCCAACATCAGCTAGCACCTTTAGTTCAAGTGTTATCATAAGTTCTTCACCTGGTAGACCTGATTGAGAATATCTTGGGGTTTGATTTGTTGGAGATTTAAAATGGTAATTTCCTAAACCACCTTTTCCCCCTCTTAATAATACAATCTGTTCTTTATTTTCGTTTATTTCAAGTATAGTTTTTTCAGTTATTGAGTCCTTGACAATAGTTCCAAGCGGTACTTTAATAATAATATTTTTTCCACTTAAACCTGATTTTTTAGAACCACTGCCATCACCTCCATTACCTGCCTTAAAATGTTTTTTAAATCTAAAACTTTGAAGAGTCCACAGGTTTGAATCCCCAACGACTATAATATTTCCACCATCTCCACCATCTCCACCATCAGGACCTCCTTTAGGAACGTATTTTTCTCGTCTTAAATGGGTAGAACCTCTTCCTCCTTTACCTGATTTAACAGTAAGTTTTACATAGTCTACAAAGTTATCAACTATCATAACATTAGATTAAACTATCTACTAAACCAAAAAGTCTTGAAGTGATATCATTTACAGAACCTTTACCATCAACTGAAAAAAATTTATCTTGATTACTGTAGAAATTTATGAGTATAGAGGTCTTTGTGTTATACTCGTTAAATCTATTTTTAATTTTTTCTATATCCTGATCATCAGATCTATTTGTAACTTTTCCACGATCTAGTAATCTTGTAATTAGTTCATCTTCTTTAACATCAAGTGCTATTGTAGCATTTATCTTTAAATTGATTGAAGTTAAAAAGGCATCTAAAGATTCAGCTTGGTTTAAGGTTCTTGGAAAGCCATCAAATATATATCCATCAACTTCTTTATTTGATAAAACTTCATTCTCCAACATCTTAATTGTTACAGAATCAGGAACTAGATCTCCATTATCTAAGTAATATTTTGCCTCAATACCTAGCTTGGTTTGATTACTAATATTTTTTCTGAATAGATCTCCAGTTGAAATATGATATAAATTATATTTTTCCTTGAGGAAGTTAGCCTGTGTCCCTTTACCAGATCCTGGTTTTCCAAAAATTACAATATTAAACATAGAGACAAAGATATTTAAAATGTTTCGTATTCTTTACCGTGTTTAAAGTTATGCTTATTTTTGCCAAATGTTTACTGAAAAAAAGAGAATTGGAATATTAGGTGGGGGTCAACTTGGTAAAATGGTGCTTGACGTTTCAAATAAATGGGGACTTGATGTTTTTGTTCTTGACCCAAATAAAAAATGCCCTTCAAGTAAACTTTGTAATAGATTTTTTGAAGGTGATTTAATGGACTATGAAACTGTTGTTGAATTTGGAAAGCTTTCAGACATAATAACCATTGAGATAGAAAATGTTAATGTTGAAGCATTAAAATATTTAGAGTCTTTAAATAAAAAGGTTTATCCGCAAGCCAGTGTAATTGAAATAATTCAAGATAAGTCAAAGCAAAAAAACTTTTATCAAAATCACGGAATTCCAACTTCATCGTTTAATGTTCTAACTGGAAGCGATGAAATAAAAAATAAGGTAAGTAAGGGAGAGATATCCTTTCCATTTATATGGAAAGCATCTAAGATGGGATATGATGGATATGGTGTAAAGAAAATAATTGATAACAAAACTTTAGAAGAGATTACTAATTCTCATTGTATAATTGAGGAGTTAATTGATATAAAAAAAGAAATCTCAGTTATGGTTGCTTCAAGAGAGTCTGGAGAAAGAGTGGTTTATCCCGCAGTTGAAATGGAGTTTAATAAAAATTCTAATCAAGTTGAGTATATTCTATCTCCAGCTCAAGTTGATGATAAAATTAAATCAAAAGCAGAAAATCTAGCATTTAAAGTCTCTGAAAAATATAATATTATTGGAATTATAGCAGTAGAAATGTTCTTAACAAGTGAGGATGAGCTGCTAGTTAATGAGGTAGCGCCAAGGCCACACAATAGTTATCATTTTTCAATTGAAGGTTCCTATACAAGTCAGTTCGAACAATTTATAAGATCAATCCTAGATTTACCTCTTGGAAGTACTAAAATTATAGAAAATTCTGTTATGGTAAATCTTGTGGGAGATTCTGATTCAGAGGGTGAAGTGGTTTATAAAAATTTCGATCAAATTATTGGAATAGAAGGTGTTAATCCTCATATTTACGGTAAATTTGAATCAAAGCCAAATAGGAAGATGGGCCATGTAACAATTATTAATAAAGATTTAGATAGAGCTAAGAAGATTGCAAAAGAGGTAAAAGATACTGTAATAATAACATCAAAAAAATGAGTCAAGTAGCAATTATAATGGGTAGTAAATCTGACTTCGATATAATGAAGGATGCAATTGATATTTTAAAGTCTTTTGGTATTGAGACCGATTATGATATTGTATCAGCTCACAGAACACCAAAAAAAATGATTGAATATGCAACAAACGCTGAAAAAAATGGAATTAAAGTAATTATAGCTGGAGCGGGTGGTGCAGCTCATTTACCTGGAATGGTTGCCTCAATAACTAGTCTCCCTGTAATCGGCGTACCTATCAAGTCTAGAAATTCAATTGATGGTTGGGATTCAATTTTATCAATTTTACAGATGCCTGGAGGAGTACCTGTTGCAACAGTAGCTCTTAATGGATCAAAAAATGCTGGAATTCTTGCTGCACAAATAATTGGATCTTTTGATTCAGTTATTTCAGAAAAAGTAAAAAATTACAAAAAAGATTTGGAAGATAGTGTCATTGAGAGCAGCAAAAACCTCAAGAAAAAATCCTAATCCTTAATCCAATCATTATATCCTTTTTTATAATGATATATGATTTTAAAACCAAGAGATTTCATAATCAGACTTGCCTTCTCACTTCTGTTACCTGACATACAATAGATAATATATTCTTTATCTTTATCAAGCGCATTAAGGTTATCAATAAATTCTCGTTTTTGGAAGTCAATATTATAGGAATCTTTTATGCTTCCTTGGCTAAACTCTTTGTTAGTTCTAAGGTCAATTATATTTATACTACTTTTCTGTATTAGAACATGTACTTCCTCTTTGTTAATTTCTTGTATTATAGGAGTTTGTAAAAAAACTAATAGAGTATAAAAAAAAAGTTTTAACATTTAATGAACATTATTATTATAGTATTCAATATTACATATTTTTGCTAAAAAGTTTTAATGTATAAAGAAAATTTTTCTCGAAGACATATTGGCCCAAGCACTTCTGAGTTAAATGAAATGCTAAAAACAATTGGGGTTAATTCTATTGAAGACTTGCTTTCTCAAACCATTCCTGATAAAATTAGATTAAAAACTGGTTTAAATATTCCTGATGCAATTTCTGAAATGGAATTTTTAAAAGAGATTAAAAAGTTTTCATCATTAAACAAAAATTTTAAAACATACATTGGGTTAGGTTATCATGACACTTTTACTCCTTCAGTTATACAAAGAAATATTTTAGAAAATCCAGGATGGTATACAGCTTACACTCCATATCAACCTGAAATCGCTCAAGGTAGACTTGAGGCATTATTAAATTTTCAGACGATGGTCTGTGATCTAACTAAGATGGAGATTGCAAATGCTTCTTTACTAGATGAAGGCACATCTGCTGCTGAAGCCATGATTATGATGTACAATAATAGATCAAGACATCAAAAATCAGAAAACCTTTCTAGATTTTTTGTTGATTCAAATATTCTTCCTCAAACTCTTTCAGTCATTAATACAAGAGCTTATCCTTTGGGCATTGAAATTGTAATAGATGATTTAGGAAACATAAATTCAAACGATTATTTTGGATGCATTATTCAGTATCCAGGTAAAGATGGGAACCTACCAAATATTGACAAAATTTTGTCTGAAATAAAGAATGATGATTTTAAAACAGTCTTGGCTGTTGATTTAATGTCCTTAGTTATTATTGAACCTCCAAATCCAGAGAAGATTGATGTTGTAGTTGGAACAACTCAAAGATTTGGGATTCCTCTCGGTTATGGTGGGCCTCATGCAGCTTTTTTTGCTACAAAAGAAAAATACAAAAGAAATATTCCAGGCAGAATTATTGGTGTTACAAAAGATGTTGATGGTGACTATGCTCTAAGGATGGCATTACAAACTAGAGAACAGCATATAAAAAGAGATAGGGCAACCTCAAATATTTGTACTGCTCAAGTTTTACTTGCGGTTATGGCTGGCATGTATGCTGTTTACCATGGATCAAAGGGACTTAGAAATATATCTAGCTCAATCCATCACAAGGCTGTTTATTTATTTAATAAAATTTCATCCCTAGGTATAGAACTAAAATATTCTAAATTCTTTGATACGATTACAATAATTTCTGAATCTAAATCTATTCAAAAGATTGCTCTATCAAAAGAGATTAATCTTTGTTATCATTCAGATAATGAAATATCAATATCTGTAAATGAGAAGACAGATTTAAAAGACCTTGACTCAGTAGTGTCAATTTTTGAAGAATTTAGTGGGCAGAAATCTAATCATATTGATTTCCCAAATAAACATTTGACAGAAAATGATAGAAAATCAGAAATTTTGTCTCATCCTGTTTTTAATTCTTATCACTCTGAGACCTCTTTAATGAGATATATTAAGTCTCTTGAAAACAAAGATCTATCTCTTACCCAATCTATGATTTCTCTAGGTTCATGTACAATGAAACTTAATGCAGCCTCTGAGATGATTCCTCTTAGCTGGAGTGAGTGGAACAGTATTCATCCATTTGTACCAATCAGTCAAGCTCAAGGATATCATGAAGTGATTGGTAAGTTAGAAAATTATTTAAGTGAGATCACTGGATTTTCAGCTACTTCTCTTCAACCTAATTCTGGAGCTCAAGGAGAATATAGCGGATTAATGGTTATAAAATCTTACTTAAATAAAATAGGAGAAGAACACAGAAATATTTGTTTAATTCCTTCTTCTGCTCATGGTACTAACCCTGCATCTGCAATTATGGCTGGATTAAAAGTTGTAGTAATTGCAACTGATGAAAGAGGTAATATTGATATTAATGATTTAAAATTAAAAATTACAGAGCACAAAAATAATTTGGCTGCCTTAATGATAACTTATCCATCAACTCATGGAGTATTTGAATCTGAGATTCAGCTCATAAATGAACTTATTCATCAAAGTGGTGGACAAGTTTATATGGATGGTGCTAATATGAATGCTCAAGTTGGATTGACAAGTCCAAAATTAATTGGAGCAGATGTATGTCATTTGAATCTTCATAAGACTTTTTCAATACCACACGGAGGTGGAGGCCCAGGTGTTGGCCCAATTTGTGTTGCTGATCACCTTAAAGATTTTCTTCCCTCAAATCCAATTATACCCTCAGGTGGTAAGCATCATATTGATGCTATTTCATCTGCACCATGGGGATCAGCATTAGTCTGCTTAATTTCTTACGGCTACATTAGAATGCTTGGAAAACTAGGTGTAAAAAACTCAACAGAAATTGCCATTGTTAATGCTAACTATATGAAAACAAAACTTGAAAAAAACTTTAAAATTCTATATAGTGGAGAGAATGGAAGATCTGCTCATGAATTTATAATTGATTGTAGAGAATTTAAAAAATATAATATTGAAGTAGTAGATATTGCAAAGAGATTAATAGACTATGGGTTTCATGCACCAACTGTTTCATTCCCTGTGCCTGGAACTATGATGATTGAACCAACTGAAAGCGAAAATTTAAATGAAATAAACAGATTTTGTGAGGCACTTAATTCGATCTATTCTGAGATTACCTCGAATGATGAATCAGACAGACAGTTGTTGAGGAATTCCCCTCACACATTAAAAATGCTTACCTCAAGCGAATGGAATTATGAATATTCTAGAGAAGAAGCATCCTTCCCAAAAAATTACTTGAAAGTTAATAAATTCTGGCCCTCAGTGAGAAGGGTTGACGAAGCATATGGTGATAGAAATTTAATTTGTAGCTGCCCACCTATTGAGACTTATCAATAATTTAAGTAATTTTATAAGATGAACTACAGAATAACTGGGACAGGAAGCTGTATACCTGATATCACAAAAACTAACTCAGATTTTCTTAAGAATAAATTCCTTGATTTAGATGGGAATAATATTCAAAGTTCAAATGATGAAATCATAGAGAAATTTAAATCAATCACTGGTATCGTTGAACGAAGATATGCCCCCGATGAAATAAATTCCTCTGATTTAGCTGCTGTAGCTGCTAGTGTTGCAATAAAGGATTCTAAGTTAGATAAGGAGACACTTGATTACATAATTGTTGCTCATAATACAGGAGATATATCATGCAAAAGTGGGCAAGTAGACACCTTACCATCAATTGCCTCAAAAGTTAAGGCAAAGCTGAAAATTAAAAATCCTAATTGTGTAGCATATGATATTATTTGTGGCTGTCCAGGATGGGTTGAAGGAGTTATTCAGGCTAAATCATTTATTAAATCAGGTATGGCAAAAAAATGTTTAGTTATAGGTTGTGATACTCTTTCAAGAATACTAGATGAAAATGACAGAGACTCAATGATATACGCAGATGGAGCAGGTGCAATAATTTTAGAAAGTGATAATTCTTATGATGGTGGAATATTATCTCATAAGTCTGCTACATTTACTTATGATGGTGAAAATGATTTTATCTTTTATGGGACTTCATATGACACTAAAGCAAGAGCAAAAAGTGATCAGAAGTTTATTAAGATGCAAGGAAGAAAAGTATATGAATTTGCTCTTACAAATGTTCCAGTAGCAATGAAATCTTGTTTTGATAATACTAATTGTAAAATTGAAAACTTAAAGAAGATATTTATCCATCAGGCAAATAAAAAAATGGATGAGGCTATCATCAAACGATTCTTCAGACTATATAAAACATCTGCACCCAAAGATATTCTTCCAATGAATATTGAAGAGTTTGGAAATAGTTCAGTTGCAACTATTCCTACTCTTTTTGATCTAGTTAAAAAAACTAATTATCAAGGACATAAGGTCTCCAAAGGAGATATTATTATGTTTGCTAGTGTAGGTGCAGGAATGAATATTAATGCAATAACATATAAAGTTTAGAAACCTTATGAGAATTTTTTTTCATATTGGTAGATACTTCTTAATGATAAAGTATACTTTCTCAAAATTTACCAAGTGGAGTGTACTTAAAAAATTGATTTTTCAAGAAATTGAGGATTTAATATTAGGATCAATTGGTATTGTTGCTTTTATGTCCTTTCTAATTGGCGGGGTTGTAGCAATTCAAACAGCTTTAGCTATTGAAAATCCGTTACTTCCTGGTAATCTTATAGGATTTGCAACAAGGCAATCTGTCATTTTGGAGTTCGCACCAACCCTTATTTCCATAATAATGGCTGGTAAAGTTGGCTCATTTATTACGTCAAGTATTGGAACAATGAGAGTAACTGAACAGATTGATGCTTTGGAAGTTATGGGTATTAACTCATTTAATTATCTTATTTTTCCTAAAATTATATCATTATTACTTTATCCCTTTTTAATTACTTTAGCAATGTTTTTAGGTATACTTGGTGGATATATTGCAAGTGTCTATGCTGGTTTCTCAACAAGCTTTGATTTCATTCAAGGGATCCAACTTGACTTTAAAGTATTTCATATCATCTATACTTACATCAAAACAATTTTATTTGCATTTGTACTAGCAACTATTCCCTCATATCATGGATTTTTCATGAAGGGTGGTGCACTTGAAGTAGGTAAAGCCAGTAATATTTCATTTGTTTGGACAAGTAGTGTTATTATCATTATTAACTTTATTGTAACTCAACTTCTTTTGGCATAATGATAGAGATAAATAAAATATCGAAATCTTTTAATAGTCATAAAATTATTGAAGATATATCAGCAACTTTTGATAAAGGAAAAACTAATCTAATCATTGGTCAAAGTGGATCAGGTAAAACTGTTCTAATGAAATGTCTTCTTGGTCTTCATGAAGTTGATAACGGGGATATTCTGTACGATGGAAAAAAGTTTAATAAAGATGAGATTTCCGAGGTTTCAGATTTAAGAAAACAGATGGGGATGGTTTTTCAGGGTAGTGCATTATTTGATTCTATGTCTGTTCTAGATAATATTATATTTCCTTTAAGGATGTTTTCAAATATGTCTCAATCAAAAATGATTGAAAGGGCTAGAGAAGTAATTTATCGCGTAGATCTAAAGGATGTTGATAATAAGTTTCCCTCAGAAATATCAGGTGGTATGAAGAAAAGAGTTGCAATTGCTAGAGCAATTGTACTTAATCCAAAGTATCTTTTTTGTGATGAACCAAATTCAGGTTTAGATCCTAAAACTGCAATTATAATTGATAAGTTGATTCAAGAGATTACCGTTGAGTATGATATTACTACTATTATTAATACTCATGATATGAATTCAGTAATGGAAATTGGGGATAAAATTATCTTCTTAGTTGAGGGGAAAAAAATATGGGAAGGCAATAATGAAGAAATATTAAATACGGATGATAAATTGATAAACGATTTTGTTTATTCTTCAGAATTATTTAAAAAAGTTAAACTTTCTCAGAAAAAATAAATCTTAAGGATTAGAATTTGATACAGAAATTAATTTACCATTAAATAATTTATTACCATTAATGGCAAAATCAAGTATATACTTAGCCATTTCTTCTGGCTTTGTTTCTACATTGTAATCTGGAAATGCCTCTTTTAACATTTTTGTTTGAACAGCACCTAAAGCTAGAACATTAAATGATGGTCCATTTTGATGTTCTTCAGCTAACACCTCAGTTAAAGCTATTACAGCTGCTTTACTGCTAGAGTATGCTGATAAGCCAGGAAACTTCTTAGATCCATTAACACCTCCAATACTACTTATGTTAATAACATGTCCATCTGAATTAATTATTGGGATCAGGGATCTAGTAATTTCTGCAAGCCCAAAAACATTTACATCAAATGTTTTTTTAAAAGATTCATACGTGGTATCACCAAATAACTCACTCACAAGATACCCAGCATTATTAATCAAAATATCGATTTTAATTTTTCTACTTTTCAGATTTGCAATAAACTCATCAACAGAATCTTTATTTGTAATGTCTATTGCGAATGATTCAATACCACCTATATCTTTCAGTGGCTCAATATTTCTTGAAACCGATATTACATGAAAATTCATTTTTGCAGCTTGAATGCATATTTGATGTCCAATGCCAGAGCTAGTTCCAGTTACTACAATAGTCTTCATTAAATTAAAATTGAGACTGGGTTTTCAATATACTCTTTTAGAGTTTTTAAGAATAGTGAACCTGTAGCACCATCAACAGTTCTATGATCACATGCTAAAGTTAATTTCATTGTGTTTCCAATTACTATATCACCGTTTCTTACAATAGGTTTCTCAATGATTGCTCCTATAGAAAGTATAGCAGAATTAGGTTGATTTATTATAGAAGTAAAACTTTCAATTCCAAACATACCTAGATTTGAAATTGTAAAAGTACTTCCCTCAATCTCAGCAGGAGTTAATTTTTTATTTTTTGCACGCACAGCAAAATCTTTGATCTCTGTATTAATTTCGGGCAAGTCTTTAGAATTTGCATATTTAACAACTGGGACAATTAGACCATCATCAACTGCAACAGCTACTCCTAAATGAACATGATCATAAAAAACAATTTTATCATCATACCATCTAGAATTTACCTTTGGATGTCTTGCTAATGAAAGTGATACAGCTTTAGCAATAATATCATTAAATGAAATTTTTATATTTTGAGTATTAATAAATTGATTTCTGAAAGAGATCATATTATCCATATCACACTCTATATTTAGATAATAATGAGGTGCAGAAAACTTAGAGTCTGATAATCTCTTTGCAATAGCTTTTCTCATACTAGAGTTTTGAAACTCATTAGATGATTCTCTAACACTTGGTCTTGGTTGAATAAATTGAGAATAATCTGAAGACTTATATGAATCAATATCTCTCTTTATAATTCTACCATTATCTCCTGAACCTTTAATTGATTTAATATCAATTCCTTTTTCATTTGCTAACTTTCTAGCAAGTGGAGATATTAAGAACCTATCAGCTGATTCATTAGTAGCTATAGCTGATTTAACCTCCTCCTTAACCTCTGGTTTTGGCTCCTCCTTTACCTCTGGTTTTGGCTCTTCCTTTACCTCTGGTTTTGGCTCTTCCTTTACCTCTGGTTTTGGCTCCTCGTTGGCTGTATTACTGCCTTTAATAATTGATGAAATATCTTCACCCTTTGATCCAATAACAGCTATTATACTATCAACAGGTGCAGTTGAGCCTTCATCAATTCCAATATGGAGTAGAACACCATCATGAAAAGACTCAAACTCCATAGTAGCCTTATCTGTTTCAATTTCAGCTAGAATTTCACCCTCTTTTACTGAATCCCCCACTTTTTTGAACCACTTAGCAAGAGTTCCCTCTTCCATGGTATCGCTCAATCTTGGCATGTTTATAACTTCAGCCATATTAATCTATTTTATGTTTAATAAAAGGATAATCTTTTTGCTCATATACAACATCGTACATAATAGACTTATCAGGGAAAGGTGAGGATTCTGAGAATTCTTCACATTTTGTAATAATATTCTTTACTTTTTTATCTATTTTTTCAATATCAGATTTTGTTCCATACTTCTTTGAAAGAATAATTTTTTCAACTTGAGTGATAGGGTCGATTTTTCTATACTCTTCAACTTCCTCTTTAGTTCTATATTGTTGAGCATCAGACATTGAATGTCCTCTATATCTATAAGTCTTAACGTCTAGTAAAGAAGGCCCTTTACCTGACCTTGCATGTTTAACACACTCATCTATAGCTTCTGCTACTTTTACAGGATCCATCCCATCAATAGGCATTGAAGGCATTTCATATGGCTCACCCAGTTTCCATAAATCTTCTTGGCTTGTAGTTCTTGCCACAGATGTTCCCATTGCATATCCGTTATTTTCAACAATGTATATAACAGGAAGTTTCCATAAAGCAGCGAGATTGATAGATTCATGAAATGCACCTTGACGAATTGCACCATCACCTAGAAAACATAATGTAACACTATCTCTTTTAAAATACTTATCTCCAAAGGCAATTCCTGTACCTAAAGGTATTTGTCCACCAACAATTCCATGTCCACCAAAGAAATTATATTTTTTTGAAAAAATATGCATAGAACCACCCAATCCACCTGAAGTACCCGTAGCTTTTCCGAATAGCTCAGCCATTACAAACTTTGGATCTTCTCCAAGTCCAATAGCATGCACATGACTCCTGTATGAGCTTATCATACGATCTTTCTTTGGATCTATTGAGTGAAGACATCCAGCTAGAACAGCTTCTTGACCATTATAAAGATGGAGGAACCCTCGAATCTTTTGCTGAATATATTTTGCAGCAAGTTTATCTTCAAACTTTCTCCATAAAAGCATATTTTCATACCAATCCAAATAAGTCTTTTCTGTTATTTTTTTCATATAAATGAGTTGAAGTCTGTTAGTCTAAGACGAAGCAAAAATACTCATTTCTTTAGTATATTGCAATAAAATTAGATTGGACACGAAAAAATTATATTCATTATTTACCTCATCAAGCGGAGTTTCAATTGATACAAGAAATCTTATCAGTGATCAAATTTTTTTTTCATTAAAAGGTGAAAATTTTAATGGAAATCATTTTGCTTTGGAAGCATTAGATAAAGGTGCTTGTTATAGTATAATTGATGATAAAAGTATTTTAGATAAAAATCCAAATCTTATATATGTTGAAGACTCACTAATAGCTCTTCAGAAATTAAGTAGTTATCATAGGTCTCAATATGATACAAAAATAATTGGAGTTACTGGAAGTAACGGAAAAACAACCACTAAGAATCTAATTTATTCAATACTTTCTCAAAAGTATAATGTAATAAAAACAAAGGGTAATTTAAATAATCATATCGGAGTTCCTATTTCTCTTTTCGATATAAATAAAGATGTTGATATTGCAATTATTGAGATGGGAGCAAATCATATAGGAGAGATAGAAAGTCTATGTGAAATTGCAATGCCAGATATTGGATTAATTACAAACTACGGTAAAGCCCATCTAGAAGGTTTTGGTGGATTTGAAGGAGTAATTAAAGGAAAAACTGAAATGTTTGACTACTTAACTCAAAATTATGGTCATATAATTTTGAATAATGATGATAAACTACAGATTGAAAATTGTAAAGGAGATTTGGCAGTGACTTTTGGTGAAAATCAAGATTCAGAATATACATTTAACTATATTAAAAGGGATAATCAATTAATTCTAAAAAGTGAAGATTATGAATTTAGATCAAGTATTTATGGAGACTATAATTTCTCTAATATAGCATCAAGTGTATCAATAGGTAAATTTCTTGATTTGACAAATGATGAAATTCAAAAAGGTCTTGATATATTTAAAAATGATTCTAATAGATCAGAAATAATTCAATTTGGTTCTAATAAAATCTATCTAGATGCATATAATGCTAACCCAACTAGTATAAAAGCCGCAATATCTAATTTTGATAAAGAAGTAATATCAAATAAAGTATTAGTTCTTGGTGATATGTTTGAACTAGGAGAACACTCTGAAAAAGAGCATCAAGATGTTGTTGACTTAATTGATAATAAAAATTATAAAAAAGTTTATCTCATTGGTAATATTTTTTTCAATTGTGAAATTAAAGAAGCACATATTGAAAAGTTCAAATCTTTAGATGAAATGTCTAAAGCAATAAAATTGAATGATCTTCATTCAATGAATATATTGATTAAAGGGTCAAGAGGAATTGGCTTAGAAAAGTTACTTAATTACTAGAACCTTTAATAATTTCATCAACAACATCTGGGTTAAGTAAGGTTGAAGTATCACCTAAATTATCAAAATCATTACTTGCGACTTTCCTTAATATCCTTCTCATTATTTTACCCGATCTTGTCTTTGGTAAACCACTTACAATTTGAATTTTATCTGGTTTTGCAATAGGCCCAATAACTCTTCTTACAACATCTGTAATTTCTTTTTTAATTAAATCATCTGATGATTTAGAATTAACTATAACATATGCATATATTCCTTCACCCTTAATCTCATGAGGATAGCCAACAACAGCAGATTCAATTACTTCCTCATGTTCGTTTATTGCATTTTCAACCTCTGCAGTTCCCATTCTGTGCCCCGAGACATTTATTACATCGTCAACTCTTCCAAGGATTCTCAAGTACCCATCGTGATCTCTTTTTACTCCATCTCCAGTAAAATACATACCCTTATAATGGGAGAAGTAAGTATTTATACATCTCTGGTGATCTCCATAAGTAGTTCTTAATATTGATGGCCATGGAAATTTAACACATAGATTACCTTGAACATTATTACCAATTAATTCGTTCCCATCCGAATCAACAATTACAGGTTGAATTCCAGGCAGAGGAAGAGATGCATGAGCTGGTTTATTTGGAGTAATTCCAGCAAGTGCAGAAATCATTATACCACCTGTTTCAGTCTGCCACCATGTATCGACTAAAGGACAATTTCCTTTTCCAATATTATCATGATACCAATGCCAAGCTTCCTCATTAATTGGTTCTCCTACAGATCCTATTACATTTAAAGAATCTAAAGAATTATTTTTTAAAGGTTCTAGTCCATGAGCTTGAAGTGCTCTAATTGCAGTAGGAGCAGTGTAGAATTGATTGACTTTATATTTATCAACAACATCCCAGAACCTACTCACATTAGGAAATGTTGGAACACCTTCAAACATTACTGAGGTAGCACCGCAAAGTAGAGGTCCATATACTATATATGAGTGACCAGTTATCCAACCAACATCTGCAGTACACCAATAAATATCATTTTCATCATATTGAAATACATTGAGGAATGTATATGCAGAATATACCATATATCCAGCAGAGGAATGAACAACGCCTTTAGGTTTTCCTGTTGATCCAGAAGTATATAATATAAACAACATGTCCTCTGAATCTAAAATCTCAGGAACACATTGTGAGGAAATACCATTAATACAATCATGCCACCAATAGTCTCTCCCCTCTGTCATATCAACTTTTTGTTTTGTTCTTTCTAATACAATGACACTCTCAATTGTTGAACACTTTTCAAGTGCCTCATCAACAACAGGTTTAACAGGAATAGTTTTATTACCCCTGAAATTACCATCAGAAGTTAGTATCATTTTTGCTTGACAGTCATTTATTCTATCGGCAAGAGAGATAGATGAAAAACCTGCAAAAACAACAGAGTGAACAGCACCAACTCTTGCACATGCCAACATTGCAATTGCTGCTTCAGGTACCATTGGCATGTATATAATTACTCTATCTCCTTTTTTAACTCCTTTATCTCTTAGAGCATTTGAAAACTTACAAGTTTCTCCATAAAGCTCATTATATGTTAAATGAATTGAGGGCTCATTTGGATCATTTGGTTCCCATATAATTGCTGTTTTATCACCACGATCTTTTAAATTCCTTTCAAAAATGTTTTCAGTTATATTAAGCTTTGCATTTTTAAACCACTTAATATCTACACTCTCAAAATCCCAATCTAATACCTTATCCCACTTTTTTTTCCATATGAAAGTGTCAGCTATCTCTGACCAAAATTTTTCAGGATCTTTTTCACTTTGTTCATATTTTTTAAAATATTCGGAAAGACTAGTAATTCTTTGCATGTCTATTTAGGGTATCTTATACTTTCAACTAAATCTTTAATTTTATTTGGTGTTGGTCTTGTAATTCTTGACACAATTAAAGATACTATAAAGTTAATAATCATACCAATTGTACCAATACCTTCAGGAGATATTCCAAATAAATAATTTTCTGGTAAGCCCGGGCCACCTAGTTGAGGCTTGAAATAGAATATATATATTGCTGTAAAAACTATTCCTATTACCATTCCAGATAAAGCTCCCTCTTTATTCATCTTTTTATCAAAAATCCCTAAAATAATAGCAGGAAAAAAAGATGAAGCCGCCAAACCAAATGCTAGTGCAACAACCTCTGCAACAAAACCTGGTGGGTTTAACCCAGCAAGACCTGCAGCAACTACTGCTACTGCAATAGAGATTCTTGCAGCCCATAATTCTCCTTTTTCAGAAATGTTTGGATTGATATTTTTTTTCAAAAGATCGTGTGAGATAGATGTTGAAATTACAAGAAGTAAACCAGCAGCTGTTGAAAGTGCAGCAGCTAATCCCCCTGCAACTATTAATCCAATTACCCATGCAGGTAAATTAGCAATTTCTGGATTTGCTAAGACCATAATATCTCTATCAATAGTTAACTCATTAACTTGAGTATCTGCAACATATTGAATAACACCATCTGCATTTTTATCATCAAATTCAAGAAGTCCAGTGTTCTCCCAATTCTTGAACCATTGAGGCATTTCTGCATATTTAGCGTTTGATACTGTATTAATCAAATTCACTTTAGCAAATGCAGCAACTGCTGGAGCAGTTGTGTAAAGTAATGATATAAATAATAAAGCCCATCCTGCAGAGATTCTTGCATCTCTAACTTTTGGTACAGTAAAAAATCTAACAATTACATGTGGAAGACCTGCTGTTCCAAACATAAGAGCTGCTGTAATAAAAAATACATTTATTAGAGTTGTCTTGTTAATATCTGTATACTTTTCAAATCCGAGATCTACGGATAGTTGATTTAAATTTTCTAATAGATATACTCCATCTAATGTTTTACTTCCAAACCCGATTTGAGGTATTGGATTTCCAGTGGCCTGAAGGGATATGAATATTGCTGGTACAGTAAATGCAAATATTAAAACACAATACTGTGCAACTTGAGTATATGTAATTCCCTTCATTCCTCCAAGTACAGCATAGAAAAAAACAATACCAATGCCAATAATAACTCCTAAGTCATATGGTATCTCTAAAAACCTTGAAAATGCAACACCTACACCCTTCATTTGGCCAACAACATATGTAAATGAGACAAAGATTGCACAAATTAATGCGACTGTTCTTGCAGTTTGGGAATAATATCTTTCGCCTATGAAATCAGGAACAGTAAACTTTCCAAATTTTCTAAGGTATGGGGCTAAACATAGTGCTAATAACACATATCCACCTGTCCAACCCATCAAGTATTGTGAACCCCCATAACCAAGAAATGAAATGATTCCGGCCATAGATATAAAAGAAGCAGCAGACATCCAATCAGCAGCAGTTGCCATACCATTTATAATTGGATGTATACCTCCACCCGCAACATAAAATTCCTTAGTACTTTGAGCTCTAGACCAAATTGCTATTCCGATATAAAGCGAAAATGTTACACCAACGAGTGAATATGTCCAAAATTGCGCATCCATATTATTCCTCTAAATTGTGTTCTTTATCTAATTTGTTCATTAAATAGACATATATGAATATTAATATTACAAATATGTAGATTGAGCCCTGTTGTGCAAACCAAAATCCAAGAGGAAAGCCTCCTAAAAAAATTGAGTTAAGATTTTCTGCAAATAAGATCCCAAATCCAAAAGATGAAATAAACCAAATGGTCAAAAGAATTCTTAAATACAAAATATTTTTTTTCCAGTATTTTTCCTTCATTTTATTTTCATTTTACGTTAAATTATCAATTTAAATTAGAAACATAACAAATAACAATACTTCATTATTACTGCTCATTAATGATATTTTCTGGATATTTTCCATGCTTTCTCATATCTGCCTTAGTTAGTATTTTAAAAGAATCTGATTTAGAACAGTTTTTAAAAATTTCAAACGATTCCTCTGGCATTGATGTCAGTTTCCTTGTATCTGTATTTATAAAGCCGAAAGCAAGATCAAGATGAGCAAGATGATTTCCAGCATTATCATAAAAATTTTGAAACATCGAAAAGAATCTTCCATCTTCACTATATCCATTTATCTCAATATTAATTCTAAATTCAACCTCCATTAAAATTTCCTTGTAGTAGTGTATATGTTCATAGAACAATACTGGTCCAATTTTAAAGTTTTCAAAAACATCTTTATTCAGTTTAATAAAAGAAAAAAAAGACACCCTAGTATCAGCTGCATATTTAATGTATGCATGATTTGCAACATGCCAGTTAGGATCCAAATCTGTCCATGATGCAAAAAAGGTTTTTTCAAATTTTTTCAATGTAATTTTTAATTGGTCAATTCAATTTAGGAAATTATTTTAAAGAAACTCTCGCGATATCCCCAAAATATATCAAAATAAAAAAATAAGAAACTTAGACTGATTAAAAATTTGATAACACTTCCTGCAATTACACCAACAAATGATCCAAAGGCTGGTTTTATCGAATCCTGAAAGGATTTTTTTGCTGACATTTCACCTAATAATGCTCCCAAAAATGGGCCAATAATAATACCTATAGGTCCTAAGATTATTAGAGCTACAATTAAACCGACAGTAGTTCCAATTTGGCCAGATCTAGTTCCACCTAACTTTTTTACACCTAATATTGGAATAATATAGTCTAAGATTCCAACAGATATTGCTACGGTTAGAGTTATTAAAACAAAGTTTAAGTTAAATTCAACTACTGACGTTAAATTTAAAAGTAAAATACCTAGCCAAGCAGTTACTGGGCCAGGTATTATTGGTATAAAGCTTCCAACTATTCCAATTAAGCATAATAGGAACCCTATAATTAGTAAGAATAAATCCAATTTATATTTTAATTCTGAGATGAAGGTCTTGCCTTCTCATAAAATATTATTCTGGAAAGTTTATCCTCTGTAAATTGAGCGTCAACCATTAGTAATCGTGATTGTTTGCCTTCTTCAGTATTAGTATCCTCAACAGAACCTGCAATTATCCATACCTCAGCATTGTTAACTCCTACATATGGCAATGCCCAATACATATTAAGCTCAGGATCAAGAGTAAAATAGTTTTCAAGACCTTGACTATGAGCTTCCTTTCCCTCTATGGATGTTCCATCAGGTAACTCAAGGATAACATCATCAGTCTCGTATGATAAAACTTTATCAATATCTTTCTCGTTATGAGCTTCAACCCATGCTTTGAATATATCAGTATAATCGTCTGAAGCGTTAACAAATTTTTCGTTACCATCTTCTGCTATCCAATATCCTGAGCCTTTTGGCTCTTCAACTGGCATTTCACATGATGCAAGTAAAATTGCTAATAATAAAATATATTTTTTCATTTTTATAATTATTGGTTATAATATAAATATATGTAAACTATCCAATAGATACTATCCATATCAACTAAATATAATTATTAGTTATTTGAGTTTGGTCTTTGATTTTCATAGACATAAATTCTACTGATTAGACCATCTTCTAGTTGTATGTCTCCCATATGAAATATTACATTTTCTTCACCATTTACATTAGATCTTAATGCAAAACCTGCAATTACCCATGTTTTTTGTGCTTTAACAGAGGTGTATGGTAATATCCAATATGGTTCCCAAGTCACATTATTAGCAAAAAATGATTCAAGGACTTTAGAATGTTCATCATGACCATCAATTACTGTTCCATCTGGAAGCTCTATATGAATATCAGTTTTTTCCATGGATAAAATTGATTCCATATCTCTTTCATTATGAGACTCAGCCCATTTTTTTACAAAATCTGTGGTTTCATCTGACCCAATCATATAAGATTCCTCTTCATCTTGAATGAAGTAACCTGCAGTTTTTGGCTCTTGATTTGGTTCAGTACATGATGCAAATAAGATTGTAATTAATAATATATATTTTTTCATTGTGTATGATTTATAATTAAGTATTAAATTTAATAAAATATAAACTATGGCAAGAACTCCTTCAAATATGATTTCTCTTGGATCTATTGCTCCTGATTTTAATCTAATTGATGTAACATCTGATTCGAGTTTTTCTTTAAAAGAAAATAAAGGGACTATCGGAACAGTAATAATGTTTATATGTAATCACTGTCCATACGTTAAGCATGTAAACCCAACAATAAGTAAATTGTCTAAAGAATACCAAAGTGATGAAATAAAATTTATTGCTATCTCTAGTAATGATGTCATTAATTATCCTGAGGATAGTCCTGAAAAAATGAAAATAAATACTATTGAAAACGATTTTAATTTTCCTTATTTATACGATGAGAGTCAAGAAGTAGCTAAAGCATATGATGCAGCATGCACTCCCGATTTTTATCTATATGATGACAACCTAAGGTTAGTTTACAGAGGACAACTTGATGATTCGAGACCGGGTAACGAAATTGAATCCAATGGGAATGATATTAAAAATGCAATTGATTGTCTCATAAATGGTATTGAAAATAATGATCTACAGAAACCAAGTATTGGTTGTAATATAAAATGGAAATAAAAAAATTAGATTTAATAGATTGTCATAATCGTATTAAACCATTTATTCATAACACTCCTGTCTTAACATCAAGTTACATAAATGAAATAACAGGTGCTGAAGTTTATTTTAAATGTGAAAATTTTCAAAAAATGGGTGCATTTAAAATGAGAGGAGCAGCAAATGCAATTCATAGACTTTCTAATAAACAGAAAAGTAACGGTGTTGTTACTCACTCTTCTGGGAATCATGCTCAGGCAATTTCACTAGCTGCAAAACAAATTGGAATAAAAGCTTATATAGTTATGCCTTCAAATGCTCCTAAAATTAAAAAAGAGGCTGTTAAAGGTTATGGCGGGGAATTAATTGAATGTGAACCAAATCTTGTGGCTAGAGAAGCTGCAGCAAAAGATATAGTACATTCTAAGAGTGCTACTTTTATTCATCCATCCAATAATATAGATGTTATACTAGGTCAAGGTACTGCAACTAAAGAGCTTATAGAACAATATGGTTCTTTTGATCATATATTGGTTCCAATAGGTGGAGGTGGTCTTATAGCTGGAAGCGCATTATCAGCAAAATATTTCGGAGATAATTGCACAGTTGTTGGGACAGAACCTTTTGAAGTAGATGATGCCTACAGATCTTTAATAAGTGGTAAAATTGAGACTAATATTACTACGAATACTATTGCTGACGGTTTAAGAACTCAGCTTGGAGATAAAAATTTCCCTATTATTCTTAATGAAGTAAAGAAAATTATAAGAATTACAGAAGATGAGATAATTGATTCAATGAAATTAATTTGGCAACGCCTTAAGATAATATGTGAACCTTCTTGTTCACTTCCACTAGCTGGAATCTTAAAAAATAAAGATGAGTTTAAAGGAAAAAAAATTGGAGTTGTTATTACAGGTGGTAATATAGATTTGGGTAATCTTCCTTTTTAAGAAATTTTTCTAAAGCCCCATAGTGAGACTAAATATAAAAGGATACTTCCCCACCCAAGATAAATAAAAGGTGAGCTAGGGATGAGAAAATATGCCATAGCTTGAGTAGATATTACCATTATCCCAATACAAATCAATAAGTTTTTTGCAAAGGCTTTACTTTCAATAAACTTTGTTTTAGCAAAGGAAACTATAAAAAGACCTATTATAGAAACCCAAAGACCAAAGAAACGATAGATTTGCTTGAGGTAACCTGGTAGAGTTTCATTAATTTCTTCACTGAATAGTTGATCGAAGGTCATATTAAGTCTTTCCTCATTTGCAACTTTATCAAGCATCCAAGGCTCATCAACCAGCATCCATCTAAATCCAAGAACAATAAAAATAATTCCCAGTGTGACTATCGGTATTAAAAATATTTTTTTTGTCATAGTGGGTGATACTGGATTCGAACCAGTGACCCCTACCCTGTCAAGGTAGTGCTCTAAACCAACTGAGCTAATCACCCTTTAGTGCAAATCTAAATGTATTTATTTAAGATAATTTTCAAGAAAAGTTAAAATCTTCTCATTACCCTCAATTTGCTGTTCTTTTTTTATAAATCCGTGACCTGCATCTTCAAATAAAACATATTCAACATATGCACCAGCATCTCTTGCCTCTTGAACCATCTCATCTGATTCAATTTGTAAAACTCTTGGATCATTTGCCCCTTGAAGAACCATAACTGGATTTTTTATATTTTTTGCATGAAACAAAGGAGAAATATTATAGAGCCTCAAGGAGTCTTTTGAATATGGGTCTCCCATTTCTTTATACAGAGATTTTCTTGTTGATTCCCAATATGCTGGAATTGATCTTAACGTTCTAATCCAATTAGTTACTCCATAAATATTTACACCAACTTTGAATTCTTCGGGTTTAAAAGTCATAGCTGCCATTGTCATAAACCCACCATAACTTCCACCAATTATTCCTATTTTATCAGGGTTAATATAATCTTGATCCTGAAGCCATTTTTTACCCCATACACAATCTTGGAGATCATCCTCACCATGATTCAGATCATCTAGCGAATAAAATGTTTTTCCATATCCACTACTCCCTCTATTATTTACTGCAAGAATAGCATATCCATGATTAACGATATATTGAATTAAAGCGCGGTACCCGACACGTGATTGTCCACCAGGGCCTCCGTGAACCCAAACCAATGCTGGTACTTTATTTTTTTTATTGGCAGAGTGAGGCTTATAAAGTATAGCTGGAATCTCTAATCCATCAAACGATTCATATCTAATTAATTCTGCATTTACAAGATCTTTAGGGTTTACATTTGAATTTAAATTTGAGGTAATTTTATTTAGTTTATTAGTTGATAATTCATAGGTATAAATATCTCCTGGACTATTTGGGCTTCCAGCAGAAACTCTTAATAATTTCTCATCTTCAGAAAAACCAACACTATTTATATTCATATTTTCAAAGCCAATTAAATTTAGGTCAGATTGATCGTTCATATTTTTAATAGTAAGCTTATTTTGAGCATCTTCATTGACAGCTATTACCCTATATGAATTGTTTTTTGAAAGATAACTAAATGCAACGTCCCAATTTGTTTTATATTCAATACTTCTTTCACCATTTTTTAAATTATATGACATCAAATAATAAAACTCACTATCATAGTTAGTAGTATAAAAGTAGTTTTCATCATTTTTATCAAAATTTTGTCCTGAGAAATTAGCAGCTTGATTTGAAATTTCAACTTGTTGATTACTTTTAACATCATATAAAAATAATTTTTGCTCACTCCTAGAAAGGTTTAAACTTAAAACTAGGTAATTATCATTATTAGAAATACTGTTAAGGTTATATCCAATATCATTTTTAAAAACCATTTCCGAGTTAAGTGTTGCAATGTCTATCTTGTATAAGTCAAAGAACCTTGGATCTCTAGAATTTGAAACAACATACATCCCTAGTTCATCTTTTGTCCAGCCAACAAATGATGCTTTTGTATTTTCACCTGGGGTTAAGTCTATACTATTCCCTTTCCTAATTAAATAAATATGAGAATTTTCATTACCCCCTTTATCTGCTGAGTATATAACCTCACCAGTATTTGGTGAGTAACCTCTTACAAAAAATGACTCCTCATTTGAGTCTGTTAACTGAGTTTCTTCATTAGTACTTAAATCAACTTCGTAAATATTAAATATTCCAGATTTATCTGAACTGTAAATTAATTTGTCTGCGTCTTTTGAAAAATATCCACCTGAGCTTCTGTTATTTGACATAAGAGTCTCTATTGAATATTGCTGAATGTTTCTTGAATTATTGCATGATAGAACAAGAAAGAATACTGTAATTAATTTTAAAAAACTTTTCATATTTGGATTTTTTAATAAGCTCAAGATATTTATTTTTTAGTAATTACATAAATTTTCACCTTATCTATATTCACTTACAAATTTAAAAGATTTCTTTATACTTTTGATTAATGAAACATTTATCTAAAAAGGACTTTGACGACTTACAGAAATTTTATAGAATCAATCTCATAAATTCATGTACGGGATATAAATCTGCTAATCTTATTGGCAGTATCTCAAGAGAAGGTGTTGAAAATGTAGCTGTCTTTAGTTCAATTACACATTTAGGTAGTAATCCTGCAATGCTTGGATATATTTTAAGACCGACAACCGTTCCTAGAAACACATTTAAGAATATTAAGGAAACTAAATTGTTTACAGTTAACCATATAGTTAGTGACATTATAAATGATGCTCATCATACAAGTGCAAAGTATCCAGAAGAAATTTCTGAATTTGATAAGACTAATCTTGAGCAGGAATATAAAGATGGATGCAAAGCACCTTTTGTAAAAGGCTCACCCGTTCAGTTAGTTTGTAAATACCTTAATGAATATAATATTGAAGAAAATGGGACAATACTTGTAGTTGCTTCTATTGAAGAACTATATTTCAATGAAAATCTAATAAGTGATTCAGGATTTCTTCAATTAGATAAAGGGAATGTTGTTACAGTTAATGGTTGTGATGGATATGCACTACCAAGTTTGTTAAATAGATTTGAGTATCAAAGACCTAAAGAATAAATGGACTTTATCTCTGAAAAAATAGCTGAATACCTCTCGCAAAACTCTGATAAAGAACCAGAAATTTTATCAAAACTAAATAAGGAGACGCATCAAAAAATTCTTCAACCAAGAATGTTGAGTGGTCATCTACAAGGGAGGTTTTTAAGTTTAATATCTAAAATTAAATCACCGTTTCATATACTTGAAATAGGAACATATACTGGATATGGCACTATATGTCTTGCAGAGGGTTTAGCAACTAATGGAAAAATTTTCACTATTGACAGGAATGAAGAACTTATTAATATTCAAAACAAATACTTTGAAGAAAGTGGGAATAGAGATAGAATAGTTCAACTTACTGGAAGAGCAACTGAAATATTAATGGATCTTGATGAAAATTTTGATCTTATCTTTATTGACGCTGATAAAGAAAATTATATAAAATACTTTGAAATAGTATCAAAGAAATTAAATCCAAATGGTATAATAATATCTGATAATGTATTGTGGTCGGGCAAAGTAGTTGAGGAAAGTGATGGTGACCAAGAGACAAATACTTTAAAAAAATTTAATAACCTTTTAAGTAAAGATGAAAGGTTTGAAACTATAATTCTCCCTCTCAGAGATGGTCTTTCTATCTCAAGATTAATTTAAATCTCTTTTTATTGAGTCTTTGAGATCATCAAAATCTTTTTTGATATCACTGACACTATCCTTTAAATCTTTAGTCACAGATTCTGTAGTATTTTTCATATCAGTATTTTTTGATATTTCTGTTTTTATTTCGTTTGTAGCTTGCCTTATTTGGGTCATACCTTTTGCCAATCCTTTAGCAATTGAAGGAATTTTATCTGCTCCAAATACTAATAAAACAATAAAAAAGACAAAAACTAACTCTGCCCCGCTAATGAATAAAATCATAGTATCAAAACTAATCATAAATTCAACCTCTTAAAATTTTTTTTAAAATATTCTATTACTATTGTGTAATTTCCCATTTTGAAGTCTTCTTCAATAGGGAAGTTTTGGAATGTAGATGTTACAAAATCATGAATAGCAATTTCTTCAAGCTCAAACTCATCAATAAAAAATCTAAGGCCATAAAATTTTATAATTTGATCTATTATATTGAAATCATTTTTAAATTCAATTTCTTTTCTCTTTTGTTTATAGTATCCTGATATCCAATTATACATCCTCTCTATATCTACACCGCCTACTAATGGTGCTAGTAAAACTTCCTTTACTAATTGTGAATTAGATGGAATATTCTCTTTTCTAATACCTGTAAATCCAGGTATACCTAAATCATCAAAGTTTAAGTTTTTTATTATACCTGAATTTTGAAGATCATTTAAAAGGCTTCCAGATAAACCACTTGAGTTTAATATTACCTCATCTAATTCATTTACAAACTCCTCCAAGTAAATTGTTAATGATACTGAATCAAAAATATCTTGATCTACAGTTATTTTTTTTCTTTTAAATTGAATACCTGAAAATATAAGCTCATCATTAATATTTGTTAAAATTTTAAAATTTCCCTCAGAATCAGTGATTGTAGCTTCATCAGATGTAATATTTAAAACATGTATACCCTCAATTGAATATGAGTTATCATTATAAACGACACCATTAATTATCTTTTGATTTTCTGATTGTGAAAAGGAGCTAAATGATATTAAGAAGGAGACAAAAATAGAGTTTCTCATTCAACTCTTAGTTCTTTATATATATCTGATTTATTTAATAAGTAATCTATTAACAGAAATTGATTCTTTTTTATTATGAGCTGCTTAATTTCTTGATCGAGATCTAATTGTAATAAAAAATCATTTACCTCAAAAAATTCTAGATTAAGAACATCAGTAAAAAAATTTTCCTCTAAAATAAGAGGAAGAGCTTCACTTGGGAGAATACTAAGTTTTTCTTCTTCTGATTTAGAATCAACTAAAGAAGAAAGAAGTTTAAAAATATTTACAAAATTAAGTCCATCTACAAATTGTCTGTTGTCAGTAAGTATATTTTCAATTTTAGTAGACTTATCAGCTAAATAGTCAAAACCCTTAAATTGTTCTTCTTTTAAGTCTAAAAACTTATCAGTATCATCAGGAGTAATCACAACTTCATCTAGCTCTCTAACTCTTTGATTTATTTGAACAATTAATCTTTTATTTTTTAATATTTCATCATTTATTCTAACCGTTCTAATAATGTACTGAACTGAAGAAAAGATTATTTCATCTCCTTCTTTGGCAAAAATTTCAAATTCTCCTTGATCATTGGTTATAGTTGATATCTGGGAGGTATTATTTATTACATTAGCTGCAGGAACATTAATATTTCTGTATATGACTTTTCCTTGGATTAGTTCTCTTTCTTGAGAAAAACTTAACTGTGATATGGTCAGTAATAAAATTATTTTTTTAAACATTAGTTTTTGATTGATTTAAATTTACAAATAAATCAATGATAAGTTCAATATATGACTATCTAACAAAAACTGGCTCTAAAGGATTACTAGTTTCATTCTGGCTAAACATATATCCTGAAGAATTAAAACCTTCAATATCTGAAATAGTCTTGATATCATTATCTATTAAGTATCTTGTCATTAACCCTCTAGCTTTTTTGGCATAAAATGAAATAATTTTGAGCTTTCCATTCTTAAAATCCTTGAATTGAGGAGAAACTATAGTGTTAGGAATAATTGTTTTATCAATCACGGAGAAATATTCATTACTAGCAAGATTTACAATAAGATCATCCTCTTTTATTTCCTCTAATATTGAATTTGTAACATTTTCTTTCCAGAATTCATATAAATTTTTTGAACCATTAATAGAAATTTTAGTTCCCATTTCAAGTCTATATGCTTTAATTTTATCAAATGGTTTTAAGATTCCATAAAGACCTGATAGAATTCTTAATGAATCTTGAAGTTTTTCATGTTTAGACTTATTAATAGTATTAGCATCAATACCATCATAAACATCTCCATTAAAAGCAAAAACAGCTTCTTTTTCTTTTGAAGTATCATTTTTAAAGTCTTGATTTCTAGACCAATTTAGCTCACTCAATTTAGGTGATATGCTCATAAGGCTAGAAAGGTCAGGGGCAGATACATCTTTAATTACATCATTTATCAGGTGTGCCTGATCAGCAAATATAGGTTTGGAGCTTAAACTTGTCTCAACGTTTGTTTCAAAGTCAAGAGACTTTGCAGGTGAAATAAGAATTTTCATTTTTTATTTCAAATTTATAAATTTTTATGTTTAGAATAAAGCCTCCATTTGTTAATTACGGAGTTCATATCTTTAGGAATATCAGAATCAAATGAAATTTTTTTATTTGATTTAGGATGAGTAAACCCTAATGTCTTTGCATGAAGTGCCTGTCTTGGTAGAAGTCTAAAGCAATTGTCTACAAACTGTTTATATTTTGTATATACAGTTCCTTTTAATATTTTATTACCTCCATATCTCTCATCATTAAATAGTGTATGACCAATATATTTCATATGGACCCTAATCTGGTGGGTTCTTCCAGTTTGAAGTTTACAACTTATAAGAGTAACATAACCAAATCTCTCAATTACTCTGTAATCTGTTATAGCATCTTTACCTCCATCAATATCCTCATATACAATCATTTGGAGTCTATTTTTTGGATTCCTTCCTATTGGGGCATTAATTTGTCCTTCATTATCCTTTACATCTCCCCAAACCAATGCATAATATTCTCTATCAACACTTTTGTTAAAAAATTGCTTTGCTAATAGCGTCATCGATATCTCTGTTTTTGCAATTACAAGAAGACCTGATGTATCCTTATCAATCCTATGGACAAGGCCGGGTCTATTTGAAGAGTTATTTGGAAGATTATCAAAATGATATAGTAAGGCGTTGATTAGAGTTCCAGAGTAATTTCCATGACCTGGATGGACAACCATTCCACTTTCTTTATTAATAATTATTATATAATCGTCTTCATATACGATATCTATATTTATTTTCTCAGGGGTTAAAAGATTTTCATATGGTGGATGAGTAAAAAGAATTCTTATTTCATCATTCTTTTTTACTTTATAACTAGATTTTACAATTTTATCATTTATCCTTATAGATCCTTCCTTTGCTGCTTTTTGAATTTTATTTCTCGTTGCATTTTCAATTCTGCTCATAAGAAATTTGTCTATCCTTAAGGGTTCTTGTCCAGAATCAATTTTAAATGAAAAATGCTCATGGAGCTCTTGTTCAAAGTCTTCCTCTTTTGAGTTATCTTTCTCCATTTCCAAGAATTAAATCAATTTCTGAATTCATTGGAATTTTTTGACCAGGTAATATCTTTTCTCCTAGATACAGAACATCTAAAACCATATCCTTTCCAATATTATCAACATAACTATAATCTCTAACTTTAAATCCAAGTGCAGTAAGAATAGACTCAGCATTTCTTTTTGTTATCTGAATTACATTTGGGAGTGAAACTTTTTGAAAATTTTTAGGATTAACATTTAAGTATATCTTCCTGTTTTTTTTAACTAGCTCTAATTCTTTTGGTATCTGAGATATAACTGAATAGTATGGAATATTAACAAAAAACTTAGATGAGTCCAATACTTCATATCTTAGTTTATTATCATCAAGGATGCTTATTGCTTCATCAAGATTTTTTCCGGCTAAGTTGGGAACTTCTATATATCTATCATGTTTAGTATAAATTTTAAGAGAATTATATACCAAAAAGAATATTATAAATATGATAACTAACATCAAGAATATCTGCTTAGCTATTGAGTTACTTTTAAAATGATCTAAAATTTTCATTCCGATAATTTAATGTAAATATACTAAGACATAATTGTCTTTTGATATAATGGCTTACATTTGAAAATAATATGAAAAATATTGCTGTTGTTTTTGGTGGTTTTTCCTCTGAGTATGAGGTTTCTTTGAAAAGTGGAAAGTTTATTTATGATAATCTAAAAGATAATCCAAAACTCAACGTTTATCAAATTTGTATTTCAAAAGAATCAAATTATGTTACCTATAATAATAAAAAGTTTGATTTTGATTATGATAATTTTTCATTTACAATAAACGGTGAGGCTGTTAAATTAGATGGAATTTTTAACATCATTCACGGGGAACCGGGAGAGAATGGTGATTTAGCTTTTATTCTTGAAAAAAAGAATCTGTCTCAAACTGGTTGCAATAGTTTTGTTTCAAATTTAACTTTCGATAAGAAAAAATATATTGAGTTTGTAAATAACCTTGATATTCCATCATCAAAACAAACTTTATTGACCAATAAAGTGTTTTCAGATTTATCTAAGATTAAAAGTCAAATTAATTTTCCATGTATAGTCAAACCAAATAATGGAGGAAGTAGTATTGGAGTCTCAAAAGTTAATCATATTAATGAGCTTCAGGATAAAATTAAAATTGCATTCAAAGAAAGCGATCAAGTCTTAATAGAAAATTTTCTTTCTGGTAAAGAAATTTCAGTAGGTGTAATTGAGACAAACGAAAAGAGAATTATTCTTCCCGTAACAGAGATTATAAGTGAAAATGAACTTTTTGACTATGGAGCCAAATATTTAGGACAATCAAAAGAGATTACTCCAGGGAATATTTCCAGTGAAGAGGAAAATTTAATACATGAATACATAAACAAAATCTATGATAATATTGAATTGAAAGGGTTTACTAGATCTGAATTTATAATTGTTGATGGAATCCCTCATATACTTGAAACAAACACAATTCCAGGATTTACAAAACAGAGTATTATTCCTCAGCAAATAGAAGCTTTTGGATTATCTGTAAAAGATGTAATTAATAATCAAATAGAATCTATTCTTTAAATTATTTTTAATTTTAAATTATGAAAAAAGCTATTTTTCCTGGTTCATTTGATCCAATCACAATTGGCCATGTAGACATTATTAAAAGAGCTATGAAGGTATTTGATGAAATTATTATTGCAGTTGGGGATAATATTGACAAAAAATATATGTTTCCAAAAGAAAAAAGAGTTGAATTTGTAAAGCAAACATTTAGCAACTATAATAGTATCAAGATCGAATCATATAGTGGTTTAACTGTTGATTTTTGTAAGAAGAATAATACTGAATTTATGATAAGAGGTCTTAGAAATCCTGCTGATTTTGAGTTTGAAAAAAGCATTGCCCTTACTAACAGAAAAATGACTGATATAGAGACTATATTTTTTTTAACATCACCGGAAAACTCTTTTGTTAGCAGTAGTATTGTGCGCGATTTAATTAGAAATAGTGGTGACTATAAATTATTTATTCCAAAGGGTATCACTCTTTAGTACCTCCAAAACAATTATTCTAATATTTTCAAAAGCATCGTTTAATATTTCATCGATTTTTTCTTTTGATACCCATTCAATTTTATCAATACCCTCCTCAGTTTGAGGCTCAGTTTTCCCCATATATGATGTTGACATCTTAAACCAATATGTCTTCTTCAGTCTATATCTTTTACCCTTTTTAAAAATATGGAACGTCTCAGATAGCTGTTTTTGAACTATTAAGTCTGATACTCCTGTTTCTTCTGTCACTTCTCTTTGAGCAGCCTCAATTATAAGTTCCTTTTTTTCTACACCTCCCTTTGGGAGATCCCACTTATTATTTCTGAAAATAAATAATAATTTATTATCAGTTCTTTGAACTAATCCACCTGCAGCTTCGACAACAGGAAATTTTTTTCTAAACGATTTCCATAGTTTATCGATGTCTTTATGATATAAAAATACTTTTCTGTTTTTTGATGATTTTAAAGCTTTGATAATTTGAGCTACACTTGAATACTTTATAAAGAGTAATGGTTCATTATCAGAGAAATCATGAATTTCGCTTGTAAGAATCAAAGGCTTTTGGTTGAAAAAAACTTTATACATTTGTAATAATGGTATTAGACAAAAAAGTTGCAGAGCAAACAGTAAATTTTCTTACACAAATTAATGCAATTAAATTAAATACCAAAAATCCTTTCACATGGACAAGTGGTATAAAATCTCCTATTTATTGTGATAATAGATTAGTTCTTTCGTATCCAAAAATTAGAGAATTTATAGCTGATAATATGTGCCATATTATCAAAAATAAATATGGAAATGATATATCTATTGCGGGAGTAGCTACCGGAGCAATTGCTGTTGGGTCAATGATATCTGAAAGACTTAATGTTCCATATGCATATGTTAGACCTGAACCAAAGGGTCATGGTCTAAAGAATCAAATTGAAGGAAATATAGAAGATAAATCTAATGTTGTAGTCATAGAGGATTTGATTAGTACAGGCAAGAGTAGTCTAAATGCTATAAATGCTCTTAGATCTGAAGGCTTAAATGTAATGGGTATGTTATCAATTTTCTCCTATAGTTTTGATTCTGCAAATAAAAAATTTATAAATGAAAAGGTTACTATTAACTCACTAGCAGATTACAATACTTTAGTTGAAATTATAGAATCAAGAGGTGGCCTTCAGCATGATGAGATAATTAGATTAAAGAAGTGGAGAGAGGACCCCGAAAATTGGAGTTAATCATAAAGTAATTTTACCTTTCTTGAATCATAAGTTCCTATTTTTTTGGAATCTGTTTTCAGTTTTATAATTCCTGTATTTGATATACTAATTATTTTTCCACTTTGTTTTTTACCATTTATTATAAACCTACAACCGTGTTTACCAAATATGTTATGATTGTACTGATCATTAATATATTCGATGTCATTTATTTTAGTAAAGTAATATTTATAACTATCAATCAACTCATTTAATACTCTCTGAACATCAATATTTTTATTTGAGATTTTTTTAATAGACGTTGCATTTGGTAACCTTTTAAAAAATACTTGATTAATGTTTAAACCTACTCCAATTATAGAATGATTTAATTTATTTGAACTCAATGAGTTCTCAACTAATATTCCAGCTATTTTTTTATTTACTGACAAAATGTCGTTGGGCCATTTAATTAGACATTTTTCATTATTAAATTTTCTTATTGTTTTTAATACCGCAAGACTTACTGCTTGGTTTACTATAAATGTTTTATCAGCATTTATATCTACAGGCATATAAAATAAAGAGCATAGCAGGTTTTTACCATAACTTGAATACCACTTATTCATTCGTTGTCCCCTCCCCCCATATTGATATTTTGCAATAATTAAATCTCCGCTAAATATTTTTTTTGATTTAATTAACATCTTCACTTTGTCATTTGTTGACCTAGTGGCATTAACTTTGATTATCTTTGATGTAGACATGTTGTTAAAAGTAATAAATTTGAAAAAAGAAATTATAAATGGTTAAAGCCAAATCAGAAGAAACAAGCTTAGTTGATGAAATAATATTTGGTATCGAAGACGTAAAAGGAATTGAAATAAACATTATGGATCTTAGTAAAATTTCAAATACTGTTTGTAAATTTTTCATTTTGTGTACAGGCACATCCAATATACATGTCGCAGCAATAGCAAACTCAGTAAAAAAAAATGTTAGTAAGAAGTTGAAAGAAAAACCGTTTAGTATGGAAGGTATAGAAAATCAAGAATGGGTTCTTATTGACTATGTTGATGTTGTTGTACATATTTTCCAAAGCGAAATCAGAGACTTCTACGATATAGAAAATTTATGGGGTGATGCAAAAATTATTAATGTTGAATTAAAAGCGTAATTAATGGCTAATAAGAAAAAGAATAACAAATCGAAAATTAATATTTACTGGTTCTATGCATCCATAGTGTTCTTTATTATAAGTATTGGACTTCTAGGGGGTGACAGTGGTATTCAAAACACACAACAAACTGACATCTCATCTTTTGAGAATTATCTCAGGAATGGTGATATTGAGAAAGTTGCAATTATTAATCAGAGATATGCAAGAATAACACTAAATGAAAATGCGCTTGAGAAGGATATTCATCGAAGGGTCAAGTCTAAAAACTTTTTAGGCCAAGAAAATATTACTGGACCACACTATCAATTTGAAATAGGAACTCCGGAATTATTTGAAACAAAAATCCAAGAGATAAGAGAAATAGAAGGTCTAAACTTTTCAGTTGAGTTCATTACTATGGAAAATAGATGGCTGGATGTTTTGCTAGGCTTTCTTCCTATAATTATAATAATTGGTATTTGGATATTTTTAATGAGGAGGATGTCAGGAGGAACTGGAGGAGCTGGAGGTCAAATATTTAATATAGGTAAGTCAAAGGCAAAATTGTTTGATCAAAATACTGAAGTTAAAGTAACATTTAAAGATGTAGCTGGTTTAGAAGGAGCCAAAGAAGAAGTTCAAGAAATAGTTGATTTTCTAAAAAATCCAAAAAAATATACTGTGTTAGGTGGAAAAATTCCAAAAGGAGCTTTGCTAGTTGGTGCTCCAGGCACTGGTAAAACACTTTTGGCAAAAGCAGTTGCTGGGGAAGCTAAGGTTCCGTTCTTTTCATTGTCTGGATCTGATTTTGTTGAAATGTTTGTGGGAGTTGGTGCATCAAGAGTTAGAGATTTATTTAAACAAGCTAAGGATAAATCACCGTCTATAATCTTTATCGATGAAATAGATGCAATTGGAAGAGCAAGAGGTAGAAGTAATATGACTGGTTCAAATGATGAGAGAGAAAATACATTAAATCAGTTATTAACTGAAATGGATGGATTTGGAACTGACACCAACGTAATTGTTGTTGCAGCAACAAACAGAGCTGATGTACTTGATAAGGCCCTAATGAGGGCTGGTAGATTTGATAGGCAAATTTATGTTGATTTACCAGATCTTAACGAGAGAAGGGAAATATTTAAAGTACATTTAAAACCTCTTAAGAAAAGTACAGCCCTAGATGTGGAGTTCTTAGCTAAGCAAACACCTGGTTTTTCTGGAGCAGATATTGCGAATGTATGTAATGAAGCTGCATTAATTGCTGCTAGAAATAATAAAAAATCTGTAGGTAAACAGGACTTTTTAGATGCTGTGGATAGAATTGTAGGTGGACTTGAAAAGAAAAATAAAATTATTACTAAAGAAGAAAAGAATACAATTGCATTTCACGAAGCTGGTCATGCAATAGTAAGCTGGCTCTTAGAACATGCTGCTCCCTTAGTAAAAGTTACTATTGTACCCAGAGGACAATCACTAGGTGCTGCATGGTATCTCCCTGAAGAAAGGTTGATTGTAAGAACAGAACAAATGTTAGATGAAATGTGTGCAACTTTAGGAGGAAGAGCTGCTGAAAAGATTATGTTTAATAAAATATCAACAGGAGCATTGAGTGATCTTGAAAAGGTAACTAAACAAGCAAGAGCAATTGTATCTGTTTATGGTTTAAATGATAAGATAGGTAACATTACATACTATGATTCTAGTGGACAAACAGATTATAATTTTACAAAACCTTACTCTGAGGAAACTGCAAAAAAAATTGATGAGGAAATATCAATGATTATAGAGAAGCAATATAAAAGAGCTTGTGAAATACTCAAAAAGAATAAATCAAAATTATCTGCTTTAGCTTCAAGGCTTTTAGAAAAGGAAGTTATTTTTAAAGAAGATCTAGTAAAGATTCTTGGAGAGAGACCATATTCTAAAGAAGTAGTAAAAGATAAAATTAAAGAATAGATATTTTGGGATTTTGGGACTTTTTTAAAAGCAAAAAAAATGATGAATCAAAAAGTGATGAGTCAGTATTACCCAAGGATAGCCCAAATGATTTAACTTTTGCTAAAAACTTTACTGATTCTGGAGGTAGATTCATTTTTATTGATGAGATAAACTCAACAAAAGAAGTTTTTGAAAAAATTATCGAGGAAAATCAATGGGAACTTGAAAATGTTTGTTCACTTGATCCTAATGTTTCTAAGAACCTTGATATTAGATCTATTAGAAAAATAGATAATGATAATGTTAAGGCACTAGTAACAGAATGTGAATTTTTATTATCTAACACTGGTAGAATACTTATTTGTAATAAGCAAATTAAAAGTAATAAAATAGAAGACTTGCCATCAGTAGTAATTATTTTAGCAAAGTCAAATCAATTTGTCTCAGATGTAAGTGAAGGAATGACTAAATTAAAAAATAAATATAAACACAATTTTCCTTCAAATATTACAACAATTAATGTTAAGAATAAACTAAATGAAGATAACTTTTTAACCTATGGCAATAGTGCCAAAGATATATATCTAATATTGAGTGATGACTAATTTTTTTCCAAGGTTAATTACTGGTATTATATATATTTCTGTTGTTAGTATTTCAATAATGTATAGTAGCAAAAGTTTCATCTTAATCTTCAGCATATTTTCACTTCTTGCAATTTATGAGTCACACCAATTATGGATAAAAATAAGATTAAATAATCCTAAATATAATTATCCTATACCTCAGTTATATGTTCTTTTTTCAATGACTATATTAATTATAGTCCCTTTCTATTTTAGTGATTCATACACTCCATTCCCAATTTTATTAATATTTATTTTAATATGGATAAGTGATACAATGTCTTACTTTTTTGGTTCTTATTTTGGAAGAACTAAAATGAAAATTAAAGTATCTCCAAATAAAACATGGGAAGGATTTATTGGTGGTTTTTTATGCTCTGTTGCTTTTAGCACCTTATCATTTTTATATTTTCAAGAAATATTTCCCTTTTGGAAAACAGTTTCACTAGGAATATTAATACCAGTTTTTGGTCTTTTAGGAGATATTTACCAATCTAAAATAAAGAGAATGGCGGGAGTAAAAGATAGTGGAAATATATTACCAGGTCATGGTGGAATATTTGATAGACTTGATAGTGCAATGGGTGTTTCTTATATTTCTTTGTTAATAACCCTTATATAATGTTCCATAAAGAAGGATTTAATATTATAATATTATTTTTTATTGTTATAACTATTGATGTTATATTACTTGAAGTATTATTTGATGATTCATCATATTTAAAATTAATCCTACAAATTTTTTCACTTATTCTATTTTTATTTATACTCTGGTTTTTTAGAAATCCCAAAAGAAATATTTTAAAAAATCCCGAAATAATATTAAGCCCAGCTGATGGAAAAGTTATTTTGATTGAAGAAGTTGATGAACAGGAGTTCTTCAATCACAAGAAACTTAAAATTTCAATTTTTTTATCTGCTCTAGACATTCATGTTAATAGATATCCTGTTTCAGGTAAAATACTATATAGCAAATACCATAAAGGAAAATATCTAGTAGCCTGGCACCCTAAGTCTTCTGATAAAAATGAGAGAACAACTGTTGTTATAGAAAATAAAAAATTTGGTAAAATAATGTATAGACAGATTGCAGGAGCGTTTGCTAACAGGATTGTAAACTACGCAGAAGTTGATAAAAATATAGATCAAGGAGATGACTCTGGGTTTATTAAATTTGGATCAAGGGTTGATATCTTTCTATCAAAAGACTGCAAATTAAAAGTTAATGTCGGAGATAAAGTTAAAGGTGGAATTACTATTATTGCCTAGTTAGCTTAACTCTGAAATTGACTTTTTTATAGATTCAATCTTTTGTTCAGCATCCTTTATTTTTTGTTTTTCCTTTTCAACTATAGAGTCAGGAGCATTATTAACAAATTTTTCATTTTTCAATTTATTTTCAACTGATTTTAAAAAACCTTTATTGTAGTCTAACTCTTTTTTTAATTTATTAATTTCAGAAGCAATATCAAAACCATCTTCAAATGGAATAAAGAATTCAAAATTTTTGATAATAAAAGACGTTACCATATCAAAATTTTCTTTAGGTGATTCCTCCAGTTTATCAATAATTGCGATTTTTTTAATTATTTCAATATTATTTAATTGATTATCATTTGGGACAAAATATAAATCCAATGATGTTTTAAATGAAATATTTTTTTCTTTTCTATAATTTCTTATTTGCGAAATTATCTCTTTTGTAGTCTCAAATTCTTCTACAATTGAAATATTATAATTTTCTTTATTTGGCCAGGGGGATGTTGTTAAAGGATTTGAGTTATTTGAATTAGGAATATTATAATAAATCTCTTCAGTAAGAAAAGGCATAAATGGATGAAGTATTTTAAGATTTTTCTCAAATAACCCTATTAATTCAATCTTTGATTTTTTATCTATTTTATCTCCATAGCCAGGTTTTAATATCTCTAATAACCACGAACAGAAATCATCCCACATTAATTTATATGATGACATTAAAACATCAGATATCCTATAATTATCAAAGTTTTTATCAATCAACTCTAGAGTATTGTTAAACTTATTATTGTACCATTCTAATGATAATTTATTTTCGATTGGCTGAGGTTTTTTTTCATCAATTTCCCATCCATTAATTAGTTTTAGAGCATTCCAAAGTTTATTTGTAAAATTTTTGCCTTGTTGACATAAAGACTCGTCAAATAACAAGTCATTCCCAGCTGCAGAACTTAGCATTAAACCAACTCTAACAGAATCAGCACCATATTCCTCAATAAGTTTAATTGCATCAGGAGAATTACCTAATTGTTTAGACATTTTTCTTCTTAATTTATCTCTAACAATCCCTGTAAAATAAACATTAGAAAATGGTTTTTCATTTCTAAACTCATAGCCTGATATTATCATCCTAGCTACCCAAAAAAATATAATATCTGGTCCAGTAACTAAATCTTGAGTTGGGTAATAATATTTGATTTCATCATTATCTGGATTCCTTATACCATCAAATACTGATATTGGCCAAAGCCAAGAAGAAAACCAGGTATCTAAAACATCATTATCTTGAGTTAAATCAGTTTCTTTGTATTTTTTATCTTCCTTATCATTATTTATTTTTCTTAATGCCTCTTTTTTATTTACAGCTACTACATAATCTCCATTATTACCATAATAAAAAACAGGTATTTGGTGACCCCAGGATAATTGTCTTGATATATTCCAATCTTTGATATTTTCAAGCCAATATTTATATGTTGATTTAAACTTACTTGGAAAAAACTTTATGTTTTCATCTTTTAAAACATTATCAATTGCAGGTTTGGTAATGTCATTCATTTTCAGAAACCACTGTTTAGATAATCTTGGCTCAACTACTGCATTAGTTCTCTCTGATCTACCAATATTATGAGCGTAATTTTCTTTTTTAATTAAAAGATTGTTTTTTTTAAGCTCAACTTCGACTTCCTGTCTAACTGTAAATCTATCTTTACCCTCATAATGCATACCATGTCTGTTAAGGATTGCATCTTCATTAAAAATATCGATAGTCTCCAGATTATGTTTAATACCAAGATTGTAATCATTAATATCATGAGCAGGAGTAACTTTTAGGCATCCCGTTCCAAATTCTATATCTACATAAGTATCAGAAATTATTGGCACTTTTCTATTACAAATAGGTACAATTGCATTTTTACCTATAATCTCTTTATACCTATCATCATTTGGGTTAACACAGATTGCTGTATCACCAAATATTGTTTCAGGCCTTGTAGTTGCAATTTCTAGATTAGTATTAGAATCCTCTATTAGATATCTTATATAGTATAAGCTTGAATCCTCCTCAATGTAATTTACTTCTTCATCTGAAACAGTAGTTTTTGCCTCGGGATCCCAGTTTATCATTCGATGGCCTCTGTATATTAATCCTTTTTTATGAAGAATTTCAAAAGCTTTAATTACAGATTCGTACATATCATCATCAAGAGTAAATTTTGTTCTATCCCAATCACATGAACAACCCAACTTTTTTAATTGATCTAAAATACCTCCTCCATACTTATCAGTCCAGTCCCAAGCATATTTTAAAAACTCATCTCTAGAAATATCAGTTTTATTAATTCCCTTTTTTTTAAGATTCTCAACAACCTTTGCCTCAGTTGCAATAGATGCATGATCAGTTCCAGGAACCCAGCAAGCATTTTTACCCAACATACGGGCTCTTCTGACTAAAATATCTTGAAGAGTGTTATTAAGCATATGGCCCATATGAAGAAGGCCTGTAACATTTGGAGGTGGAATTACAATAGTGAATGGCTCTTTATCATTTGGAATTGATTTAAAAAGATTATTTTCCATCCAATATGAGTACCATTTTTTCTCAGTTTCAATATGGTTATACTTAGGAGGAATTTGCATCAATTCATAAATATTTTAATGTAAAACAAAAATAACATACCTTGAAGTATATTTACAAAATTAAGTTAAATAAATGCCAACAATCTCAAAAAAAGGTAATAATATTCCATCCTCACCTATAAGGAAACTTGTCCCCTATGCTGATAATGCAAAACAAAATGGTATAGATATTCTCCATTTAAATATTGGTCAACCAGATATTAAGTCTCCAGTCGAGTCAATTGATGCTATAAAAAATATTGATTTAGAACTATTAAAATATGAATACTCTCAAGGATCTTATGAATTTAGAAAAAATTTATGTGCATATTATTCTATTCATAATATTGATGTGTCTCCTGATGATATAATTACTACTGTTGGGGCTAGTGAAGCATTATCCTTCACAATGAATTCTATATGTGATCCTGGAGATGAAGTTATTATCCCTGAACCTTTTTATGCAAATTATAATGGATTTGCTCATGCATCAGATGTAAAAGTTATTCCAGTTACATCAAAAATTGAAGATAATTTTGCACTCCCATCTATGGAATCATTTGAAAAAAAGATTAATAAAAGGACTAAAGCTATCCTTATTTGTAATCCATGTAATCCTACGGGATATGTTTATTCGAAAGAGGAGATAATAAGTATTGCAAATCTTGCAAAGAAAAATGATTTGTTCATAGTAGTTGATGAAGTTTATAGGGAATTTATTTATACTGATTTGAAACACTACTCAATTTTGGAAGATAAAATGTTTTTTGATAATGCTATTTTAATTGACTCCACATCCAAAAGGTATAGTCTATGTGGAGCTAGAATAGGTTTTATAGTATCAAAAAATTCAGACTTTATTGAAACATGTTTAAAGTTTGCACTTGCGAGATTGTCTCCTCCTACTATAGCTTTAATTGCTGCAAACAAAGCATTGAAATCTGATCAGAAGTATATTGATGATGTCATAACAGAATACGGTCAGAGGAGAAAGGTACTCATAAGTGAATTATCTAAAATTAACGATATAGAATTTTCGAACCCAATGGGTGCATTTTATTCCATTATTAAACTTCCAGTCAAAAATGCTGAAGACTTTGCAAAGTTTTTACTTACAGATTTTTCTATTAATAATGAAAGTGTAATGGTTGCTCCAGCATCTGGATTTTATAGCTCTGAAAATAATGGCGAGGATGAAGTAAGAATAGCATTTGTTTTAAACTCTGAGAAAATTAAAAGAGCAATTAATATAATAAATATTGGGTTGAAAGAATATATTGGATAATTAATGAAAATTAATAAAGAAGCTTCTCTTAAAAAATTTAATACATTCAATGTAAGTGAAACTGCAAATTGTATTTATGAAGTTGAAGAAATAATTCAGCTCAAAAAAATTTTATCAGATATTAAAGGTCAAATCCTAATTCTAGGTGGCGGAAGTAATGTGTTATTTACAAAAAGATTTGAAGGTACAATCATAAATCTTAGGAATAAGGGAATTAATGTCATAAGAGAGAATAAAGATTCAATACTTGTTGAGGTATGCGCTGGAGAAAATTGGAATGATTTTGTGATTTGGGCTGTTGAAAATAATTATGGAGGTGTTGAAAACCTATCATTAATACCTGGGAATGTTGGAGCTGCTCCTATTCAAAATATTGGAGCATATGGTGTAGAACTAAAAGATATTTTTTATAGCTGTTCAGGAATTAGATTGAATTCTTTAGAGGAATTTGAGATGAAAAAATCAGAATGTAAATTTAGTTATAGGAACTCAATTTTTAAGACTGAGTTAAAAGATAAAGTAGTAATTACATCAATTAAATTAAATCTAACAAAAAGTAATCATCATTTTAAAATAGCTTATAAAGAATTGAAAGAGAATCTATCTAATTTTGAACTTTCATTAAAAGTGATCTCTGATGAAGTGATAAAAATTAGACAATCTAAATTACCTGATCATAAGTCAATAGGTAACTGTGGAAGCTTTTTTAAAAACCCCATAATTAATTTATCAAAACTTAAAAAAATTAAAGCAGAATACCCTGATCTACCCTCATTCAAAATTGATTCAAATAAATATAAAATTCCAGCAGCATGGTTAATTGAAAAATCAGGATTTAAAGAAAAAGGAAGTAAGAATGTGGGTGTTTATGAAAATCAGCCTCTTGTTATTATTAATCGTGGAAGTGCTTCGGGGAAAGAGATTTTAGATTTTGCAAATGAAATTAAATACACGATACATAACAATTTTAATATACAATTGGAGGAAGAGGTGCTCATTATTTAGTTATTCTTTATTCTTAGAGTCAATAATTATAGTTACAGGTCCATCATTTAATAATCTTACTTTCATATCTGCACCAAAAATCCCAGTTTTAACCCCCTTTTTAATTTTGAATTCAAGTAATTCAATAAAATAATTATAAAGTGGAATTGCTATTTCGTGAGAAGCAGACTTTATGTAAGATGGTCTATTACCTTTTTTAGTCAATGCCATTAATGTAAACTGAGAAATAATTAAAATCTCACCTTTAATATCAATTATAGATTTATTCATAACTCCATCTGAATCATTAAAAATTCTGATATTTAATACCTTATTAACTAACCACTCTACATCCAATTTATTGTCTTCCTGACTAATTCCAATCAAAACTAAAAGACCTTTTCCAATCTCAGCTTTTATCTTATTATCAATTTGTACACTTGACTGTTTAACTCTCTGAATCACTAACTTCATCTGACTTTCTATATATATTTTGATCCTTTAACATATCTAAATATGTATTATATCTACTTTGATATATTTCTCCCTTTTTTACCTTAATTTTTACATTGCAATCTGGCTCATCTAGATGTAAACAGTTTTTAAATTTACATTTTTGCTTAGCCTCAAAAAATTCTGGAAAAAAATCTCCCAACTCGTACTTTGTAATATCAACTAATCCAAAACCTTTTATACCAGGTGTATCAATAATTTTAATATTAGAGTCAAGATCAAACATTTCTGCATATGTCGTAGTATGTCTTCCTTGTTTGTGTGATGAAGAAATTTCTTTTGTTTTAAGCTTCAAATTTGGAGATATTGAATTAATCAGTGTTGATTTACCAACTCCACTATGTCCTGATATTATACACGTTTTATTTCTGATTAATTTAATTATCTCATCTACTCTATCACCATATTTAGCAGAAATTAATTCACATTTATAACCTATCATTTTATATGTATTAATTAATTCTTCTATTTCATCAGATTCTTTATCTATATATGTATCTTTTTTATTAAAAGCTATAATTACAGGTATATCATATGCCTCACAACTAACCAAAAATCTATCAATAAAATTTGTTGATGTAATTGGATTATTTAAGGTTACTACTAGAACTGAAATGTCAATATTAGAAGCTATTATTTGATACTGTTTTGATAGATTAACTGATTTCCTAATTATATAATTTACTCTTGGCAATATGTCTGAAATAACTCCTTTGCCATTACTTTCCATTTCAAATTCCACTTCATCACCAACTGCTATTGGATTAGTAGTGGATATGTCTTTAAGTCTGATCTTACCTTTTATCCTACATTCAAAAAAATAATTTTTTGATTTCACTAGATACCAACTTCCTGTTGATTTATATACAATTCCTTGTGGCATAATTAAATAACAATATATTTTTTCCTAATCATATTAACAAATCTACTTGATGATATTTGTATCTTTAAATAAAAAATTGAATAATAAAGTTTTACTATTAATTCTTGATGGCTGGGGGATTTCCTCTAATAAGAAAGTCTCTGCTCCAGATATAGCGAAAACACCAAATTATAATTTTTTAAAAGATAAAAATCCTAATAATTATTTAATTACTCATGGTGAACAAGTTGGACTTCCAATTGGTCAAATGGGTAATAGTGAGGTAGGCCACATGAATATTGGTTCTGGGAGAATAGTTCTACAAGATTTATTACGAATTGATGAATCAATTGAGAATGGCCAATTTCATAAAATGAAAGAATTTAAAGAAATAATTTCTCACACAAAAAATAGATCATCTAACATTCATTTAGTTGGACTTATATCAGATGGTGGTGTTCACTCTCATATTAATCATTTAAAAGAGATTATAATTTCATTAAAAGAGGTGAAAGAAAATATCTTTATTCACGGGTTTACAGATGGAAGAGATGTTAATCCAAGGTCTGGACTTAAATTTATTGATTCAATTGAAAAGTTTTGTAAAAAAAATGGTGGAATATTAGCCACAATTATAGGTAGATATTTCTCTATGGATAGAGATAACAGGTGGGAAAGGGTAAAAAAAGCATATGACTTAATTTATAATGGAATTGGGAAAAAAACAACTAGCTTCTGTGATGAACTTGAAGAGTCTTACAGAAATAATATTACGGATGAATTTATTGAACCTATAATAAAAACTGATAACAATGGTAGTATTATCCATAGATTTAATCAAGAAGATATAATTATTTTTTTTAATTACAGATCAGATAGAGGCAGACAACTCACATCAGTTTTATGCGAAAAAGATATTATTGACTCAGGAATGAAGTCAATAACAAAGAATTTTTATACACTTACAAATTATGACGAAACTTTCAAGGTTGCTAAACCTATTTTTAAAAAAAATATATTAAAAAATACATTAGGAGAAGTCCTATCTAAGAATGGCATTTCTCAATTAAGAATTGCTGAGACTGAAAAGTATCCTCATGTTACATATTTTTTTAATGGTGGTTTAGAAGAATCTTTTTCTGGTGAAGAAAGAATTCTTTGCCCATCCCCAAAAGTTGCTACATACGACCTAAAACCTGAAATGAGTGCGGAAGATGTTACTAAAAATGTAATCATTGAGATGAAAAAAAATAAGTTTGGATTTATTTGTTTGAACTTTGCAAACCCTGATATGGTTGGACATACAGGTAATTTTAAAGCAGCAGTGAAAGCATGTGAATCGGTTGATAAACATCTAGGAGAAATAGTTGACACAGCAAGTATTAATGATTATATAACTATTATTATTGCAGACCATGGTAATTGTGAAAAAATGCTAAATAGTGATGGATCTGAGAATACGTCGCATACAATTAACCCTGTTCCAGTAATTATTGTTAACTCTGATAGAAATAATTTAGACAATGGAATATTAGCAGATGTAGCCCCCACAATTTTGAATATTATGGGCATACAAAAACCAAATGAAATGAATGGAAAATCTTTAATAAAATGAAAAACATAATTTATTTACTTACTCTTTCAATTATAGCATGCGCAACAA
>CABYAF010000004.1 GCA_902516925.1 uncultured Bacteroidota bacterium
GTTAAAATAATACCAGTTTCTCATTTGATATTCAAGTTCTGACTGATTTTTTTCTCTCTCTTTTACCCATACTCCACCAGAATTCCATTTTACTATTCCAGATGTAATATCTCCAATTAGGCCCCTTCTAACTTGTTTCAAAATATTAATATAACTAGGCTGGTATCTCCTTTGAAGACCAACAACTACATTTAATTTCTTCTCTTTTACTATTTTTGCAGAATTTAAAAACCTTTTTATACCTGATATATCGGTTGCTATTGGTTTTTCAACAAAAATATGTTTAGAAGAATTAACAGCATACTCAAAATGCTGTGGTCTAAATCCTGGAGGTGTAGCTAGTATAACTACATCAGATTTATCGATAGTATTTTTAAAACCATCAAAACCTGAAAAACAATTTTCTTCTTTTATTTGAATTTTTGAAGTACCCTTAAATTCATCATTTAAGTAGTTAAGACTACTTTTAATTTTGTCAGGGAAAACATCACAAATTGATACAAGTTCGATATTATCATCTGCATTTAGAGCATTAATTACAGCTCCTGTTCCTCTTCCACCACAACCAACAAGAGATAATTTAATTTTATCATTATAAACATTCTTTTTAGGTTTAAATGTAAATCCAGGCAGAATGAATGATGATGACAACAGGGATGAAGATTTAATAAAATTTCTTCGTTTCATATCTTAAATATATTAATTATTTGATCCAATATGCTTCAATTTCTTGATTATTAGGGATTTTAAAAGGCCTTACTATCCTAAATCCAAGAAATTGAGCATTTGTATGCCACCATCTACTTTTTGGAAATTGTGGATCTCTTCTTTTCCATTTTTTTTCAGAGGGTATTCTTTTTGAACTTTCTAAGTCTTCAGCATTATCCTTCCACGAACCACCTCTTACAACTCTCGGATATTCTCTAATAGGCTTATTAAAAGGATTTATTATTAAACTATCATTTACATTCTGGTACTCATTCTCATTGTATTGATCAAGTGTCCATTCTGAAACATTACCATGCATATCATGCAATCCAAACTTATTTGGAAGTTTTTGTCCAACTTTTTGATATTTTCCATTGCTATTATTTTTATACCATGCATATTTTGATAATGAGTCAATTGAATTCCCATAATGATATAAACTATCAGAGCCAGACCTAGCAGCATATTCCCACTCAGCCTCAGTTGGAAGTCTGTAATAATTACCAGTCATAGCTGATAGCCATTCACAGAATTTTGAGGCAGTTAATTGTGTCATTGAGATTGCAGGATATCCTTCAACCCCCATCCCAAATGACATGTCAACATACGGAGTAGTAGCCCCTGATACAGCATCAACATCTACGTTTATATCATGTTTATAATTTTTTTTAACTTGAAGAGAATCTATTTCCCTGGATAAGAAAAGATTAAATATGTCCCAAGTTATTTCATATTTTCCCATCCAAAAGGAGCTAATTTTAACGTTTCGTGATGGCATTTCATCACCTTCGCCTTCATCATTCCCCATTTTAAATACACCTCCATCAATAGCTAACATTTTGAGATTGTAGTCATTTTCAGATATGAGCTGGTTGTAATCTTGAAAAGTATTATCTTGACCATAGGTGAAAAAACATAATAAAATTATAAATGAATAAAACTTTCTCATAAGCTTTGACTTAATAAAAATAAAAACTTAAAACTAGAAAAAATAAATAATGAATATTTTTTTTAAAATATGTGCCTACGACTGGACTCGAACCAGCACGAGCTTAAGCTCACTACCCCCTCAAGGTAGCGTGTATACCAATTTCACCACGTAGGCAATAAAAAAAAGTATAGTGACCTGGCTGGGTCTCGAACCCAGGACCCTCTCCTTAAAAGGGAGATGCTCTACCAACTGAGCTACCAGGTCTAAAAAAGAGGTCAAATATACATTGAAATATTGATAATTCAATGATGTTTTTTATTATAAATTTGTTAATATGAATAAATCGATTAATACAATTTTTTTATTAGGTTATATGGGTGCTGGTAAAACAGTAATTGGTAAATCATTATCAAAGAAATTAGGTTTTAAATTTTATGATTTAGATAATTATATTGAACAGATAGAGGGTAAAAAAGTCTCTGAAATATTCAATGAAAAAAATGAAGTTTATTTTAGAAAAATTGAGAATAAATATCTCCAGGAAATAATATCAAAAAATGAAAAAAAAATTATTTCAACCGGTGGGGGAACCCCTTGTTTTAAAAACAACCTTAAAATTATACAAACTACCTCTAACTCTATATCTGTTTATTTAAAAGCTAACATTGAGACTTTAGTTAAAAGATTGTTTCATTCTATTGATAAGCGACCAGTTATCTCGCACTTAGAGGATAAGAGTCAATTAAAAGAATTTATAACAAAGCACCTTTTTGAGAGAAGTTTCTATTATGAAAAATCTGATGTTAAAATTAAAACTGATAATATTGAATTAAAAGATATCGTCAAATTGATAAAAGAACTAATTTAAGTAAACTGTAAATTGTCCATCTTTATTAACTTCTACATCAACTCGCTCATTTACAGAAGTTGAAAGGTTTAGGCCAGAAAAATTAATTTTTACAGGGAATAAAGAATGATCTCTGTTAACCATTACAGCTGTTTTTATTTTAAAGGGATTCTCTAATATTAAATTACTTATAATAAGTTGAAGCGTCTTAGCCGATTGAGATACGTCACTAACTATTACTAAAGATAAATTATTGGCTTTAAACTCTTTGTCAAAGGCTAAACTTTTATTTGAATCTGAATCAATCTCAACACCAACTAATTGAGATTCAATCTTTGAATTTTTATTTATAAAATCAATAATTTTTTTTGCTATAATTTTTCCATTTGTAGAAACACCAAAGAATATAAGTTTTGACTGATCTATATTGTCTTCAATAACTTCAAGACTAATCCTCTTTATCTTGTTTTCAACATCCAAATAATCTAAAATGATATTGTGAGAATTAGCTTTTTTCATCTTTGAAACTCTTTTATATAAATAAAGTAATGTTGTATCTTCGCACTAAATTATGAAGAAAAAACTACTTTTTCTTATTCCTTTATTGTTGTTAATGCTTCAATGTAAAAAAGAAGACGAAACAACTCCTTATGTTATTCGAGAATATAGTGAACAAGTTACAGTTGACCATCAACTTTTAGAGGACTATCTAAGAACCCATACATATAATTATAACGACTTCAATAATCAATCTAATGTTGATATTAGAATTGATACATTGATTAATTCAAATTTATCAAGACTATCACTATATGATCAAGCAAGTATCAAGACTATTGATGTAACTGACGCAAATGGAAACATTGTCAAACATAATTTATATTATATAATAGCTAGGCAAGGGTCTAATGAGAATCCTTCAGTAGCAGACTCTGTTTATGTGTCTTATGATGGTTATTTAACAGATGGATATATTTTTGATAATAGAAAATTTCCAATATGGCTTGATCTTGCTAATTCCCTAGAAGGATTTAGGGAAGGTGTTTCAGAACTTAGAACTGGAAATTATTCTGAAAACTTAAACGGATCTATAACTTATGATTCTTTTGGTGTCGGTATTTTCTTCTTGCCTTCTGGACTAGGATATTTTGAGAATACTTCTGGAGGAATCCCAGAATACTCTCCTCTTGTATTTTCTGTAAAATTAATGACTTATGCTGAAACAGATCATGATAATGATGGTATACTATCAATATTTGAGGATATAGATGGTGACGGAAAACCCTTTAGAGATGACTCAGATGGTGATAATCTATGGAATATGTATGATACTGATGATGATGGTGACGGTATTCTCACTATTAATGAAATTGATAAGAATAATGATAGCGTAATTGATGATTCTAATAATGATGGAATCCCAGATTATTTAGATCCCGATAATTAATCTTTCTTTTTAAATAAATTATATGGTATTTCGTAAGATATATTTAATGACAGTTTATTAGTTGTGGTATCTACATTGGCATTATCTAGGTCAATGCCATTTGCGTTAATTATCAGTAATTCTTTATCGTTAAGACCCCTTTCATATCTAAGACCAATACTTAATGACCTAACTTTGACTCTAGTGCCTAGCAATAAACTAAGGCTATATTTATCTTTGATTTCTTCAAGATCAAAATTACTAGAGCTTGAAAGGTTATATTTAAATGTTGGTCCTCCAAATAAACTTATGGGTCCTAAAACTTTATATCCAAATATAATTGGCACTTGAATATCTGTTGACTTATATGAATGTTCAGCTATGTTAATTGATTGGTTTAATAAAGAAGTATCATTGTCAAGGCTTGAAAAAGCGGTCCCATTCTTTGACTTCGAAAAAATTAGGTTTAACTCAGGTCTTATATAGAATGTAATTAAATCTATTTCTGTAAAAACACCTAGGTGAAAGCCAGTTGAATTCTTCAAATCAAGATCATAATCATCAATTTTTGTCTCAATATTTTTTATAGATCCAAAATTATCATCATTTAAACCTACATTTATACCAAAGTTCCCTTGGGCTAATATTGATCCAGATATTAAAAAAAATAGAATAAATAGTCTCATTAAGCTTTTCTTTTTAAAACTCTAGTTACAGCTTTAATGATTGAATTGCAATTTAAACCATATTTATTCATAAGATCAATTGGAGTTCCAGACTCTCCAAATGTATCGTTAGTACCAACAAACTCTTGAGGATATGGAGCTTTAGTTGTAAGAAGTCTAGCAACACTTTCACCTAATCCTCCATAGATATTGTGTTCCTCAGCTGAAACTAAACACCCTGTTTTGTTTACAGAATTGAGAATTATATCCTCATCAAGGGGTTTAATAGTGTGGATATTAATAATCTCAGCATTAACACCATTTTCATGTAATTTCTCTGCTGCTTGAATTGCCTGCCATACAAGATGACCAGTAGCAACAATAGTTACATCACTTCCTTCGTTCAGTAATACACCTTTTCCAATTTGAAACTTATCAGATGGATCTGTAAAATTTGCAACTTTAGGTCTGCCAAACCTTAAGTACACTGGACCATCAAAATCACATATTCCCAGTGTAGCAGATTTTGTTTGATTAAAGTCACATGTATTAATAACAGTTATTCCAGGTAACATTTTCATGAGCCCTATGTCTTCAAGAATCTGATGAGTTGCTCCATCTTCTCCCAAAGTTATTCCGGCATGAGAAGCACATATCTTTACATTCTTATTAGAATATGCAACTGATTGTCTTATTTGGTCATAAACTCTTCCAGTTGAGAAATTTGCAAAAGTGCCTGTAAAAGGAATCTTACCTCCAGTAGCCAGACCTGCTGCAAGACCAATCATGTTTGCCTCTGCTATACCTACTTGAAAAAATCTTTCAGGATTTTCATCTGCAAAAGTATTCATCTTAAGAGATCCCGTTAAATCAGCACAGAGTGCTACTACTTCACTATTATTTCTTCCAAGTTCTGTAAGACCTTCACCAAAACCAGATCTTGTATCCTTGTCACCTTGATTAACAAACTTTTTCATATTAATAGTCTCCTAAAGTTTCAGGATTTTGTTTTAACGCTTCTTCTAGTTGATCATCATTTGGAGCTACACCATGCCACTTATGAGTATGCATCATAAAGTCAACACCGTTCCCCATAATTGTCTTCATAAGTATCACAATAGGTTTTCCATTCATACTGCTTTTTTTTGCCTCAGTCATTATTTCATAAACTTCATCTAAGGAATTTCCATTTTCAATTTCAAGAACTTTCCAATTAAATGATTCAAGCTTTAATTTTAAGTTACCAATATCTAGAACATCCTCAGTAGATCCATCAATTTGCTGTCCATTACAGTCAACTGTTACAATTATATTATCAACTTTATTTGCTGATGCATACATAAAAGCTTCCCAGTTCTGTCCTTCTTGAAGCTCCCCATCTCCGGTTAAAACGAAGACAAGTGAACTATCATTATTTAATTTTTTAGAAAGAGCAATTCCTAATCCTACTGATAACCCCTGACCAAGTGAACCGGATGAGATATTAACTCCTGGCAGATTATCATGATTTGTAGGATGACCTTGTAGTCTTGAATTAATTTTTCTAAAAGTATCTAACTCTTTTATGTCAAAATATCCAGATCTAGCTAGAGTACTATAGTAAACAGGTGAAATGTGTCCATTTGATAAAATAAAAATGTCTTTTGAAACACTCTCATCATCATGTTTCATTATTTTATTGTAAAGTGTTACAAAAAATTCTACACACCCTAGAGAGCCGCCAGGATGCCCCGAATTGACAGAATGAACCATCCTTAGTATGTCTCTTCTGGTTTGAATTACCAAGTTATCTAGGCTCTTACTCATTTAGTGTGTAAATTTATAATTAAACTACCACTAACAAAATTCTTTTATTATAAATTATATATAAATAATTAACAATCTATTTATGATGTTAATTACTTTACTATTTTTGAATTGATGAAGATTATAGATAAGTATATAATCAAGAAATTTCTCAGTACTTTTTTTGTAATGTTTGGCCTATTTATTCCAATTGGAATTATGGTAGATTTTGCTGAGAAAATTGATAAGTTTAGAGAAAATGAGGTCCCAGCTGATGTAATCTTATATTATTATGTTGACTTCATATGGTATTTTGGAAGTCAGCTTTACCCTGTTTTTTTATTCCTAGCTGTTATCTTTTTTACTTCAAGACTTGCTAACAACACAGAGATTACAGCAATTCTCTCCTCTGGTCTATCATTTAGAAGATTTGCTAAGCCATATTTCATTTCTTCATCTATTATTGTTGTCTTTGCACTTTTTTCAGGGATGTTTATTGTTCCTAAATCCAATCAAAATTTCAATGAATTTATTACTGAATATGTTAAACCTGAAAATAAACGTAATACCTCAAGACTTTTTAAACAAATTAATGAAACTGAATATATCTATGCAAGTACTTATGATCCATCTAGAAAGAGAGCTTTAAATTTTACTTTAGAAAGCTTTAATGAGAATGAATTGAGGCATAAAATATCTGCTACAACTATTAGATGGGACGATTCAATTTTTAGACTAACCAACTATGTTAAAAGGACAATTGTAGATGAGAATGAATATGTTGAGAGAGTAACAAGAAAAGATACTATACTAGATTTTGATATTAATGATTTAGCGCCACTTAATTATGTTGCAGAGACTTTAAATTTCTTTGAACTAAACGATCTCATTAGGTATGAGAAAAGAGCTGGATCTCCACTAATTAATTCTCATTTACTAGTTAGGCATAAAAGATATACAATACCTTTATCATGCTTTATTCTTACACTTATTGCTCTCTCTGTTTCATCATTTAAAAGAAGAGGTGGTACAGGGAGTAACCTTGCAATAGGGGTCTCTCTTGGTTTTCTCTTTATTTTTTTAGATAAAATATTTAGTGTTCTAGTAATTAAGTCTAACTTTTCCCCTGCAATTGCTTCTTGGGGTATACTCTTTATATTTTTAACAATAGCATTATTTTTATTAAAAAAGGCCATTAGATAGATTATATAATTAAACTATATTTACATAAATTTTACGTATGGAGTTTTTAGAATTTGAAGTTCCAATAAAAGAAATTTTAGATCAAATAGAAAAGTGTAAGTCTATTGAGAATGAATCAGATGTTGACATTACTAAGACTTATAATCTTCTTCAAAAGAAGCTAGTTGAAACAAAAAAAGATATCTACGAAAATTTATCTGCGTGGCAAAGAGTTCAACTATCAAGGCACCCAAGCAGACCATATACATTAGACTATATTAAATATATCTGTGGTGGTTCATTTTTAGAGTTACATGGAGACAGAAACGTGAGTGATGACAAGGCAATGATTGGCGGTCTTGGTAAAATTGATGATCAATCATTCATGTTTATTGGAACTCAAAAAGGTTACAATACAAAGACTAGACAATACAGGAACTTTGGAATGGCTAATCCTGAGGGATATAGAAAAGCTCTAAGGTTGATGAAGCAAGCTGAAAAATTTAACATTCCTATTGTTACTCTTATTGATACTCCTGGAGCATTTCCAGGACTTGAAGCAGAGGAAAGAGGTCAAGGTGAAGCAATTGCAAGAAATATCTATGAGATGATGAACATTAAAGTGCCTATAATTAGTATTATTATTGGAGAAGGTGCTTCAGGAGGTGCATTAGGAATTGGAGTTGGTGATAAGATTTTAATGCTAGAAAATACTTGGTACTCTGTAATATCTCCTGAGTCATGCTCATCAATATTATGGAGAAGTTGGGAGCATAAAGAAGAGGCAGCCGATGCATTAAAATTAACCGCAAAGGATATGCTTGTTAATAAGCTTATCGATAAAATTATTCCTGAGCCATTAGGTGGGGCACACTATGACCCAGATCAAACTTATGAATCTGTAAAAGAAAACATTATTTATTTCCTTAAAAAAATTAAGTCTCTATCTAAAAATAAAATGATAGAAAATCGGAGAAAAAAATTTACCAAAATCGGTAATTTTAAGAGTTAATTTTAGTATTAACAATTTTCAGTACTTATTAACAATTTCTTTGTTTAAATTTTTTTTAATTTCATTCTAAAATTGTGAATTTAAAAAATTCATTTTCCATACATTTACTAAATGGAGAAAAGAAATCCTTTGAAAATATATGAAAATGAAAATCCTTCTGTAGTTAACCTCTCTGATGGGAAAATTCCTCCGCAGGCTATAGATTTAGAAGAAGCAGTAATAGGCGCAATGCTTATTGATGAAAAGGGCGTAAATGAAATAATTGAAATTTTATCTCCTGAGGTTTTCTATAAAAAATCTCATCAACTTATATATGAATCAATAGAAAGATTATTTAGAGAATCTGAACCAATTGATTTATTAACTGTTTCTGCAGATCTAAAGAAAAATAAAAATTTTGAAGCTATTGGTGGGGATTTTTATTTAATTAATTTATCTCAGAAGGTTTCATCATCTGCACATATTGAATTTCATTCTAGAATTATACTTCAAAAATTTATTCAAAGGAAACTAATAACAATTTCAAACGAAATTATTCAAAAATCTTATAATGAAAGCACAGATGTAATTGATCTTTTAGACGAAGCTGAATCAAAATTATATGATGTTGCTCAAGGTAATATAAGGGGAACAAGTGAAACAGCTCAAACACTAGTAAAGAAAGCAAAAGACAGAATTGAAGAAATTGGAAATAAAGAAGGAGCATTAAGTGGTGTTTCAACTGGTTTTGAAAAGCTTGATATACTTACTTCTGGATGGCAACCAAGTGACCTTGTAATAATTGCTGCAAGACCAGGTATGGGTAAAACTGCTCTCGCACTATCAATGGCTAGGAATATTTCTGTTAAACAAAATATACCTGTTGCATTCTTTTCTTTAGAGATGTCATCTGTTCAGCTAATAACAAGGTTAATTTCATCAGAAACAGGTCTTGTTTCAGATAAACTTAGAACTGGTAAGCTTGCAGAGCATGAATGGCAACAACTTAATATTAAAGTTTCAGATCTTGAATCAGCTCCATTATTCATAGATGATAGTCCATCATTGACAATCTTTGAATTAAGAGCTAAGGCTCGAAGACTAGCTTCATCTCATGGTATTAAATTGATTATAATTGATTATTTACAGTTGATGAATATTGGTTCTTCTAATAAAGCTGGAAATAGAGAACAAGAGATTTCAACTATTTCAAGGAATCTTAAGGCTCTTGCAAAAGAGTTAGATATTCCTGTCATTGCTTTATCTCAGCTTTCCAGAGCTGTTGAGACAAGAGGTGGAACTAAAAGACCAATTCTTTCAGACCTAAGAGAATCAGGAGCTATTGAACAAGATGCAGATATTGTTTCGTTTTTATATAGACCTGAATATTATGGAATCAACGAATGGGATGATGAGATGAAGACACCATCTGAGGGTCAAGGAGAATTTATTGTTGCCAAGCATAGGAATGGAGCTCTAGATTCTATTAAGCTAAAGTTTATAGCTAATCTTGGTAAGTTTGAAGATCTAGGTGGTTTTGACTCTCCTTTTGAATTTCAATCTAAACTTAATCCTGATAATAAATTAAGTGACTTCAGTGAACCTTCAAACAAAGATGATGATGATATCCCATTCTAAATAAAATATTGTTTGAAAAGTTTAAAGCAAAAAAAAAGCCCATAAAGGGCTTTTTAATATTGTAATAGGGGTGATTAAGAAATAACTTTAACGTTAATTGCATTTAAACCTTTATTACCTTCTTTTAATTCAAATTCTACTTTATCTCCCTCTGTAATCCTGTCAATAAGACCTGAAACATGAACGAAATGTTCTGTATCGTTATCATCTTCTTTAATAAAACCGTATCCTTTGGTCTCGTTGAAGAATTTTACTAATCCTGTACTCATAATTTAATTTTTAATAATTTTAGCGAAAATACTCTAATATTTTTATAAATCAATTGAATTTACAATTAATTAACGTTTTAATAAATATGACTTGAGAAATTCATTGATGTCACCATTTAGTATATTTTCTGTATTCCCAGACTCAAAACCTGTCCTAACATCCTTTACAATTTTGTAAGGATGGAGTACATAGTTCCTTATTTGAGACCCCCATTCAATTTTCTTTTTTGAATCTTCAATTTTCTTTTTCTCTTCATTATTTTTTTGAATTTCAATCTCATAAAGTTGAGATTTAAGAAGCATCAGGGCCTTTTCCTTATTATCTAGTTGAGATCTTGTTTCAGAGTTTGTAATAGTAATACCAGTTGGCTTATGTTTTAACCTAACAGCTGTTTCAATCTTATTTACACTCTGACCTCCAGCTCCTCCTGACCTCATTGTATCCCATGATAAATCTGAAGGATTAATTGTAACGTCTATTGTATCATCAACAAGAGGATAGACATAAACAGATGCAAAAGATGTATGTCTTTTAGCATTACTATCAAAAGGAGAAATTCTAACAAGACGATGAACACCATTCTCTCCCTTAAGCCATCCAAATGCATAATCACCGTCAATTTGAATCGTAGCAGTTTTAATACCAGCAACATCACCAGATTGATTATTTATCTCTTTAATTTTGTAGTTGTTTTTTTCACTCCACATTAAATACATCCTTAAAAGCATTTCAGCCCAATCACAAGATTCTGTTCCTCCAGCTCCTGCAGTAATTTGAATAATTGCACTCATGGAATCTTCCTTTTTGTTTAACATCATTTTAAACTCTAAATCTTCTAAAGTTTTAAGAAGATCTGAATAAGAGAGGTTTATCTCATCTTCAGTTAATTCATTATTAGCAAGGAAATCACCTAATACAATTATATCATCATATTTAGAATTTAAATTTTGAAAATCTAATAACTGCTTCTTAATAAACTGTATTTTTTTTAAAGTTTTTTCAGCAGCTTTAGGATCGGACCAGAAATTTGATTTGGAAGCTACTTCTTCTAAATCTTGAAGTTCTTTTTCTTTTGACTCTAGGTCAAAGATACCCCCTTAACGTATCAATACGTTTCTTAGTGACTTTAATATTTTCTTTTGAAAACATGCTCCAAATTAATTATATGGATTCAAAAAAAAAAATTATATTTCTAAAAATATAAGTCATGAAAAATATTCTTTTATCTCTATTAATGTTTTCAACATTTTCTTTCTCTCAAATTAATGAATATCAGGGTTTTATGAATTTTATCTATAATAATGATTCAGGTAAAATAATTTTAGATATTGAAGAGTTGGATAAAGATTTTTTATATATAAATTCTCTAAGTAGAGGGATTGGTAATAATGATTTGGGTCTTGACAGAGGACAATTAGGTAACTCACGAATAGTATACTTTACTAAAAGAGGTAACAAAATATTGCTAATTCAACCAAATATGCGCTATGTATCAAATTCATCTAATCCTCTTGAAAATAAAGCTGTTGAAGAGGCATTTGCTAGATCAGTTTTATTTGGATTTGAAATAATAGAAAAGACTAACAACTCATATAAAGTTGATTTAACACCCTTTTTAATTAAAGACGCACATGGTGTTAGTTCAAGATTAAAATATTCAAATTCAGGAAGTTATTCTTTAAATAAATCTATGTCTGCTATAGATTTAGATAGAACAAAAGCTTTTCCTAAAAATATTGAGTTTGATGTATTGCTGACATTTACAGGCATTCCTTCAGGTAATCTAGTCCGAAGTGTTACTCCTACAGCATCAAATATAACAGTTAATCAACATCATTCTTTCGTTGAACTTCCAGATAACGAATATCACAAGAGAAAATTTGATCCAAGAAGTGGAAGTAATCCATTTATCATATATGACTATTCTACACCTATTGATGAAAAACTTGAGCAAAGATTCATTGTAAGACACAGACTTAATAAAAAGTTCCCAGACAAAGAATTAAGTGAACCTATTGAGCCAATTGTTTATTACATTGATAATGGAACTCCTGAGCCAATAAAAACTGCTTTGATAGAAGGAGGAAATTGGTGGAATCAAGCTTTTGAAAATGCAGGTTATAAAGATGCTTTCAGAATAGAAGTTTTACCAGAGGATGCTGACCCAATGGATGTCAGGTATAATTTAATACAGTGGATACATAGGTCTACAAGAGGCTGGAGTTATGGTGCAAGTGTTATCGACCCGAGAACTGGTGAAATAATAAAAGGTCAGGTTAGTCTAGGAAGTTTAAGAGTAAGACAAGATTATATGATTTTAAGTGGTTTAATTGATAATCCTCTTACTTCGGAGAATAAAAATTTAATTAAGGAAACAGCCCTTGATAGAATTAGACAGCTATCTGCTCATGAAATAGGACACACTTTAGGATTTGCGCATAATTTTTATTCTAGTGCAAATAGTAGGTCTTCCGTAATGGATTACCCTCACCCTAAAATTGACCTTATAAATGGTTCAATAAATATTAATGATGCTTATTCAAAAGATATTGGTCCGTGGGATATAGTTAGTGTAAAGTATGCATATTCAGATTTATCAAATCAAAAAGACGAAAGTAAAGAACTAAATAAAATCCTGGAGGATGCAATTAAAGATGGTCTTTATTTTTTAAGTGATTCTGATTCTAGACCAGTCGGAAGCGCAAACCCATATTCACACCTTTGGGATAATGGTTCTATGCCTTTCGAAGAACTTGAGAAGTTACTAAAGATCAGAAAAATAGCATTAGATAATTTAGATCTTGAAAACATTAATTATGGAGAGTCATACGATAGGATTGAAGATATTTTAGTTCCAATTTATATGTTACATAGATATCAAATTGAGGCTACAGCAAAAGCAATTGGTGGGTTAAACTACCTTTATTTTGTTAAGGATAGCAATAATGAAGAAGTAAAGTTCGTTGATAAAGAATTACAAAAAAAATCTTTAGAATCACTTCTTAATGTTCTGTCTCCTCAGAATCTAGTGTTACCAAACAACTTAATAAATATACTAACTCCTAGGTCATTTAGGAATCCTAGGACAAGAGAGAATTTTATTTCAAAAACTGGTGTCACATTTGATTACATAAATGCTTCAAGTTCAGTGATTAATCATACTATGACATTCCTTTTAAACCCTGAAAGATTAAATAGAATTAATCAACAAAATATGTTTGACAGCAACATACTTACTTTAGATAATTATCTAAAGACCATTAGTAATTACATTTTTAGTAACAAGAAAATGAATAATTATGAATCCTCTGTAAATAATAATACTTCGTCATTATTTTTAGACCATCTATTTATGTCTTTCAATAATAAAAAGACCGATGACTTATCTAAATCTATCATATTATCAAATATTAAGTCTTTATTGAAGAAGCTCAAATCAAAGTCGACTGTCTTTAATGATTTTTTAGTAAATAAGATTAACGGATTTATAACTAATCCAGATAAATACGTACCTATAAGTAAATCAAAAATTCCGGATGGTTCTCCTATTGGAGATTTTTCATTTGATTACTAGTTTTTTTCTTTAAATTTGCACTTTATTCCCATGGTATAATGTTACAAGACAATAAAGCGTACAATAATATTTTAGAGCTTATTGGTAATACACCTCTTATCAAACTAAATAAGATAACAGAGGATTTTCTTGGTACATATTACACCAAATATGAAGGATTTAATCCAGGTCACTCAAACAAGGATAGAATAGCACTTCATATTTTAAATAAAGCTGAGAAAAAAAATATACTTAAAAAGGGCAATACAATAATAGAAACTACATCAGGAAATACTGGCTTTAGTTTAGCCATGGTCTCTCTTTTAAAGGGATATAAGTGTATTCTAGCTGTAAGTTCAAAAGCATCAAAGGATAAAATAAATATGATGCAATGTCTAGGTGCAGATATCTATGTATGTCCATCAAATGTTCCATCGGATGATCCTAGATCATATTATGAAGTAGCTAAAAGATTAAATAATGAAATCAAAGATTCTGTTTATATAAATCAATACTTCAATCAATTAAATATTGAGGCTCATTATGAAACCACAGGTCCTGAAATTTGGAATCAAACAAATGGCGAAATAACCCACTTAATTGCATGTAGTGGAACAGGAGGTACGATTTCGGGTATTGGGAGATATTTAAAGGAACAGAATAAAAATATCAGAATAATTGGTGTAGATGCATATGGCTCAATTCTAAAAAAATATCATGAAACAGGAGAAATTGATAAAAATGAAATCTATTCCTATAGAATAGAGGGACTTGGTAAAAATATAGTTCCATCTGCAACTGATTTCAAAATTATTGATAAGTTTGTTAAAGTCACAGATTCAGATAGTGCTCATATGTCTAGAGAAATTACTTTAAAAGAGGGTTTGTTTGTTGGTTACACGTCGGGAGCTGCCTTCCAAGCAGTAAAAATTCTAAATAATGAAAATGAATTCAAAAAAGACAGTCAGGTTGTTGTAGTTTTTCCTGATCATGGATCTAGATACCTGTCTAAAATTTACTCAGATGAGTGGATGAATAATCAAGGATTTTATGATAGAAGCTTCTATCAACCCAAAAAGAACACAATTAATTATATATAACATTATGCAAGATTTATTTGATAAAATTTATAAAAACAAAGGTCCGTTGGGAAAATGGGCTTCAATAGCTGAAGGATATTTTGCCTTTCCAAAATTAGAAGGTCCTATATCAAATCGAATGAAATTTAATGGTAAAGAGGTTATTACCTGGAGTGTAAATGACTATTTAGGACTTGCAAATCATCCAGAGGTAAGAAAAGTTGATGCCGATGCTGCAAAAGAATATGGGAGTGCATATCCTATGGGTGCAAGATTAATGTCAGGACATACTAAGTTTCATGAAAAGTTAGAGTCTGAACTTGCAGAATTTACTTCCAAAGAGTCTGCCTATCTTCTAAATTTTGGTTATCAAGGAATACTTTCAACGATAGATTCTTTAGTTTCTAAAAATGATATTATAGTTTATGACATCGATGCTCATGCCTGCATTGTTGACGGAGTTAGACTACATTTAGGTAAAAGATTTACATATCAACACAATGATATGAAAAGTCTTGAAAAGAATCTTGAGCGAGCTACAAAAATGGCAGAACAAACAGGAGGAGGAATTTTAGTAATTTCTGAAGGAGTTTTTGGAATGAGGGGTGAGCAAGGAAAACTTAAAGAAATAGTTCAATTAAAGAGAAAATTTAACTTTAGACTATTAGTTGATGATGCTCATGGTTTTGGTACACTTGGAAAGACTGGCGCTGGAGCAGGAGAAGAACAAGGTGTACAGGATCAAATCGATGTATATTTTGCTACCTTTGCCAAGTCTTTGGCGTCAACTGGAGCTTTCATCTCTGGTGATAAAGAGATAATCGGTTTTCTAAGATATAACATGAGATCACAAATGTTTGCAAAATCACTGCAAATTCAATTAGTAATAGGGGCTTTAAAACGACTTGAACTTCTTAAAACCAAACCCGAATTAAAAGATAAATTATGGGAAAATGTAAATATGCTTCAATCTGGTTTAAAAGAGAGGGGCTTTGATATAGGATCAACTCAAAGTTGTGTAACTCCTGTTTATCTAGAGGGTAGTGTGCCAGAAGCTATGGCACTAGTTAGAGACTTAAGAGAAAATTATCAAATCTTTTGTTCAATTGTAGTATATCCTGTAATCCCAAAAGGGTTGATTCTACTTAGATTAATTCCAACTTCATCTCATAATGAAGATGATATTAATGAAACACTTGATGCTTTTGCATCTATAAGGGAGAAACTTGAAAATGGAGCATATAAAATTGCTTCTAAAGAGTTAGCAAAAGGCTAAATTAGTCATTCAACATTACTGGCATTACCAACATTGTGATAGACTCCTTAGAATTATCATCATCACCTACTGGTCTAATAATTCCTGCTCTATTGGGATGAGACATTGATAACGTAATAGTCTCTGAATCTAGGTTATTAAGCATTTCTATTAAAAATTTAGAATTAAAACCAATACTCATGTCATCACCAGAGTATTGACATTCAAGATTTTCATCAGCCTTATTACTAAAGTCAAAGTCCTCAGCACTAATATTTAATAGTGATCCTGCAATTTTCAGTCTAATTTGATTAGTTGTTTTGTTTGAGAATATACTAACCCTTCTTACAGAGTTTAAAAAGAGTTGTCTATCAATAGTTAAAACGTTTGGGTTATCTTTCGGAATAACCGCTTCATAATTTGGAAATTTTCCATCAATTAGTCTACAAGTTATTGAGGATTTACCAAAGGTAAATTTTGCATTTGAATCATTATGCTGAATAGTTAGGTCTGAGTCTTCAGTTTGAAGAATACCTTTTAGAATTTGAAGAGGCTTCTTTGGTAGAATAAATTCAGACACATTATTTGCAGTATATTCTGAGGTTTCAAATTTAACTAGCTTGTGGGCATCAGTAGCTACAAACTTAAGAGAATCACTGTTAAACTGAAAAAAAACACCACTCATAACTGGTCTTAAATCATCAGTGCCAGATGCAAAAATTGTTGAGTTTATAGCATTACCTAGGTAGGCACTATTTAATATTGTTTCATGGGCATCAAGTATTTCAACTTGTTTAGGAAACTCACCACCCTCAAGATAAGCCAATGAATATTTACCATTGCTTGCACTAATTTCTATAGTATTATTATCAGTTTTTATAAATGTTAAAGGCTGTTCTGAAAATGTTTTAAGAATATCAGTTAATAGCTTAGCAGATACCGCAATTCTATCATTAGAAGTTGATTCAACATCAATTTCGCTAGTCATTGTGGATTCAAGATCTGATGAGCTAATTGTTAGTTTATTATTTTCAATTTCAAATAGAAAATTATCAAGGATTGGGATGGTATTCGTCGAGTTTATAACCCCACTTAAAATTTGAAGTTCCTTATATAAACTAGAGGATGAAACAATAAATTTCATATGTTTTTATTCAAATATATTTAATTGAAACTAGATTTCTCATTATTAATTCTAAAAGTTATCTACTAGATACAAACACTAAAAATATACACTTACTACATCTCTGTAATTTAGTCCAAAAAGGGTACTTGCACTCCCAACTGTTTGTGGATTACTTCTGTATATACTAAGCTGTAAATACCCTAGATTATTAAATAAAGCAAACTTCTTTCCATCTTCCTCTCTATCTTTTTTTTCAAGACTAAAGTCTATTGCATCTGAGTAGTTTTTATGAATTTTTGAAAATTTTACATTTCTTGCATTAATTGTAAACGGTCTAGTCTTAGATATTTCTTTAAATAGTTTCTCTGTAATATTTGTTATCACATTCCCGTAATTATCAATATATATAACACTTCCTAATATCTGATTCATTTCCTTATTTATTACAGGTCTTAAATTTGTTATTTCTTTAATTGTTTTTATTTCAGATCCAACAACATTTAGGGGCCCTGACCTATTAATATGAGATGCAACTTTAACAAATAATTCATCAGCAGATATATCATAATTATAATTACTGTGTAAATTGATTTCAACAATTTGATTAGGTTTTTTATCTCTAAAAATCAAAGAAAAAACACCATTATCTGCTCCAATAAAAAAGCTTCCTTCATACATTATGGCAATGTGCTTATTTTCAGGAGTTAGTTCTGAATCAACGCTTAAAATATGAATTGTTCCTTTTGGAAAATCACTGAATGCTCCCTCAAGTACATATCCAGCTTCAGCTAGATTAAATGGACTTATATCATGGGTAATATCAACTATATTAATATTATCAATTTCACTAATTAATTTTGCTTTTAAAGAACTAACCGAATAGTCTTTATTTCCATAATCAGTAGTAAGTGTTATGATTGCCATTTAATTGATAAACTTTACAAAATTTATGTAAATTTGAATCAAATAATCTACTATAACAAATTTTTAAATATAATCTATTGAGTGACCTTCAATTTGAATTAACAGATGTTGATCCGCAGTATTTTTTTTCAAGAGATAACTTAGACTCCTTAAAATCAAGTTTTCCAAAAATAAAATTAGTTCAAAGAGGGCAGACCATTAAGGCTCTTGGTGATAAAAATGAATTAAAAAAATTTGACAAAAAATTTAGAATTCTTCTTAATTATTATTCAGAGTTTAATTTAATGGACCCAGATGTTATCAATGATATAGTTATAAAAGATATAAAGTTTAATGGTTTCAAACCATCTTTAATCCTACATGGAGTTTCTGGTAAACCTATCTTAGCTAAGACAGTAAATCAAAAAAAACTTCATGATTCAATTGAATCTAATGATCTAATCTTTGCTGTTGGACCAGCTGGAACTGGAAAAACTTATACTGGTGTTGCTATGGCTGTCAAAGCTTTAAAAGAAAAAGAGATAAAAAAAATAATATTGACCAGACCTGCTGTTGAGGCTGGTGAAAATCTTGGATACCTTCCTGGTGACTTAAAGGATAAATTAGATCCCTATATGCAACCGCTATATGATGCATTAACTGACATGATTCCTCGTAATAAACTTGAAAAATTTCTAGAAGATAGGACAATTGAAATTGCTCCTCTTGCATTCATGAGAGGTAGAACTCTTGACAATGCATTTGTTATCCTTGATGAAGCTCAAAATACCACACCAGCTCAAATGAAAATGTTTCTCACTAGAATGGGAATGAATGCTAAGTTCATGGTTACTGGTGATCCAGGTCAAGTAGACCTCCCAAGAAAGGAGAATTCTGGTCTTCGAGAAGCTATTAAAATTCTATCTAATAATAGAGGAATTAAAATAATTTATCTTGATGATAAAGATGTAATCAGACATCCTATTGTAAAGAAAGTTATTGACGCTTACAATAATGTTGAAAAAGATAGTTAGTGAATAGTATTTTTAAAACAGACTTTAGTTTTCCAGGTCAAACCTCCAAATATGAAGGTAAAGTAAGAGATGTATACACTATTAGGGATGATATGTTAGTTGTAATTGCCTCAGATAGGATATCTGCATTTGATATAGTTATGCCAAGGACCATTCCTAGTAAGGGACAAGTACTTAACCAGATCTCTGTTGAAATGTTAAACTCTACTAAAGATATAATTGATAATTGGTTAATTTGTTCACCTGACCCAAATGTTTCAATTGGTCACAGGTTAAACCCAATTAAAATTGAGATGGTTATTAGAGGTTATCTAAGTGGTCACGCTGATAGATTATATAAATCAGGTAAAAGGAATATATGTGGAGTAAATTTACCCAATGGTCTTGTTTCAAATCAAAAATTTGATGAACCAATAATTACACCCAGTACTAAAGCTGATATTGGCCATGATGAGGACATATCTAAAGATGATATATTGAAACAAAAAATTTTATCAATTGATCAATATGAAGAAATTGAAAAAGTTACTCACAAATTATTTCAAAGAGGAACCCAAATTGCAGAGAGGAGAGGGTTGATTTTAGTGGATACTAAATATGAGTTCGGATATGATAATAATAATAAATTATTTCTAATTGATGAAATTCATACTCCTGATTCCTCTAGATATTTCTATGATGATGGTTATAAAGAGGCTATTGATAATGGTATACCCCCAAAACAACTTTCCAAAGAATTTTTTAGACAATGGCTAATTAATAATGACTTTCAGGGAAAAGACAACCAACAGCTTCCAGAAATAACTAATGAGATTATTGAAGATGTTTCTAATAGATATATTGAATTGTTTAATCTAATAACAGGAGATTCTTTTACTCCTAGAAAATCTAATAATATTTTAAGAGATCTAGAAGCTAATATTATTAAATTTTTACCTATTTAAATTCTGAGGAAAGAATCCCTACAAAACTTTCAATTCCCTTTATATAGTTAATCAACTTAATATTTTCATTAGGACTATGTTGATTGTTGTCTTTATTTACTGTAGGTACCCCAACAGCAGGAATATTTAGCACATTAACAAACGGAGAAATTGGAACAGATCCACCACTTGTTCTTCTAAGCACAGGTTCTACTCCAAATGTTCTGGTTAATGTTTTAGATAACCAATTCCCTAAATCACTGTCAATGTCTGTCCTAAATGCAGGGTACGATACTGTAGAGTTAAATTTTACTATTTTATCATATTCCATTCTTTCTTCTTTTGAAGGTTCATGGTCAAGAATAACATATCCCAGATCTTCAATGTGCTTCTTTATCAGGTCATGAAGTCTATATCCATCTGATTCTATAACAAGTCTTACATCAATTTCTGCTATACATTCTGATGGAACAATAGTTCTGACCTCATCTTCTACCCATCCAGCTCTAATTCCTCTAACATTTAATGATGGAAATTGAATCGCTTCTTGATATGAATTTCCAACAGATTCAGGTTTCTTAAACTGCATTTTATTTAGCATACTTTCTTCATTATCAGGAACATTATCCAAATATTTTTTTATTTCATCTGATATTGTAATTCCATCATAGTATCCTTTTATTTTCACAATACCATTTTCATCTTTCATAGATGATAATATATTTGACATTCTAAAGACAGGATTAGGAGCGTAGTTACCGAAATGACCACTATGTTGAGGTAAAACTGGTCCATATGTTTTTAAAGTAATTGATGAGATCCCTCTATTACCAAAATTCAGAGTGGGAAGGTCTGACTCGTGCTGAGGACCATCAAATATTAGTAAGGCATCACTCTTAAGAATATTACTATGCTTTTTAACTGCATCTGGGAGGCTTGGTGAACCTATCTCTTCTTCAAAATCCATAACAAGCTTTAAATTTAATTTCTGATCTATATTATTTGTGTTCATAAACTTTATTGCTTGTATGAGCATCATTACAGGTCCTTTAGCATCCGAAGATGCTCTTGCAAATATTCTAATATCTTTTTCTTGAAGTGTTTTATAATCTATATCTTTTATCTCATTTGGATCATATTCAATGAACTCTCCATTTTCCTTTAACTTATATACTGGTGTAAAAGGATTTTCTTGATCCCATTTTGTCAGATCAACAGGCTGTCCATCGAGATGCATATAAATAAGAACAGTTTTATAATTATCATTAATATGCTTAGATGCTAATAGAAGTGGAATTGTCTCAGTATCAAGTCTATTTATCTCAAAATCTAGAGATTTAAATTTATCTTCTGTCCAATCAATTAATTCATATATATCTGATTTAAAGTTTGAATCATTTGGATATGATAAAAATTCTATAAACTCATCAATATTATTTAATCCTTGTTTAAAAATTTCATTTTTATTTTCTCTTTGACTATATATAGGAATAGACATTACTATTGACAGTAGTATTATTTTAAATATTTTCATAATATATTATTTAAGTTCTTAAGTATAGATTTAGTATCGTCGTTATAATTTATTTTAATTGAATTTTTATATTTGTTAAACCATGTAATCTGTCTTTTGGCATAGTTTCTAGTATTCTGCTTAATCCTATCTACAGCATCAGTATAGGAAATTTCATTTTCAAAATAACTAAAAAATTCTTTGTAACCAACTGTATTTAATGTATTTAAATTTTTATAATCTTTTAAATTATACGCTTCTTCCTCAAGTCCATCTTTTAGCATTAAATCAACTCTATCATTTATTCTGGTATATAATCTATTTCTTTCACACTCAATTAATATAATATGACTCTCAAAATCTCTCTGTTTTCTTCTATTAGTTCTATAACTAGAAAATGTATTACCAGTATATTCAATTATTTCAAGTGCTCTAATGATCCTATTTGTATTTTTTAAATCAACTTCACTATAGTAATCTGGATCTAATAACTTAAGTCTATTTTGAATGTATTCTATACCTTTTAAATCATAATTTTTAACTATTTCATCTCTTATTTTAACTGGTATATCAGGAAAATCATCTATTCCGTACATAATTGAGTCGGCGTATAACCCAGAGCCTCCCACAAGTAATACGGTATCATTTATTTTAAATAACTCATTTAAAACCTTTATAGCATCTTTTTCATACAATCCAGCATTATATATATCATGAATACTTTTACTATGAATAAAGTGATGTTTTATCTCTTTTAGTTGTTTTTTGGACGGGGGAGATGTACCTATTTTTAATTCTTTAAATAACTGCCTTGAATCACAAGAAACTATTTCAGTATTGAGTTTTTCTGCAAGGGTAATACTTATGTCAGTCTTACCGATCCCAGTTGGACCAGCAAGATAAATTAATTTTTTATTTGTCATCATCTAGATGAGAACCACATTGGTGACAGAATATAGCATTATCTTTATGTGAGTCACATAGACACTCAGCACAAACTCTTGTATTAACATCTACTTTTTTCCTACTTTGAACCATCTCTGCTGATATTATTCCAGTTGGAACAGCTATGATACCATAACCAAGTATCATCAACAATGATGCAAGAAATTTACCCATACCTGTTAATGGTACAATATCTCCATAACCAACTGTAGAAATTGTACTTATACACCAATAAATACTTTCTGGAATATTATTAAATCCTGCTTGAGGACCTTCAATAATATACATAAGTGTTCCAAATAGAATACACATAATCAAAACAAACAGAAGAAAAATTATAATTTTTGCTCTACTAACAAGAAGTGATCTATATAGAAAGTTTGATTCACCTATATATCTTGAAATGTGAAGAACTCTAAATATCCTTAATATTCTTAGAGCTCTAATTGCCATCATAGGTTCCAATTGGACGCCAATAAAAATTAAAGTAATATACTTAGGTATAGTTGCAAGTAAGTCTGTTATTCCATAAAAACTAAATATATATTTTTTTGGATGATGAATTGATATAACTCTTAAAATGTACTCAATTGTAAATAGTATTGTAATAGTCCATTCAGCAATATTTAAAATACTGTAATACTTTTCGTTAATCCATCCAACTGTCTCAAGAGCAACAAGTACTACACTAATAATAATTACTAAAATCAGTAATATATCAAATGCCTTACCTGCAGGAGTATCTGCTTCATAAATAACATCATGTATTTTCTGACGAGTTTTATTCAATGCCTGAAAATTTATATATTTCTTCCAAAGTTAGTAGTTTTTTATATCTCTTTTCAGAAATTACTCTATACACATAGTTTTTAACTTTTTTACAATCGTCTACTTTAACAACCCTAGAATTTAATTTTTTTTCAGTATTAATGTTATTGAAAAGGTCAAAATACCCATATCCAATGACCTTTTTATCTTTTAATAGGATAAATCCTTTCTCATCATCTTTTTTTCCTGAAAAGGTAATTATGAAATTTTTTCTTTCACTAACAATCTGAGGGATTTCAATTTTATAGAATAATTTTGGATCAATGTTATTGTTAATCTTAGGTTTCAAAGATTTTATTTCTTGTATTGCTTTTAAAATTGCAATATCAATACTTCCAGTTTTATGAACTTTTACTGATTTAAAATTATTTTGAACATATTTAGGTATAAACTTTTTACTTGTAAATAGCTTTATGAGCTTGTTTTTTATATCCTTACTATAATCTACATAAATAAGTTTTCTGTTTTTATTGTATATGTAGAATACACCAATTGTACTTTCTAAAGTCTCTATAGTTTTTTTGAATATAGAGCTAATACTCTCTCCTGGAAACTCTACTATACTTTTTTTGATTATATTCTGATTAATATCTTTCTCAATTAATATTTTTAGTAGTTCAACTGTTGCTAATGCATCTCCACTAGCTCTATGCCTATCTTTTAATGGTATTCCAAGGCTCCTTGATAATCTTCCAAGCTTGTAAGACTCTTGCTCTGGAAGTAATTCTTGAGATAATATAACAGTACATAATGATTTCATTGAGAATTCAAACCCTAGTCTTTTAAACTCTAACTGTAAAATTCTATAATCAAATTGAGCATTATGCGCAACAAGAATTGAATTTGAGGTAATCTCAATAATTCTTTTAGCTACTTCATGAAACCTTGGTGCTGATTTTACCATTTTTGAAGAGATACCTGTAAGTTTTTCTACATATGGGTGTATATCTCTTTCAGGATTAACAAGGCTTATAAATTGATCGGTTATTGTTACACCATCAAATCTATATGCAGCAACCTCAATAATAGATTCCTCATTAAACTTACCTCCGGTAGTTTCTAAATCAACAATTGTGTACATTAATAATTCCTTTTACCAAAGATTTTGCTTCCAACTCTAATCATATTTGAACCATTCTCTAATGCAATATCATAATCATCACTCATTCCAATTGATAAAACTTTAAATCTTGAATCAATCAAAACCATATCATCATAAATTGTTTTAATCATTTTAAATTCTTCATTAACTAATTCATTGTCATTTGTAAATGTAGCCATTCCCATTAATCCAATAATATTTAGATTATCATAATTTTTTAAACTTTCATAAAAGTTTTTAAAATCATTTATTTGAAGTCCAAATTTAGACTCCTCTCTTGAGATCTTAAGCTGGATTAAGCAATCAATTTTTCTATTCTCTTTTTTTGCATGTTTATCAATCTCTTTTGCTAAAGATATTCTATCAACTGAATGGATTAAGGCTATAAATTTAGCTATATATTTTACTTTATTTTTTTGGAGATGTCCAATCATATGCCATTCTATATCTTTTGGTAACTTACTGTGCTTTTCAACAATTTCTTGGACTCTATTTTCACCAAATTTTAATTGACCAGAATTGTACGCTTCTTCGATTTCTTGAATACTTCTAGTCTTAGACACAGCAATTAAATTTGCTCTATCTTTAATTTCATTTTTAATAATTGTAATTTGCTTTTTTATACTCATAATTGACGCATTATCTCCTCAGCTACTTCAAGAGCTTGAAGACCATCTGCTAAGCTTACTTTTGAATCAGTTCTAGATTCGATAGACTTATAAAAGTCATTTAATTCAGCCTCTATGGAATTTACACTTTGTACTTCAGGATTTTCAAAGAGAATAATTTTTTCTTGACCTAAATTATTTTTAATTATTAGTGAACTATCCGAATCAGTTTTATGTTTGTCTCTAATTTTGACAACCTGAAATTCTTTTTCTAAAAAATTAATTGAAATATATGCGTCTTCTTGAAAAATTCTAGTTTTTCTCATTTTCTTAAGAGAAATTCTACTTGATGTTAAGTTTGCGATACAACCATCTTCAAATTCTATTCTTGCATTTGCAATGTCTGGAGTAGAGCTAATTATAGATACTCCAGATGCATCTATTTTTTTGACTTTTGAATTATTGATTTTTAAAATTATATCTATATCATGAATCATTAGATCCATTATGACTGATACATCCGTTCCTCTAGGATTAAAGTCAGATAGTCTATGTGATTCAATAAATTTTGGGTTTTTTATAAATTCTTTACAAGAGATAAATGCTTGGTTATATCTTTCAACAAAACCGACTTGACCGACAATACCCTTTTTCATTGCAAGTTTCTCTATAATTCTTGCCTCTTTTGAGTCAGTGGTTAAAGGTTTTTCAACAAATATATGCTTACCCTTACTAATACATTTTTCTGCTATTCCAAAATGCGTTGTAGTTGGTGATACTATTACAGCCGCATCTATCTTATTAATAAGGGAGTCAAGGTTTTTAAAAAATGTATACCCTTTTTCTTGAGATAATTTTTCAGAATTAGAGACATCTGTATCATGAAACCCTACAAGTTCAAAATCTGAGTTGTTTAATATGCTTAAATGGATCTTTCCTAGATGTCCAGCTCCAATTACACCAACCTTAATCATTTGCTAAAAATACAATCTTCTTTTGGAATTTTCGACTATTAATTTAATATTAGTGATTGTGGAGGATAACTTTAAATTTAAAGGTAGAAGGAGGATACTCGCTTCAGAGCTTAAGAAAAAAGGGATTATTAATAATCAAATAATTAATTCAATTGAAACTATTCCACGTCATTTATTTATTGACCCTGGACTTTCTGAACAAGCATACATTGATAAGGCTCTACCAATTGATTCAAATCAAACTATATCGCAACCATATACTGTAGCTTTTCAGACTCAACTATTGAATCCTCTTCCAGGAGAAAAAATTTTAGAAATTGGAACCGGCTCTGGATATCAAACTTCAATTCTAGATTTTTTAAAAACAGATGTATATACGATTGAAAGAAATCATAATCTGTTCAGATTAACCTCAAAGCTTTTTAAAAAATTAAATATAAATCCAGTTAAATTTAAATATGGTGATGGTTATAAGGGCTTGACAGATGATTGTCCTTTTGATGGAATTATAGTGACAGCTGGTTCACCCTATGTTCCAGAAAATCTATTAAAGCAACTAAAGATAGGAGGTAGAATGGTAGTGCCAATTGGTAAAGAGACTCAGGTTATGACCAAAATCATTAGAATTAGTGTGAAAGATTTTAAAAAAGAAACTTTTGGTGATTTTAAGTTTGTACCAATGTTAGATAAGAAGGATTAGTTATTAAAGTTTTTCTTAATCCTCTTTAAGCTTATCTTACTTTCTCTGTCTTTTATTACATTTCTTTTGTCAAACTCTCTTTTTCCTTTTGCTACTGAAACATTAAGTTTTGCAATCCCTTTTTTACTGATAAATAATGATGTAGCAACAACTGTAATCCCAGTATCCTTAACTTGTTTTTGAATTTTTTTTAATTCTTGTTTATTTAACAATAATTTTCTTCTCCTCTTAGGGTTATAATTACTTTCACTGGAGTTCTTGTATTCATCAACATGCATATTGACAACAAAAAGTTCATCACCACTGAATTCACAATAGGAATTGTTCAATGATGCTTTAGAGTTTCTAATTGATTTAATTTCATTACCAGTTAAAACTATACCACATGTATACTTATCCAATAATGAATAATCGTACTTAGCTTTCTTGTTATTTATGTTAACTAAATTATTCACTATGTAAAATTACAAATTTGAAATGGATCTAATGGACCATTCTAAACAATAAAAATTGTTTATAACTAGTTGATTTATATAATAGGAATCGAATAAACTCAAGTGCCTATTTTATTAATTTAGCACTTTATAAAATTATGAACAATCAAGATCAAATCTTTAATCTTATTAAAGAAGAAAAAAAGAGACAGCTTGGAGGATTAGAATTAATTGCATCTGAGAACTTTACAAGTGATAATGTAATGAAAGCAACAGGATCAATTCTTACTAATAAATATGCTGAAGGTTACCCTGGTAAACGATACTATGGTGGATGTGAAGTTGTAGACAAAATTGAAAATATTGCTATTGATCGCCTAAAGACCCTCTTTAACGTTGAATATGCAAATGTTCAGCCTCATTCAGGTTCACAGGCTAACACTGCAGTATTTGATGCTTTTTTGAAGCCTGGAGACAAAATTCTTGGTCTTGATTTAGCTCATGGAGGTCATTTAACTCATGGTTCGAATGTCAATTTCTCAGGAAAAATATATAACTCAAGCTTCTATGGGGTTAATAATGATGGAGTATTCGATTATGAAAAAATCCTTGAAAGAGCAAAAGATGTTAAACCAAATCTAATAATTGTTGGAGCTTCAGCATACTCTCGAGACATTAACTTTTCTAAATTCAGAGAAATCGCTGATGAAGTTGGTGCATTTCTTCACGCTGATATTGCTCATCCCTCAGGTCTTATAGCTAAAGGCTTTCTTAGTGATCCAGTGCCTCATTGTCATGTGATTACATCCACAACTCATAAAACACTAAGGGGACCAAGAGGAGGTATAATGATGATGGGTAAAGATTTTGATAATCCATTCGGTATTAAATTAAAAAATGGAAATTTAAAGAGTATGTCATCTATTTTAGATTCTGCTATATTTCCTGGAAATCAAGGAGGACCTTTGGAGCATGTAATTGCTGCAAAAGCTATTGCTTTTGGAGAAGCTTTAGATCCTCAATTTAAAAAATATATAAATCAAGTAATTTTAAATGCTTCTAAACTATCTAAAAATTTAATCGATCTTGGTTATAATATAGTTTCGGGAGGTACAGATAATCATCTTTTGTTAATTGACTTAAGAAATAAAGATATATCTGGAAAAGATGCTGAGAGAGTTCTTGGAGAATCAAATATTACAGTAAATAAAAACATGGTTCCTTTCGATGATAAGTCACCTTTTGTTACAAGTGGAATAAGAATTGGGACACCGGCAATCACAACTAGAGGGCTTACTGAAAATGATATGGATTTTGTTGCGGAATCTATTGATTCATCAATAGTAAATTGTGAAGATGATATAATTTTATCTGATATAGGTAAAAAAGTTGAGTCTTACATGAAAGATAGACCTTTGTTTTCTGCTACTTAGAGACAATCTTTACCTCGAAAAGTTTATCCCAGTTTTTTCCAGTCACATACATTTTTTGATTCATAAAGGCTATCCCATTCATAACATCTAAATTAGGATTCTGAGTGACTCTATCTCTTATTCCTGAAAAGTCAATTACTTTCTCTACTATTCCATTAGATGGATTTATCACTATAATAACATCTCGATTAAACTGATAGGTATTAGCGTAAATTTTTCCATCAATAAATTCTAATTCATTGATATTTTTAATTCTAGATTTATCAGTTAATACGTCAATATAACTTATCTCTTTAAGAGTCATAGGGTCTAAAATCCATATTTTACTTGTTCCATCAGACTTATAGATAAATTCTCCATCATTACATAAACCCCAACCTTCTATACTTTTCTCATAATTAAATGTTCCAATTTTATTAAATTCTAAGTCATAAATAAATCCAATATTATTCTTCCATGTAAGTTGATAAACCTTATCCCTTAGAATTGTTAATCCTTCTGCAAAATACTCGTAATCAAGATTAATAATTTTGAGTATCTCTCCACTTCTATAATCTATTCTTCTTAAAGTTGATTTTCCATTTAACCCAGTACTCTCATATAGTTGATTATTGTAAAATTCTAGTCCTTGAGTATAAGCTTTTTGATCATGTTTATATTCATTTACAACTTCATAGGTCATTAACTCAGGTTTTATATTCGAGTAAATATCAAATTTTTTTGCAATAGAAATTACTTCATTATCAGAGTAAATATCAACGGAAGCTTTATTTTCACCGACTTTATAATTAATTAATTTAATATTATTTTTTACTTTTTCTTCGTTCAAATAATAATGGACTGAATCAATAATCTTTTTACCTGTTGAGCTTACGCTTATTGATATTTCGTCATCAACTGAAATCTTTATATTAGAAGATTCAATCTGTATTTTAAATCCACTTGTTGCATTATCATCACAATTAAGTATTAATAAAAAGAAGAAAAAAACAATACTATGCTTCATGAATTAAATTTATTACTAATATATTTAATAAATAATGAGTAAAGTAATTTTAATTACGGGAACATCATCAGGTTTTGGAAAATCAATTGCTGAAAAACTTCATTCCCAAGGTCATACTGTTATTGGAACCTCTAGAAATGGCGATAAAATTAACTCAATATTCAAGACGATGAAACTTGACATAAATAACTATGAAATGTCAAAGAGTTTAATAAATAAAATTATTGACTCTCATGGAAGAATAGACATACTGATAAATAATGCAGGAATTAATATTACAGGTCCTCTTGAGACTACTGATATGTCTGATTTAAAAAAGTTGTTTGATACTAATTTTTTTAGTCATATTAATATGATTCAAAATGTTCTACCTAATATGAGATCAAAGAAACAGGGATTAATAATCAATATTACATCTATAGCTGGCTATCTTGGATTGCCATTTTGGGGAGCTTATTGTGCTTCAAAATCCTCTTTTAATATTATAGCTGAAAGTTTAAATATTGAGCTTAAAAAACACAATATTAATATAGTTAACATTGCTCCAGGAGATTATAAAACAGAAATTGCTTCTAATAGAGTGGATAGGGTAGATCCTAATTCACCATATTTTAAAGAATACAAAAAAGTTATAGATAATGTTAATGGTAAGATGAAGCATGGAAGGGATCCAATAGAAGTAGCAGAATTAGTCTCAAAAATTATTAACAAACAAAACCCAAAAATTAATTATCTTGTTGGAGGATTTCTTGAAAAAAAAATTACATTGAAAAGTTTATTTCCTGACAAGATTTTTCAAAAAATAATAATGAAACTATATAACTAAATATTATGAAATTTTTTATCGATACTGCTAATCTAGATCAAATTAAGGAAGCTCAAGAAATGGGTATTTTAGATGGTGTTACCACGAATCCCTCTCTAATGGCTAAAGAAGGAATAACAGGTGAGAAAAATATTATAAACCACTACCTTAAAATTTGTGAAATAGTTGATGGTGATGTTTCTGCTGAAGTAATATCAGTTGATTATGATGAGATTATTAAAGAGGGAGATGCTTTAGCATCACTCCATAAACAAATTGTAATAAAAGTACCGATGATAGAGGAGGGAGTGAAAGCTATAAGATACTTTAGTGATAAAGGACTAAAAACTAATTGTACTTTGATATTTTCATCTGGTCAAGCATTACTCGCTGCAAAAGCTGGCGCTACTTTTGTCTCACCCTTTATTGGGAGACTAGATGATATTTCTACTGATGGTTTAGATTTAATTTCTGACATAAGAGATATATATGATAATTATGGTTATAAAACTAAAATTTTAGCTGCTTCAATAAGACACACTATGCACATAATAGATTGTGCTAAAATAGGAGCAGATGTAATTACTAGTCCTTTGTCTGCAATTAAGGGTTTGTTGAAACATCCCCTAACAGATATTGGTCTAGCAAAGTTTTTAAGTGATTATAAAAAAGGAAACTAATTCTCTCTAAGAATATTATCAACCTCACTAGTAAATAGATTGGTAAATCCATCTATAATATTAACTTTTTGATCAATAATAATGGTTTTATTCAAATAAGTAAGTACCCAGTTTTTGCTAGATCTTTCAAAATCTTTGAATGAAAATTGATTTGATAAATCAAGATTTAATATATTTTGAGCTTGACTGACCATATCAGTGTATGGCTGAATACAAATCCCAATAAACCTATAATCTGGATAACTCTCTTTGAGTTCCTCAATCCTTCTTATTGTCCTCCTGTAATGGTTCATTTGAGTCTGAGACCAAAAATAAATTAATGATTTCGAACCTCCAAGCTCACTTGAACTAGATTTAATCTCTCCTCTATAGTCAATAATTTCAATATTCGGAAGTGAATTCCCTTTCTTCATTTTCTCAATATCTTTATACAATTTTGTTATCTCATCGAGATATTGTTCTGATGAGTTTACATATGTATAGTAATCAATAAATTCTTCGTGGTAATCATTATTTTTAAAATTTAAGATTTCCTCAATAGCTGTTGCACGAGCCAAGTTGTTTTTTAGAGATTGATCAGTAATTTGAGAGTCAATTATTAAAAGTTTTTTAATATTAAAATCAGTATTATTTTTCTCATAGAAATATACTTTTCCACTGCCTAATGTTTTTTCGTTAAAATAATTCATTAGATAAGTAATATATGGTTCAAAAAGTGATAAATCTGAATCATTTAGGTCCATTTGATCTCTATAACTAAAGAACTCTTCTCTCTTAGTATCAGGCCAGTCTTTCCCCCTTAGTAGAGCGTATCTCTCAAGTTTGTTAAAATAGTTATATTTTATGCTTGCCTTAGTTATATTTCTTGATAGACTTTTTGGATTTCCACTACTGTTAAAAAGTTCCCATATATTCTTTTTTTCATTCATTAGAGAATCTATAGCATTTCTAAATATATCACTTTCTTGAGAGTATATTTCAGAGATGTATCCAGTTTCTGACTCATCCAAGATAGACATATCAACTAAAAAATTATTCTTTGATGATCCTTTGCCACTGAAAGTCAATGATTCTTTGAAATCCTCAACATTAACTCTTATCCACAAACTATCACCGTTTTCAACTATAATGTTTTGATTTTCTGGTACATGCTCAATTCTGTATATTCCTGGTTTAATATCCTCAATTTTTTTAAAAAATTTATTATTAGAATCTAATTCAATTGAATCAATTTTAATATTGTTATAGTAAAAGTTAACGTATCCTGAAGACGGGTTTATAATCTCTCCTCCAAGAAAAAAACTAGTATTTTGATTCTCTTGATTACATGAGCTTGAAAAAAATAAAATAATAACTACTATAATTAGTTTTAGAAATTTCATCTTACTATTTTTGCGCATATTTATGTTTTCTGTATCTAATTTATCGCTTCAATTTGGAAAGAGAATACTCTTTGATGAAGTAAATATAACTTTTTCTCCTGGAAATTGTTACGGAATTATAGGAGCTAATGGGGCGGGTAAATCTACTTTTCTTAAAATTTTATCTAAAGATTTAGAGCCTAATACGGGATCTGTTTTTCTTGAACCAGGAAAGAGGTTGTCTGTTCTTGAACAAAACCATAATAGGTATGATGAAAACACTGTAATAGAGACAGTAATTCTTGGAAATCAAAAACTATTTGAATTAAAAAGTGAGATAGACTCAATTTATGCAAAAGAAGATTTTTCAGATAAAGATGCTGAAAGGGTTGGTGAGCTTCAAGCTTCATTTGAGGAAATGAATGGATGGAATGCAGATGCAGATGCAGCCTTCTTGCTATCAAGTCTTGGAATCACTGAAGAATTACATCACAATATAATGGCTGATATTGACCAAAAAATAAAAGTTAAAGTTCTGTTAGCTCAATGTTTATTCGGAAATCCAGATGTTTTAATCATGGATGAGCCAACCAATGATCTTGACTATAATACAGTTGAATGGCTGACAAATTTTATAAATGAATTTGAGAATACTGTAATAGTTGTATCTCATGACAGATATTTTCTTGATGCAGTTTGTACTCATACATCAGATATAGATTTTAATAAAATCAATCATTTTTCAGGTAACTACTCTTTTTGGCAACAATCAAGTCAATTAGCTTCGAAGCAAAAACTACAACAAAATAAGAAAGCTGAGGAAAAGAAAAAGGAATTACAAGAATTTATTTCAAGGTTCTCTGCAAATGTTGCTAAATCTAAACAAGCAACTGCTAGAAAAAAGATGATTCAAAAACTTAACATTGAGGAAATTAAACCATCTAGTCGAAGATATCCTGCAATAATCTTTGAACAAGAAAGAGAAGCAGGTGATCAAATTCTTGAACTAAAATCACTTTCATATGAGAAGGATGGAGAAGTATATTTTAAAGATATCAGTCTCAATCTAAATAAGGGTGAGAAGGTTCTTATAATATCAAAGAATTCAAGATCTATCAATCTTTTCTATGATTGTATTTCAGGAAACCTAGAACAAACATCTGGATCTTACAGTTGGGGAGTTACTACAAGCTCAGGGTATTTACCAATGGATAATCATTCATTTTTTGATAAAAATATTTCCCTTGTTGATTGGCTTAGACAGTGGACTAATACTGAGGAGGAAAGGGAAGAGTTGTTCATAAGAAGTTTCCTAGGAAGAATGCTTTTTAGTGGAGACGAGGCACTAAAATCATGCAGTGTGCTTTCAGGAGGTGAAAAGGTTAGGTGTATGCTCTCTATGATCATGATGGGTAAACCTAATGTTCTTTTAATTGATGAACCTACTAATCACCTTGACCTAGAAGCAATTACTGCATTTAATAATTCACTATCTAATTTTAAGGGTACTGTACTTTTAAGTACCAATGATAGGGCTTTTGCTGAATCTGTTGCTAATCGTATTATTGAGATAACTCCAAATGGAATAATAGATAGTTATCTTCCTTTTAGTGAATATATTGTTGATGAAAAAGTCTTATCTCAAAGAGAAAAACTTTATTCCTAGGTTATTTATCCCTAATTATTGCTCCAAGTTCTAATTTATATGCATCCGCGAACCTGGTCATAATCTTATCTATAATTTTATCAGTAAGAGTTTTTTTACTATCATTAAATGTAAAACTTACAGCAAAGGATTTTTTGTTGTCACCTATATTCTTGCCCTTAAATTCATCAAAAAGAACAACGTCTTTTAGAATTTTACCCTCTAAACCATAAGCTATTGACTCGATCTCTTCAAATTTTATGTTGTTATCTAGAATCATAGACAAATCTCTTCGAGATGATGGAAATTTAGATAATTCCTCAAATTTATTATTAAATGTCTTTAACCTTATTTTATCAAGATCTAAATTTAAAATATGTATGTCTTGATCAATAGAAAACTCTTGAATATAATCTTTATCAAGCTCTCCGATAAAACCAACTTCTTTTTTATTATATAAAATTTTGATTTTAGATTTAAAATTGTCATCTTCAACTAGCTCATACTTAACATTTGATATATTTAATTTTTCTAATAAATTTTTAGAAACTCCTTTTAAATAATAAAAGTTATTTTCTTTATAATCTGTGATCCAGTTTTCCTCAAATACATCACCGGTAATCGCTATGTTTAGCCTTTTGTTTTCATGATAATTCTCCTTATCTAGGGAGTAACTGTTTCCAAACTCAAATAATTTAAGATTTCTATTCTGCCTGTTAGAATTGTGTTTAATCGTTTCTAACATGTTTGGAATAAGCGAAGCTCTTAGATTAGATAATTCGGTTCCTTGTGGATTCAAAATACTAATTGGGTTATCACTATATCTCTGATTTATTGATGGAGAACAAATAGAATTATTTATAATTTCATTGAATCCGATTCCAACAAGATTTTGACTAATAATAGTTTCAATAACATTGATTTTATTTTTCCCAATTTCTGGAATAGTCATTGAAATTTTGTTCTCTATTTTGATATTGTCAAATCCATATACTCTAAGTATTTCTTCAATTACATCAATTTCCCTGTAGACATCATGTCTGAAGTATGGCGAAACAATATTAATACCATCATCAGTAATTCCAGAAATCTCAAAGTCTAGAGAACTTAAAATTTGAGTAATAACTTCATTTTCAATTTTTTGACCAGATATATCTTCGATTCTCTTATACCTTAGATAAATATCTTTTTTTTCTAATTTATTATTATCCTCTAAAAAAACTTCTGAGATTTTACAATCAGGATTATCGTTTTTTATAAGAATTGCAGCTCTTTTTAAAGCATATATTACTTTTTCAGGATCAACACCTCTTTCATATCTATATGATGCATCAGTAAATAGTTGATGCCTTTTTGATGACTTTCTTATTGTTACTGAATCAAAAATTGCTGATTCTAAAAATAAATTTTTTGTTGAGTCTGAAATTCCAGAGTCTAGACCACCATATATTCCTGCAATACACAGGGGTTCATTTTCGGAACAAATCATTAAATCATCACTATTGAGTTCAATTATTTCGTCATCTAAAGTTTTAAATTTAGTTCCAGATTTTAATGATTTAACATTTATATTCTTAAGTTTATCAAAGTCAAAAGCATGAAGTGGTTGCCCAATTTCATGCATTACAAAGTTTGTTATGTCTACTATGTTGTTTATTGGTTTTAGTCCTATTGACTTTAATTTATTCTGCAGTTTGTCGGAGGACTTTTTGACTTTTATATCCTTTATAATCAAACCTGAATAAAAAGGACATTTTTCTTTGTCTATTATATCAAGGTTAAAATCTTCTTCAATATTAACTGACTCAAAAGAATTGATCGATGGAAGATTTATCCTACTTTTAATTGACTTGTAATCATAATATGCTTTTAGATCTCTTGCTACCCCATAATGCGACATTGCATCACATCTATTGGGAGTTAATCCAATTTCTAGAATATTATCATTTTCAATACTAAACACTTCACTAATTGGAGTTCCTGGTTTAATATTTTTATCTAATACCATAATTCCATCATGTGAATCACCAAGACCAATCTCATCCTCAGCACATACCATACCATTACTAACAACCCCTCTAATCTTTGATTTTTTAATTTTTATCTCTGTACCATCATTAGTGTAGATTTTTGATCCAACTATTGCTACAGGAACTATTTGGCCTTTTTCAATATTTGGTGCACCACAAACTATTTCTGAAATTTGATTGTTTCCAAGATCTATAGAGGTAAGCTTTAATCTATCTGCATTTGGATGCTTTTCACATTTTATAACTTTACCCGCAACTACTCCTTCAAGACCACCTTTTACTGATTCAAAAGAATCAATCTTTTCTACTTCTAATCCTAAATTTGTTAATATTTCTGAGATTTCTACTGGGTTTGATTCAGTTTGAATGTATTCCTTAAGCCAGTTTATCGATATTTTCACAGGGTTTCTTTATTAGACAAATATACTTAATCAACTAATATATCTCCACAAATTCTTAGAATTTGAAGATGATGAGATTTCAGTTCTGATAGGCAAGTTTTCTTTGTTATTTAGTCTAGGGTCATCTCTTAATATTTTAATTGCAGAATTACGAGCATTATTTAGTATTTCTGTATCATATATAATATCAGCTAATTTAAACTTAAGCATTCCGCTCTGTCTTGTTCCTAACATATCTCCTGGACCTCTAAGTTTTAAGTCTACTTCAGCTAGCTTAAACCCATCACTTACCTTGACCATTGTTTCAATTCTAAGTTTAGAGTCTTCAGATAATTTATCCTTTGTCATTAAAATACAATAGCTTTCATCGTTCCCTCTACCAACCCTTCCTCTTAATTGATGTAATTGAGATAATCCAAATCTTTCTGCACTCTCAATTACCATAACTGATGCATTTGGAACATTAACTCCAACTTCAATTACTGTTGTTGACACTAAAATTTGTGTTTCTTTTTCTATAAATCTTTTCATTTCATAGTCTTTATCTTTTGCATTCATTTTTCCATGTACAATACTTACCTGATAATCAGGACGAGGAAATTCTCTTACAATACTTTCATAACCATCCATTAAATCTTTATAATCTAGTTTCTCTGATTCATTTATAAGAGGGTAAACAAGATAGACTTGTCTTCCTTTTTTTATTTGATCTTTTAAGAATTTAAATACACTAAGTCTATTTTTATCATATTTATGAACGGTTTTTGTGGTTATTCGGCCTGGCGGCAGTTCTTTTATTGATGATATGTCTAAATCTCCATACAAGCTCATTGCTAGTGTTCTGGGGATAGGAGTTGCTGTCATAACAAGTATGTGTGGAGGTGGATTATTTTTTTTCCAAAGTTTAGCTCTTTGTGCAACACCAAATCTGTGTTGCTCATCAATTATACTTAAACCCAAATTTTTAAACTTGACAATGTCCTCTAAAATTGCATGAGTTCCTACTAAGATATTAGTTTCACCACTTAAAAGATCGTTATGAATAAATCTTCTGTCCTTTGCTTTGGTAGAACCAGTTAGTAGATTAACTTTTATATCAAAATCAATTAATAGTTCACTAAGAGATTTAAAATGTTGATTTGCTAAAATCTCCGTGGGAGCAAGTATACATGATTGAAAGCCATTGTCAATTGCTATTAACATTACCATCAATGATACTATAGTCTTTCCAGAACCAACATCACCCTGAAGTAACCTGTTCATCTGTTTTCCATCACGAAAATCATTTCTTATCTCTTTGATAACCTTTTTTTGATCTCCGGTCAATTCAAAGGGTAGGCTATTTTTATAAAATTCATTCAAGTTATTACCTACTTTTTCAAACTTAAATCCATTTAATTTTTGAACTCTATCATTACGGGTAAGTTGGAATCCTAACTGATTAAAAAATAATTCTTCAAATTTTAACCTCCTTATTGACTTTGAGAGTAATTCTTGGGACTCAGGAAGATGAATATTTATAATTGCTTTATATCTGTTAATTAGATTGAATTCATTCAGTATTGACATCGAAAGATTCTCTTTAATATAATCTTGAATAGAGTTTAACAGGTTATAAATTATTTTGATGAAATATTTCTGTGTAACACCCTCATTTATCAATCTTTCTGTAGAGGAGTAAATTCCATGAAGTCTTCTTGGGACATTTCTATTGAAATTAGACTTAGTCTTTATCTCAGGGTGTGCAATTGAAGCCTTGTTGCCAAACCATGTAATTTTTCCATAAACTACGTAATCTTCATTAATCTTTAAGGATTCTTCAACCCAATTAAATCCTCTATACCATATTAAATCAATTTTTCCTGTATCGTCATAAAGCTCACAATTTAATCTGTCTCTATATCTAACTTTGGTTCTTCTAATACTCCTGATTTTTCCAATTATTTGAACCTCTGATTGATTCTTTGGTATCTCATTGATATTATAAAATCTAGATCTATCTATATATCTATATGGATAAAAATCTACAAGATCTTTAATTGTTTTTAGATTTAATTCTTCACTGAGTAATTTTGATCTTGCAGGGCCTACACCTTTAATAAATTCAATCGATTGATTTAAAAAGTCACTATTCACTATCTAAAAAATAAATTCTTTATAAGTATTGATTTAATATATAATTAATAGGTAATTAAAATTTATTAATTACTTAAATTTATATCAATGTTAGAAGATAACAAATCTTACCTAAAAGATCTTAACGAAGCTCAATTAAATGCAGTTTTAAAAACAGAAGGTCCTTCAATGGTAATTGCAGGAGCCGGTTCTGGAAAAACTAGAGTTTTAACATATAAAATTGTACACCTTGTAGAAAATGGAGTTGATCCATTTGAGATATTGGCACTTACATTCACAAATAAAGCTGCAAGAGAAATGAAGTTGAGAATATCGGTAATGATAGGGGAAAGTGAATCAAAAAATATCTGGATGGGGACTTTCCATTCAGTTTTTGCAAAAATCTTAAGATTTGAGGCTCATAGGATTGGATTTACATCTGATTTTACAATTTATGACACCCAAGACTCTGAAAGACTTGTATCATCTATAATTAAAGAAAAAAATCTTGATAAGGATGTGTATAGACCAAAGTCAATAAGAAATAGGATCTCATCATTAAAAAACAATTTTATTTCAGTAAATGGATACTTCTCAAATAATGAGTTGGTTGAATCAGATAATCTTTCGAGAAAACCTGAGACTGGTAATATATATAAAGAATATAATGAAAGGTTAATAAAGTCAAACTCTATGGATTTTGATGACTTATTGATGAAAACCAATGAGTTGCTTAATAACTATCCTGAGGTGTTAGCTAGATACCAAGAGAAATTCAAATATATTTTAGTAGATGAATATCAGGATACTAATAATTCACAATATTTAATAGTTAAATCACTTTCAGATAAGTACCAGAATATTTGTGTGGTTGGGGATGATGCGCAAAGTATTTACTCATTTAGAGGAGCAAATATTAATAATATTATCAATTTTAGAAATGATTATGATGAAGTAGAGGTTTTCAGGCTTGAGCAAAACTATAGATCTACAAAAAATATTGTTAATGCAGCTAACTCTGTAATCGAACATAATAAGAATAAAATCGATAAAGAAGTTTGGACTGATAATGACTTTGGTGATAGAGTTGAAATAATAGCAAATGATTCTGACATTGGTGAAGCCAGAGGTATATGTCAAAAGATAATATCTCTTAATGATACTAGTTTTTCAAATATTGCTATACTTTATAGAACCAATGCACAGTCCAGGCCAATAGAGGACTCACTAAGACTTAATAAGATTCCATATCAAATTTTTGGTGGTGTATCATTCTATAACAGAAAAGAGATAAAAGATGTTTTAGCATATTTAAGACTCATTGTTAATAGTAGCGATGAGGAAAGTTTAAAAAGAGTAATTAACTATCCAGCTAGAGGTATAGGACAAATAACAATAAATAAAATTATTCTAGCTGCACAAAAACATAATTTGACATTGTATGAAACCATTAAAAGGAATAATGATCTATCAATAGGTCTTTCAGGCTCAGTTTTAACTAAACTCCAGAATTTTATTGATCTTATTGATGTTTTTAAAATTGAGAATAAAAAGTTAAATGCATTTGATCTTACAAAAGAGGTAATTGAGAAAGTAAGGATAATTGATGATCTAAAAAAAGATGATTCTCCTGAGGGAATATCGAGAGTAGAAAATGTCCAGGAATTATTAAATGGGATAAGAGATTTTATCGAGGATCAAAAAGAACTAGTAGATTCAAATGATAAATTATCTGAGTTCTTATCTACAGTATCACTTTCAACAGACTTTGATATAGAGAATGAAGACCAAGATAAAGTCTCATTAATGACTCTACATTTATCTAAAGGACTTGAGTTTAAACATGTATTTATTGTAGGTCTTGAAGAAGATCTATTCCCTTCTGCTTTAAGCTATAATACTAGATCAGAATTAGAAGAGGAAAGAAGGCTATTCTATGTTGGAATTACCAGAGCAAAGGAAAACCTATATTTATCCTATGCGAACTCAAGATATAGATGGGGTAAATTAATTTACTGTGAAGAGAGCAGGTTTCTTAATGAAATTGATAAGGATTATGTCAAAATTATAAAGCCTAACCCTATTAAGTCAAATGTATCCTTATCTCCAAGAAAGAATATAATTTATAATTCAAAACCTAATTTAAAAAGATTGCCAAAAACATCTTCTTCGATCCCTGCAGTTAAGATAAACGTATCTGAAGGAGATAATGTTTCACATGAAAAATTTGGTATTGGGGAGATAATTAAAATTGAAGGAGTCGGAAATGACTCAAAGGCTACAGTTAATTTTAAAAAATTTGGTTTAAAAAACTTACTCCTTAGGTTTGCTAAGTTAAATAAGGTGTAAAAAAAAAGCATAACTATTGTTATGCTTTCTATTTAACTAATTAATTTTTATTTAGTCAGGCTTGTTGTCAGAGCTAATAGTTTCACTAGGACCAGTAGCAGGGACATTCATACTCATACCTTCCTCAATTAGTTGAGTAAATTGATCAAGCTTAGGAAGTACAATTATCCTTGTTCTTCTATTAACCGCTCTTGTAACTGAAGAATCATTATCAGCTATAGGCATATAGAAACTTCTTCCAGCAGCTACTAATTTAGCAGGATCTACACCATAACTATTTTGAAGAATTCTTACAACAGATGTTGCTCTCTTAACAGATAAATCCCAATTGTCAACCACACCTGGAATAGTCTCAGCAGCTTTTTCTTGATCTATTGGCATGTTGTCAGTATGACCTTCTACCATAAATTCAAGATCTGGTTTGTCACTTATTACTTTAGCAATTTTTTCTAAGACACCTCTTGCTCTTGTTGTTACAGTAAAACTTCCACTGTTAAAAAGTAATTTATCAGAAATAGATACATAAACAACACCTTTTTCTACGTTAATCTCTATATCATCATCACTAAGAGTTCCTAAAGAGCTCTTAAAACTTTGAACAAGTGCTAAAGTGACTGAATCTCTTTTTGTAACTGCATCTTGCATTCTAGTTATGATAAGATCTTTTTCTTTTATACTTTCAAGAGACCTCTCAAGATTTTCAGCTCCTTTTTGTGTTAGAGTTGTTAGATTTCCAATGTTATCAATTAAATCTTGGTTGTTGGCTCTTAAAAATTTATTTTGCTCAGATAAAGCAGCTAATCTTTCTGAAGTAGCAGATAGTTGAGTCTCTGTAGCTCCAAGTTTAGCAGTTGCGCTATCTAATAGTTCCTTTGTATTTTGTTGTAAACTTTCTAAATCTGAGTATTTCTTTTGAGAAACACAAGAAGATAAAAGTAAACCTACAAAACCTACGATTATTATATTCTTTTTCATGTCAAAAATATTGGTTATTAATTAGTCAGTTACAAACTTAATATTTTTAAACTAAAATATTGCACTACAAATGAAAGAATTTTTTCTTACCAAGTATGAAATAGTTATATACTATGCTATTGATTTTGAAATAATTAGCCTTATTTATGTAGTTATTTCTATTACTTAAAAGCTTTTTTACATTAATATAGTAGTCTAAATGCGCCTTATAAATAGACAGGAAATTAGATGCTTCTCCACGAATAAGAAATCTAAATGATGAGATAATATCCATAATTAACCTAATAATTAAGGTGCTAACAAGACTTTTTAATGGAAGATTCTTAGTAAGCATGAATAATGAATTCCTATAGTTTAGATAGGTTTTATTTGAATTTATTTTAATTGTTGCTGCTCCTTCATGATAGACCTTAGAGGATGAGATATAGTAAACACTATAACCATGGTTAAATGCTCTCCAACAAAAATCAATTTCTTCCATATGCGCAAAAAAGGTTTTATCAAACCCTCCTAAATCAATAAAAATCTTTTTTGATAAAAACATACAAGCTCCTGAAGACCAAAATATTTCGTTATCATCATATTGATTGTTATCCTTCTCAATAGTATCAAAAATTCTACCTCTACAATAAGGATATCCATATTTATCTATAAACCCTCCAGCTGCTCCAGCATATTCAAAGTAATTTGCATTATTTAAATTAAGAATCTTAGGTTGGATTATTGAATCAGGATAATTATTTAGTCTCTCTTTAATCGGTTCAAGCCAATCTTCTGTAACCTCTACATCGTTGTTTATTATACATATATAATCTTCTTTAATTTCTTGAATGCCAATATTATATCCTTCAGCAAAACCATAATTTTTATTTAAGCTTATTATCTTAACATTATTATGATTTTCTTTTATGTATTTCAGTGATTCATCTTTAGAATTGTTATCTATTACATAAATATTTTGATCTGGAGAATTATCAACTATTTTTTTAAGATACTTTTTTAAAAGTTCTAGTCCATTCCAGTTTATCACAACTATTGCAATTCTCATTTATTATAAGTAGTTAAATCTTCTATTTGATTATATGTTTTCTCAATCTCATTATAGATAAAATAAAAATGGCTTATTCCATTGGTAACAATAATATTTTTACTTTTTAATTCTAAATTATACCTCATTACTTGATTAAAATGATCTTGATTTATTTTTATTTCATGAGACTTGCATTCTACTAATATATCAACATCTCCTGAAGAGTCATAAACAACAATATCATATCTTTTCAAAACCTTATTAATATAGAATACTTTCTCGCAATTAATAAGAGATTTAGGGTAGTTTTTATACAAAATAAATTTTATAAAGTTTTGTCTTACCCATTCCTCTGGTGTCAAAATAATCCACTTTTTTCTTATTTCATCAAAAATGATATTATTCTTATTTTCTTTTTTAATTTTAAACTCGAATAAAGGTAGATTTAACTTTCTCACACTATAAATATGTCAGAATATAATAAATTAATTAATGATATAAATAATAGAATTTTTTTGCCCATATACTTAATCCATGGAGATGAAAATTATTTTTCTGATCAAATCATCAAACTTCTAATACTAAATGTAATTAATGAGGATTCTGCAGACTTTGATTTAAAAAAGATTTATGGAAAAAAATCTGACGAAAATCAAGAAAGTCAGGTTATAGACTTTGTTAAAAGATTCCCTTTGAGTGGGGACTATAATTTACTAATAGTTAAGGATGCAAAAAATTTATCAGACGATTTTAAAAATATCATTTCATATTTAGATAATTTAAATCCTAAGACAATTTTAGTCCTAGCTTTCAGTGCTAATATTGATAAAAGAAAAAAAATCTATAAGTCTGCACAAAAAAATGGAGTTGTCTTTGAGTCAAAAAAAATCTATGATAATCAAGTATATAAATGGATTGAGAATCAATGCGCTCATAAGTCATTAAATCTCCATCCAAATTCAATTAAAATTATCTCTGATTTTACTGGAAATGATTTATCTCAAATAGATAATGAGTTGGAAAAATTAAAATTAAACTCAAAAAAAGGACAAACTATAAGTCCAAATGAAGTTGAGAAAATCATTGGATTTAGTAAAGAATTTAATTTTTTTGAGCTTACTAAAGTTATTGGAAAAAATAATCTTAATAAAACAATTGAGATAGCCTCCTATATGAGTAAAAACAGTAAAAAATATCCTGTACCTCTTATTGTTGCTACTATTTACTCTTTTTTTAATAAGTTATTTATATATCACTCAATTGAAAATAAGAAGGAAGCTTCAAAAATACTAGGAATTAACCCTTACTTTATTGATGAATACCATCAAGCTTCATCATTTTATCCAATGAAAAGAATATCCAAAATTTTTGATTATCTTTTAGAAGCAGATAAAAGGTCAAAAGGAATTGATTTTGATGCGACCAATAATGAGGCTATTTTAAATGACTTAGTCTATAAGATTTTTAACTCTTAAGCAATTTTAATGAATAAAATATTATTTTTCTTTTTTATTATTTTTTGTTCATGTTCTTCAATAAAAACTTTAGAAAATTATTCTCCCGATAATGATCCAAATATTTCATTTTACGGAAAATATGATTTTCCTTTAAGCATTGATGACATAGCTGACTTTAATATGACATTGTATATAAGTAATAGAAAAGGTAATATTTTTGGAACAATGTCAATTTTTTGGTTGCAAAACCAACAAACCTTTAATGGAATTCCAGTATATAATTTGAAAATTGATGATAATTTAATCACTTTTAATACATATGGTCCTAATCGTAATAATGAGCAGGCAGATTTTACTATCTACTTCATCGATGACTTTAAAAATTTTCAAGGTGTTCTAAATCAAGTAAAACATCCAGACCCTAGTCTTAATAATAGAAGTTATTTTATAGAGGGGACCAGGACTGATTTTTAGCTTCAATCTAGAATAATCTTTTATATTTTTCTGGGTTTGATTCTCTCATAATACCATATATTTTTTCAAAAATATCTTCAAATGAAGGCTTGCTAATATAGTCTCCATCAGACCCATATGGTGGTCTATGATCTTTTGCAGTTAAAAGTGATGGCTCACTATCCAAATGTATATATATCTCTTGATTCTCAAGTAATTCTTGAAGAATATAAGTGGATCCACCTCCTGGCATATCTTCATCAATTATGAGGAGTCTATTAGTCTTTATTATGCTATTTGAAATTTCCTTTTTTACATCAAATGGAAGTAGGCTTTGGACATCTATAACTTCACAACTTATTCCATATTTTTCAATTTCTTTAGCAACATTAGAAACAATATTTAAAGTAGACCCATAAGATACTAATGTTATATCTGAGCCCTCTCTAAGAAGTTCAATTTCTCCAATTGGAGTCTTAAATTCACCATAATTAATTGGTAGCTTCTCCTTTACTCTGTATCCGTTTAATGGTTCAATGACAATAGCGGGTTGATCAATATCTAAGAGTGAATTATAAAAACCAGCAGCTTTTGTCATATTCCTGGGAGTAAGAATAAAAACACCTCTTAAAAAACTTATCATTCCACCCAGGGGTGATCCTGAATGCCAAATACCTTCAAGCCTATGTCCTCTTGTTCTAACAATTAATGGGGCTTTTTGACCTCCGTGAGTTCTGTAAGTCAATGTTGCAAGATCATCACTAAGAATTTGAAGTGCATATAATATATAATCTAGATATTGGATCTCAGCTATAGGTCTTAAACCACGCATAGACATTCCGATTCCTTGACCTACTATAGTTGATTCTCTTATACTTGTATCAAAAACTCTATTTTCGCCATATTTCTTTTGAAGTCCCTCCAAACCTTGGTTCACATCACCTATTTTACCTACATCTTCACCAAAAATGAAAATTTTTGAGTTTTTTTCTAAAAGCTTATCAAAGTTATCTCTAATTATTATTCTTCCGTCAACAAGAATATTTTCATCGGAGTATAAGGGAGTAACTTTCGGAATACTATTAACAGTATCAATATTAATTGAATATAAATCTGAAGAATATTTATCTGAGAGTATATTCATGTATTTATTTTTCCAATTATTAAGACTTTCTCTGTCATTGGAGTCACCAGCATCTAAATGATAAATTAGTCTTCTACATATCTTAATTAATTCTGAAAAATTAGAATCGTCTAAACCAGAGAACATTTCACTAATTTCTTCAGGACTAATTGATTTTTCAAGGTTATTAATTGTTTGAACTAAATCTGTTTTTGAATCTTTTATGGGTCTTTGATAATGATCCCAAGCTAATTTTTTTTCATCCTTAACATAACTAGATATCTCATCCTTAATACTTTGCATCTTTTTCTTTGTACAAAGTTTATTCTTTAGTATCCAATCCTCAAACTTTTTATTACAATCGTTTTCAGCTTCCCATTTAAGTCTATCCTCGCTTTTATATCTCTCGTGAGACCCAGAAGTTGAGTGTCCAAGTGGTTGTGTTAGTTCAGTTACGTGAACTATAACAGGAATATGATGTTGCCTTGCTATTTTATCAGCATATGAATATGTTTTCATTAATGATTGATAGTCCCATCCTTTAACTTCAAGTATTTCTATTCCAGATGAATCAGATGAAATTTTAAAACCGGCAAGCGCTTTTGATATGCTTTCTTTGGTTGTGTGATCTTTGTTGTGAACGGATATTCCATATTCATCATCCCATACACTTATAATTGTAGGAATTTGTAATACTCCACAAGCATTTATCGCTTCAAAAAATATTCCTTGACTTGTACTTGCGTTTCCAATTGTTCCCCAAACGACTTCATTCCCATTTTTAGAGAATTTTTCAGAGTCAATTATTTTATTACTTCTGTAAATTTTCGATGCTAAACCAAGACCAACAAGTCTTGACATTTGACTCGCCGTTGGAGAAATATCTGATATATGATTTTTCTGTGATGTTTGGTCTATCCAATTATTGTTTTCATCAACTGTATTTGTTAGAAAATGACCAGCCATTTGTCTACCCCCTGACATTTTTTCATAAACTTTATCAGGGTGTCCATATACTGCAGAAAAAATTTCTCTTGCAGAGAGTAAATTTTGTGACATTAATAAGGTTTGATCACGGTAGTAGCCTGATCTGTAGTCACCATCTTTAAAGAAATGACTCATTACTACTTGTGGTAACTCTTTTCCATCACCAAAAATTCCAAACTTTCCTTTTCCTAATAAAACCTCACGTCTGCCTTGAACACTTGTTTCACGACTTAAGGATACAGTTCTGAAGTCATTAATAACTTTTTCCTTAAATTTTTTTAAGCTAATCTCCTCTTTTATAGAACTAGATATACTCATAGGGATTGCAAACTTACAAATAATTATATGAATTACTCTAGAGCCATCTTCTTGAGAAAAGCTTTCCTAACGATTCTAAATTATATGAGACTATAAAACGTATTTTGTTGTAATACCTGAAATCATTAAGCTCAAATCCATTAGATGAACTAACTGGAAAGTATAATTCAAAAAAGTCAGGAAGTAAATTTAGTCTTAATCCAGTGCCATAGAAATATCTTGAATCTGAATCTTTGTTTTTAAGCATACCTAAATCAAGATACCCTTCAACCCATTTCCATATTCCAATATTTAAGTTGGAAGTCAGCATAAAATTATTTGTAGTCGGATCATCAAAAAATGATTTAAACCCACCACCAGCCATTATAAATTGCTGACTAAGTAAACCAGTTCTCTCAGATCTACCTAGATAATTGTCTAAAAAAAGATAACCTCCAGACCTACCTAGATTATATTTGAAATTATTAAACTGATCATCATTCCAAAAAAACTTTCCTAAATATATTCTTGCTTGAAATTGTCTATTACTATTGAATAGTTTTCTGTAATCAAATATCAAATTTATTTTACCAAAATTATTAGAAAATTCTGTATTAACGGAGGTCTTTAAATACTTGATGATACCAATATCTGAATAATAGTAGCCTATATTAAATATCGAATATTTGTCTAAACTATTTTTATTTTCAATATTATTCTCTTTATCAACGCTAAACATTGATAAAGAAATAGATTTTCTAATCTTAGATCTCAAATTCTTATTATCTCTGAAATTTATTTGAATAGATGGTGAAAAAACTTGATATCTAAGGTTTTCATTATAATGATTTGTGTTATAGTAAAGATTGAAAAGTGTTGAATAATTATTTTTAATTTCATTATTGATTTGATATCTTAAATTCATTGATCCAACTAAAGTCTCTTCTTTAGATGCATATTGTGTGAAAATTTCAAAGCTAAGTGGTCGATTTTTTATCCCTCTATTTATTAGATTTATACCAGGAGATACACCATCATATAGATTATATGTAACCTCAGGTCTGTAATATATAGTTCTAAACTTAGGGTTTTCTAGATCCCCAACAAATTTTAATTTTAATGGCTTTAAATTAGATCTTGACTTTCCATATACCCAGTTATTACTTCTGTTAAATTCAGGTAATTTTATAATTGGGTTTACTGCTACATAATCAAAATCAATTTTTGGAAGTTCAATTTTACCAGTTTTATTAAATATTTTTGAATATATAATTGAGTCATTTTTAAGAAGTCCAACTGAGTAGGGGAGTTCAATGTCATTTTTTTCATATACTGAAAAGCTTTCTGCACCTGTTTTCTTAATTTTTAAGTCAATTGTTTGCCTGTTTCCTATATAGTCATCTACAAACCATCTTAAATCATTTTTAGGATAATTAATAAATAGATTATTTAACTCATTTCGTGAATTAATGACACTTACATTTTTAATTAATTTCTTAAACTCAATATCTCCAAGTATACTCTCTATATATATTAAACCAATTCCTGAGTGGTATGGCGAGGCAACCTCTTCGTTTATCCTAGTTAAAGATTCACTTGATTGATCGTCTAATTGGTGAAGATTAAGTCTTTGTACATATTCAGAATAGTTTAGGAATAAATCATTAAAGTTAATTTTTGATATCTCATAGTTCTTAATCAGTCCAAATCTGGATAGTCTACCTAAAAATTTAACTTCGGGGTAATATTCACCTATATATTTATTAATTAAGAATATTTCAAGGCCATTATATAACCAGTGAGAATCTCTTTTATTTAAGTTTATTTTAAGATTTAAATAGTTTTTGACAAATGATTTTAGAAAAATTATTTCCTCTAAAAATTGATCCGAAAATGGACTTATAAAACTTGGAAGTTGATTTAGTCCATAAAATGGGTTTGATTCATAATCTGATTTAGGTATTAAGAGTTTAAACTTATCTGTATCGTCAAAATAATTTGTTACAAACTCACTTACTCTATTAAATTTAATTTCTGCCTCTAAAGGATCAGATGTTTTAAATATATCTGTTTCAATTTCAATATCCTCATTTTGTATAGATCTAAAGTCATCCTCAATAACTAAGTTTAATCTAACATTATTAATTCCAGATCCATATAGTTCAACTGTCTTAATTTGGTTTGTTTCACTTATCTCACCTTTATTTAGATTGGAATTTAAATTATAATTGCCTTTATAAGAGAAATTTAAATTATAGGTTGACTGTCTTAATGACTGATCATCAAGATTTAAATTGCTTTGATTAAGCCATTCGTCCTGATATATATTTGAAAACACAATTATCCAATTCTTTAAATAAAAGTTCTTATCGTCATATCCAAAACCTGTGAATTTTGAGTCTGGAAGCTTAATAGTATATTTTAACTCTATAGATATAGACTCATTTATTTTTATTGGTTCTTCTAATTCAATCCTTATTAAATCTGACTGACCTTGATATCTGCTCCATGACAAAATATTATCTGATTTTAACTCATTTATTACTGTAAATCCTCTTTGTCTTTTCTTAGCAAAAGTAAAGCTTCTCGAGTATTCATCAGAAATTCTCTTGGCAAGCTTTGTTTCGTTGTTGATATATGAATTTGACCAATCCTCTAGAAATATTTCGTCTAATTTGGTTTTAGAAGTATTTTTAAATTTCATTATTTGACTAACCTCAATAGTCTTTTCATCAATATTTAGACTAGCATTAACATTGTAAGAATTAATATCTTGACTTTTTAGCAGTGGAGAGATTATTAAAGCCCCAATTGTTAAAATATTTAATAAAAATCTCATTAATTATATTCTTTTGAAAGGTATTCTGCTGTATACCCTTTGTTGTTTCTAATAATATCTATTGGACTACCACTATCAATAAGTTTTCCACCATTTTTGCCCCCTTCAGGACCTATATCAATGATATGATCAACTTGTTTAATAACATCTAAATTATGTTCAATTATAATTATTGTATTACCCTTATCAACAAGTTGGTTTAGGACATTTAATAATATTCTAATATCTTCAAAGTGTAACCCTGTGGTTGGTTCATCAAGTATATATAGAGTCCTTCCAGTATCTTTTTTTGATAGCTCACTTGCTAATTTAATCCTTTGTGATTCACCGCCGGACAGAGTAGTAGAAGATTGTCCTAGTGTAATATAGCCTAGTCCAACACTTTCAATTGCCTTAAGCTTATTATAAATTTTTGGAATGGATGAAAAAAATTCTAGAGATCTAGAGACACTCATGTCTAATACATCTGAAATGGATTTACCTTTATACCTAACCTCAAGAGTCTCTCTATTAAATCTTTTACCATTACATACTTCACATTCAACAAACACATCTGGTAGAAAGTTCATTTCTATTAATTTCATTCCACCTCCCTTACAATTTTCACATCTACCGCCAGAAACATTAAAGCTGAATCTTCCGGGCTTATAACCTCTAATTTTTGATTCTATAGTATCAGAAAAAATTTTTCTAATTTCACTGTATACACCTGTATAAGTGGCAGGATTGCTTCTTGGAGTTCTCCCAATTTGTTGCTGATTAACTTCTACTACTTTATCAATATTTTCAATTCCATCTATTTTTACAAATTCTAAAGGTGATTTAACCGAATTGTATATTTTGGAGTTTAGAATTGGATATAGAGTCTCATTAATTAGAGTAGACTTTCCACTTCCTGATACACCGGTAACAGCTATCATTTTTCCTAAAGGGAATTCAACATCTATTTTTTTTAAATTATTCCCTCTACACCCATATAATTTTAAGGATTTTCCATTTCCTGACCTTATTTTTTTTGGAATTTTAATTTGCTTAGTTTCATTTAAATAGTCTGCTGTAATTGTTTTTGCTTTTTTAATATTTTTAGGAGTCCCCTCGTATATCAATTCACCACCATTAACTCCTGCAAACGGACCTAAATCAATTATATGATCAGAGCTCATGATCATTTCTTTATCATGTTCAACAACAATGACAGAATTTCCAGAGTCTCTAAGTTTTTTTAAAGAGTCAATTAATTTTAAATTATCTTTTTGATGCAATCCAATACTAGGCTCATCTAATATATAAAGAACTCCGACTAATTGGGAGCCAACTTGAGTTGCAAGTCTAACTCTCTGAGCCTCTCCTCCTGATAATGATCTTGATGATCTTGAAAGAGTTAGGTATTCGAGACCTACATCAATTAAGAACTGTATTCTAATTAATATTTCTTTAGTTATCTCTTCAGAAATCCTTATCTCCTTATTAGATAACTTAGTGTTTAATTTTTCGAACCAACTTTTCAACTCTGAAAGATCCATCTCACTCAGTTGAAAAATATTCTTACCATTAATTTTAAATGATCTTGACTCAATCTTTAGCCTGCTTCCTTCACATGATTTACATTTTTTAATATCTACATATTGAAGAGCCCAACGTCTCAAATTTTTTGATTCATTATTATTTAATTGATCTTTAATAAAAGATTCAATTCCCATATAGTCAATTTCATAATCTCTTTTTACTCCTAAATCTTTTGAATTAATAGTAAAACTTTTTTTCCCACCATTTAGAATAAACTCAATAGCATCTTTAGGAACTTTTTTAATTGGATCGCTAAGTGAGAAATTATAATATTTTGAGATTAGCTCTACTTGTCTATGAATCCATGAGTTGTCTTTTTTACCAATAGGTGCAATTCCTCCATTATTGATTGATATTGAATCATCGGGAATCAATTTTTTTATATTTATTTCATACTCAGTTCCTAAGCCATTACAAGATTCACACATTCCTTTAGGTGAATTAAAAGAGAATGTATTGGGCTCAGGTTTAGGATATGAAATACCTGATTCAGGACACATTAAATTTCTACTGAAATATTCCGGTTTTCCTGAGTCTGAGTCTAAAATAAAGATTGTGTCATTTCCATACTTCATGGCTATTTTTATTGACTCCGAGAGAATCCTTTTAGATTCAAAATCGTCTTTTACAGATAGATTATCAACAACCAAACTGATATCGTGAGTTTTATACCTATCAAGCTTCATACCTCTCTTGATATCAAGTATATCTCCATCTACTATAACTTTTGAAAATCCTTGTTTAGTAAAATTTTCAAATAAGTCTCTATAATGCCCTTTTCTAGATCGTATAATTGGAGCTAGAACTATGATTCTTTGATTTAAAAATTTTTCACAAATTAATTTTATAATTTCCTCATCAGTATTTTTTACCATTTTTAAATTAGACTTGTGGCTATATGCTACTCCTATTCTTGCATATAATAGTCTAATAAAATCATATATATCAGTTACTGTACCAACTGTTGATCTAGGATTTTTACTTGTTGTTTTTTGTTCAATTGCAATAACAGGAGAGAGTCCCTCAATTTTTTCCACATCAGGTCTTTCATAGTTTCCAACAAATTGTCTTATGTATGCAGAAAAGGTCTCCATATATCTTCTCTGACCCTCTGCATGAATTGTGTCAAATGCAAGAGAAGATTTTCCACTTCCAGATAAACCTGTTATAACAACAAGTTTCTCTCTAGGAATCTTTAAATCAAGATTTTTGAGATTATGAACTTTAGCACCTTCAATTTGAATTGTGTTATCCAATTAAATGATCTATTTTAAAATTTCACCATAGTCGTCACCTCTATAGTCAGCTCCAGTTGAAACCTTTCCTTTTCCATCAATTAATATTGCATCAACTGCACCTATAGATGATCTTGCAGACATTCCACCTGTATCAACTTCAATTGGCAATGATATTATATAATAACTTTTAGATTTTAGAATTGAGTCTTTCTCTTTATCCACAATACCCTCTTCAAAAATTACAACATCTGGTAACCACTGATGGTGAAACCTTGCTGCATTAACAGCCTCTTGGACACTCATATCAAATTCATAGACATTGAGTATCGTTTGAAGCACAGAAGTTATTATTGTTGAGCCACCAGGTGTTCCAACTATCAAGGATGGCTTATTATTCTTAAGGATAATCGATGGGGTCATTGAGCTTAGCATTCTTTTACCAGGTTGAATAGAGTTTGCTTCACTCCCAATCAATCCATAAAAATTAGGATGCCCTGGCTTAGAACTAAAATCATCCATTTCATTGTTTAAGAAAAACCCACCTTCTTCAACGAATACTTTAGAGCCATAGCTATTATTTAAAGTAGTAGTAACAGAAACAGAATTCCCATATTTGTCTATAATTGAGTAATGAGTAGTTTCATCACTTTCTTGAACAATAATATTTCCATATTTTACCTCAGAAGACGGAGTTGCTTTATCCCATGAAAAATTCTTCATTCTATCTATTACATAATTTTTATCCATTAATTCATAAACTGGGAGACTCATATAATCTGGATCACCCATAAAATGGCTTCTGTCTGCATATGCTCTTCTTTCGGCCTCAACTAAAACTTGAATTGTTTTAACTGAGTTATGTCCAAAACTTTTTATATCATAATCTTCAATCACTTTAAGCATTTGACCAAGTAGAATTCCACCACTAGAAGGAAGAGACATTGATATTATTTCTAAGTCTTTGTATTTAAATTTAACAGGATCACGCCAAACAGATTCATAGTTTTGAAGATCATTTAAAGTCATTATACCTCCACTTTTATTAACTGAGTTAACAATCATTTCACCTATTTCTCCTCCATAAAAAACTTCTGGTCCAAATTCTGAAATCTTGTAGAGTGTCTCAGCAAACTTTATGTTTTTGATTGTATCACCTTCATAATATTTTTTTGAATAAAGTGATTCTTCTCCATTAACTTTTATGAAATCTTCTAATTTACCACTTAATGAATTTGATTGTTTTTGAGTAACTACAAAACCATTGTTAGCTAGATCAATAGCTGGTTTAAATAAATCTTCAATTGGTAATGATCCAAACTTAGCATGTATTTGATAGATTGCAGAGATTGATCCAGGGACTCCAACAGCTGCCCCCCCGAGTGTACTCATATCAGGTATAACATCTCCATTATCATCAAGGTACATATCTTTATATGCATTTCCTGGAGCCATCTCTCTAAAGTCTAGAGAGCCACTAGATCCATCTTTGTCATGATAAACAAAGAATCCACCTCCACCAATGTTACCAGCTGTAGGATGAACAACTGCTAGAGCAAGGTGAGTTGCTATCATTGCGTCATATGCATTACCACCATTCTTCATAATCTCAAGTCCAATCTGAGTTGCTTCTTTTCTTGCTGATACAACAGCTGGCTCATAAATATCACTACAGCTAAAAAGGAAAAAAGATGAGAGAATTAGAATAATATTTTTCATAATAAAATTTCGTGTAATTTACAATTTATATATTTACATTTCATATGACTTTAATAAAAAATATATCAGGATTTAGAGGAACAATAGGGGGTAATAATCTTGAGAATTTAACACCTATTGATATTGTGACATCTATCTCAGCATTTTCTAGATTAATCAAGGAAAATAATCCCGATTCATCTAGTTTGACAGTAATGACAGGAAGAGATGGAAGAAAGTCAGGAAAAATGATTCAGTCAATAGTTAATTCTACATTTAACTCTATGGGAATCAATGTTATAGATGCTGGTTTATCAACAACTCCTACTATATGTTGGGGAGTTTTAAATAATGATTCTGTAGGTGGATTAATGATAACAGCGAGTCATAATCCTGAAGAATATAATGGTCTAAAATTTTTTAACTCTGATGGTGAATTTTTATCAAAAGAAGATGTATCTAAATTAATCGAATACTCAGAATCTAAAAATCATATTTTCTCTTCGAATAATTCTCTAGGAAATATTGCTGAATACGACAGCCTTATAGACGATCATGTAGATGCAATTTTAAATTTAGACATATTGCCAGTAGAAGAAATTAAAGTCCTTAAACTAACTGTTAGTGCAGACGCAATTAATTCAGGAGGTTCAATAGCTATTCCTAAGCTACTGGATAGACTTAACATTAAATACAATATTATAAATTCAGAAATAGAAGGAATATTTAATCATACACCTGAACCTTTAGCTGAAAACTTAACTGATTTATCTAAGTCAATTCAAGTGAACAAATCTGACTTTGGGATTGCAGTTGATCCAGATGTTGATAGGCTTGTTTTTTTTGATGAAAATGGGGAAATCTTGGGTGAAGAATACACTCAAGTATTCTGTTCAGATTTTGTCTTATCAAAGAACAAAGGTGATACAGTCTCAACCTTATCATCTTCAAATGCACTCAAAGATTTAACTGTTTCTTATGGTCAAAAGTATTACTCTACTCCAGTTGGAGAAATGAATGTTGTTAAAAAAATGAAAGAGGTTAATTCTATTGTAGGGGGTGAGGGAGGAGGAGGTATAATATATCCTGAATTACATTATGGAAGAGATGCTTTAGTTGGTATTGCGCTTTTTCTTGGTCTATTAGTTGATAAGAAATGTAAAGTATCAGAATTAAAAAGTCAATACTCTACGTACTATATGAAGAAAATTAAAATCACTCTAAAAGATTCAAACTTAATTGATAGGACCTTTAATATGATAACTGAAAATTACTCAGAGCTATCTCCTAATACAGAGGATGGAGTTAGAATTGATTTTGATGATGCTTGGGTTCATATGCGTAAATCAAATACAGAACCGATTATTAGAATTTTTGCGGAAGCAAATTCTCAGGATATTGCTAACAAGTATGCTTTTAAAATTGAAAAAGAGATAAATTCAATTAGTTTTTAAGTGCTTAAACCTATTATGAGTCCAAAAATATTGAGATGGGTCTCTGTATATCTGATTTTCTAATAGCCTTAAAAACTGGTCTGTAATACTGTAATTAGTATCATTATCATCAATAATCTCTATAAATTTAGTTTTATAGTGTCCTCTTTTAGTCCTTTTTATATCTGCAAATACAACTGACAAGTCATAATCTTTAGAAAATCTCTCAGCACCAGTAAAAATTGGTACTTTGTGCCCTAGAAAATAGTTAATGTAAGATTTACCAACTTTTCTAGGAGACTGATCTGCTGCAAATCCAAATAAGTAATATTTTTCAGGATTAAGATTTGACATAAAATCTTTCACTTTATACCTTGATATTAAATAAGCTTTGTGCTTTCGTCTAATCTTTTCAAATAATCTATTAAAGTATTTATTAGTCATAGGTGTAAAAATGCCATATCCGTTGCCTTTAACATTATATCCAATAGATAGTAACCACTCAAAGTTTGAATAATGTCCACATATCAAAATAATATTCTTTTTCTTTTTTTGAATACCTTCTATTAATTCAATATTTTCATAATTATAGCGGGATCTCATTTGATTCTCACTCATTCCAAATGCTTTAATACTCTCAATAGTTATATCAGCAAAATGCTTATAAAACTCTCTTTCTATTCTATAAATATCTATAAATGACTTTTTTGGGAACACTAGTCTCAAATTACTCCTAACCATTTTTAGTCTATACTTAAATATTTTATGGAGTAGATATGATAAAAAATCAGAAATAATGTATACGACTTTAAAGGGGAGTATCGATATAAATCTAATTATGGGATATAAAATTAAAAATGTAAGTAATTGCAATTATCAATTATTTAATGATAATTCAAATTTAAACAATTTGAGTTGATTTAATCAACCTTGAGCATAGCGGAAATTCTAGCTTCAAGATCTTGACCTCTAAGGTTTTTACCCATTACAAGGCCATCTTTATTTAAAAGGTAGGATTGAGGTATTGCTCTTATGCTATATCTTCTAGCAATAGGATCATTCCAAAAATTAAGGTTTGAAACTTGGATCCATGGTAAGTTGTCATCAATGACAGCTTGTTCCCATTGTTCTTTTGTTCTATCTAATGAAACACCAATTATATTAAAGCCTTCTTTGTTATATTTCTTGTACAATCTTACAAGGTTGGGATTTTCAACTCTACATGGTCTACACCAAGCTGCCCAGAAGTCAACAAGTGTTACTTTATTTTTTTTAAGCTCTGCACTAAGTGTAACATTAGAACCATCAATGCTTGGAGCAGTGAAATCTGGAGCTATTTCACCAAGTTCAATTGGATCTTCAAATTGGCTCAATAGATCAGCTATATTTTTACCTACATCACTAACTTTAATTCGATTGGAGAAACTCTCATAAACATCTATAATGCTATCTTTATTAACCTTGTTTTCAATCATAAAAACTTCAAGCAATAAAGCCGACATATATGAATCTAAATTATCAACAATAAAATCCCACTCGTACAACATAACCTCACGTTCCTTTGAATTGTACTCTTTTTCTAATTCCATAGCAGTAGTTACATCACCAGTCATTATAGCATCTTGAGCTTCGTAAGATATGTTATTCATATCATCAACAAGAAACTTTGTCTCAGATTTATATTTAATAAAGTCATCATTTGATTTAGTACCGTAGACCTTGGACTTGGATATGCTATCCTTAAATAAATCTGCCTTAATATCTCCGTTTTCTAGAATCGCTAGAACATAACCATTGACTCCCTCAACCTGAATATAGCTAATTTGAGGTGTAGATGATATACCTTGAAATTTAAAGCTATTTGATTGAACAGTTGTAGAATCCTTAATATAAGGTTGGTTGTTTTGATCTGCTTGTAATACATATATTTTTGTACCATCAGCTACATCAGCTTTACCAATTAGTTCAAACTTGTTTTCCTGACTACCACATGAGCTTAGAAGAACTAGTAACGATAAACTAATAAACCTTATCAATAATTTTTTCACACAACAAATTTAGTTTTTTATATTTAATATCTTTAGTTAACTTTTTGTTAAGGGTAAATGACAACAAACTCTATAATTGGCTTATTTAAAAAAATACTAGATAATGACTTAATCATAAGTGGAGAAAATCTTAAGTCAAGGTTTTATCATATTTGGAAAACAGATATTCCGCTTGAGTCAGTTTGCCTTTTAATGCCAAAGACAACTTCTCAAGTATCTGAAATAATTAAAGTATGTAATGAAAATAACCAAGAAATTGTCATACATGGTGGATTAACTAATCTTGTTGGCTCCACAAAGTCAACTAAAACTCAAGTAGTTTTATCATTAGAGAAGATGAATAATATAATTGAAGTAGATGAAACTTCTAAGACAATAACATGTGAGTCAGGTGTAATAATAGAAGATTTGATTAATGCTTGTAATGAAAAAGAATTGCTTCTTCCTTTAAACTTTGGTGCTAGAGGTTCTGCTCAAATAGGAGGAGCTATATCTACAAATGCAGGTGGTTTAAGAGTGTTTAAATATGGTATGACTCGTAATTTAGTGATGGGGATTGAGGCGGTACTTCCTGATGGAACTATTATTTCATCATTAAAGAAATTAATGAAAGATAATTCCGGATACGATTTAAAACAACTCTTTATTGGATCTGAGGGAACACTTGGTATTGTTACTAAAGTGGTACTAAGGTTATACCCGTTACCAAAAACAAGATACACCTCTCTGGCTGTTACAAATGATTATCAAAAGGTTTTAGATCTTCTAAAAATTCTAGAGGATAAAATTTCAAATAATCTGACTGGGTACGAACTTCTATGGAATAGTACATATAAACAAATGGTTAGTGAAAAAACTATCTACAATAAATATCTTCCTGATAAGTTTAAATATTATCTTTTCATAGAGTACATGGGTAGAGACTTTGATAACGATTACAACATATTTGAAGAGACTATACTTGATTGCATTGAAAGTAAGCTAATAGATGACGCAGTTATTGGGAAGGATGAGAAGGAGCAGGTCAATATATGGGGAATAAGAGAAGATGTTGCAGTTTTAGCTGAAGAACGAAAGTTTGATCAGCAATTTGATATCAGCATACCAGTACCATTAATTGGTGATGTAATAGCTAAAATTTCAAACGAACTTAAGGAGTGTGGAGGAGTAAAAACAATTTTTCCATTCGGTCATGTAGCTGATGGAAATATTCACTTTATAATCGGAAAGGATTCTGAAAGTGAAGAGTTGAAATCACAAATCAATGATATTATATACAATAATACTGAACTTGTAAATGGTTCAATTTCTGCTGAACATGGTATTGGTTTAGATAAAAAAAGATATTTGATAAAAAGTAGGAGTGAAGATGAAATCAGCCTCATGAGATCAATCAAAAAAACAATTGATCCAAAAAATATATTAAATCCCGGTAGAGTATTTTGATATAAGGTGTTATCTTTATACTTCTAGGTTATGGCAGGAAATTCATTCGGAAACATATTTAAACTTTCAACCTTTGGTGAGTCTCATGGTAAGGCATTAGGTGGTATTATTGATGGTTGTCCTGCAGGAGTTGAACTTGACTTTGATACTATAAATAAAGAGTTAAATAGAAGGAGGCCAGGTCAATCTGAAATAGTTACTCAGAGAAAAGAGGATGACTCTGTAGAATTTCTCTCAGGTATTTTTGAAGGAAAAACAACTGGGACTCCAATTGGATTTATTATTGTAAATAAAGATCAAAAGTCTAAGGATTATTCTCATATTCAAAATAGCTATAGACCTTCTCATGCTGATTTTGTTTATGATAAAAAATATGGTTTTAGAGATTATAGAGGTGGAGGTAGAAGTTCTGCTAGAGAGACTGTTGTTAGAGTAGTAGCAGGATCTATTGCTAAAATGCTATTAAAAGATGTAAAAATTAATGCTTTTGTATCATCAGTTGGAGAGATTACATACGACTATCAAAACTCTAAAGTTAATTTTAATAAAATCGAAGATTCAATTGTCAGGTGTCCTGACGAAAAAACATCAGATAAGATGATTAGTTTAATTAAGTCTATCAAGAAGAATGGAGATACTGTAGGAGGAGTGATTTCTTGCATTATTAGTGGTGTGCCTGTTGGACTGGGAGAGCCAGTGTTTAACAAATTACATGCTGAGCTCGGTAAAGCAATGTTATCAATAAATGCAGTTAAAGGTTTTGAGTTTGGGAGTGGATTTAAGGGTTCTTCGATGAAAGGGTCTGAGCATAATGACTCCTTTAATGCAGATGGAACAACAAAAACTAATAGATCTGGAGGTATTCAAGGAGGAATATCAAATGGAATGGATATTTATTTTAATGTTGCATTTAAGCCAGTTTCGACTATTATGAGAGATCAAGATTCAATTGACAACGATGGTAATGAAGTTAAAGTTAAAGGTAAGGGAAGGCATGACCCATGTGTTGTACCAAGAGCTGTTCCAATAGTTGAGGCTATGTCTGCTCTTGTATTGGCTGATTACCACTTATTAAATAGACTTTCAAAAATATAATTATGAAACTACACTGGAAGATTATTATAGGAATGGTTGCGGGTGTGATATTTGGACTTTTAATGTCTCAAACATCATTTGGATCAGAACTTATAAGTGATTGGTTTAAACCCTTTGGGACAATCTTTATTAATCTTCTAAAATTAATTGCAATGCCTTTAATATTGGCTTCATTAATTAAGGGTATATCTGATTTAAAAGATATCTCTAAATTATCTACTATTGGTACAAGAACTTTAGGTGTATATATTTGTACAACTGTTTTAGCTGTTATTATAGGGCTAGTCCTAGTAAATATTGTTCAGCCTGGTAATACTATAACTGAGGAGACTAGGATTGATTTAGTTCAAGAATATGAACAAGGTGTCCTTGAGAAGCAACAGCAAGCTCAACAACAATCCGAAAGTGGTCCTTTACAGCCTTTAGTTGATATAGTTCCTTCAAATATCTTTGATGCAGCTACAAATAACAGAAATATGCTTCAGGTTATTTTCTTTGCCATCTTTTTTGGAATAGGTCTAATTCTTGTTGATCCAAAGATAGCAAGACCGGTAAAAGAATTTTTTGATGGATTGAACGCTGTAATACTAAAGTTAATTGATCTAATTATGGAGTTTGCTCCATATGGAGTTTTTGCTCTTCTTGCTACACTTGTAGTAGAATCACCAAGTATAGATCTATTCATTGCTCTTGGAATGTACTCTTTGACATTAATTATTGGTTTAGTCTTAATGATATTTGTCTACAATATAATCGTCAAATTAGTTACTAATACTAATCCAACCACATTTATGAAAGGTATTTCCGCTGCTCAGCTTCTAGGTTTTTCAACTAGTTCAAGTGCAGCTACTCTTCCTGTTACAATGAATTGTGCTGAGAATAACTTAGGAGTAGATAAAGAGATTTCTAGTTTTGTATTGCCAATTGGTGCTACAATTAATATGGATGGAACAAGTGTCTATCAAGCAGTAGCAGCCGTATTTATTGCTCAAGCTTTTGGTCTTGATTTAAGTTTAGGCGCTCAACTTGGAATTATAGTAACTGCCTCATTGGCTTCTATTGGAGCTGCTGCAGTTCCTAGCGCTGGTATTGTTATGCTAGTTATAGTTCTTGGACAAGCAGGTATTCCAGAGGCTGGTCTTGCACTCATTATAGCAGTAGATAGGCCATTAGATATGTGTAGAACAATTGTAAATGTTACAGGTGATGCAGCTGTTTCAATGATTGTTGCTAAATCAGTTGGGAAGTTAAAGGATCCTAAAGATGTCGGTGAAAATTGATGAATCTTGGAAAAGACTTCTAGAGTCAGAGTTTAATTCAGAATATTTTAAAAAACTAATTTCTTTTATAAAGGAAGAATACTCTGTATTCAAATGTTACCCTAAGGGCTCTGAGATATTTAATGCATTTAACTGTTGTCCAATTGATAATCTTAAAGTTGTCATTATAGGTCAAGATCCATATCATGGATTAAACCAAGCTAATGGTTTGTGTTTTTCTGTAAACAAGGGAATTTCACATCCACCATCATTAATTAATATTTTTAAGGAGATTGAAGATGACCTAAATCTTAAATTTGAGAATAGCAATGGAGATCTATCTAAATGGGCTAATCAGGGGGTTATGCTTTTAAATTCAACATTGACTGTTAGAGATGGATTTGCAGGAAGTCATCAAAATAAAGGGTGGGAAATATTTACTGATAAGGTTATCGAAATTATATCTAATGAAACAAATAATACTGTATTTTTATTATGGGGATCATTTGCTAAGCAAAAAAGAAAATTGATTGATGTAAATAAACATAAGATACTAGAATCAGGTCATCCATCTCCATTGAGTGCAAATAGAGGTTATTGGTTTGGTAATAAGCATTTTAGTATGTGTAATGAGTATTTAGATAGTTATGGGAAAAAGAAAATTGATTGGTTATTATGAAGTTTAATGTAAATGGAATAGACAAAGATATTCTTATCAATTTATTTCAAAACATGTTGAAATCTAGAATGATAGAAGAGAAAATGATCATTCTATTAAGACAGGGTAAAGTTTCAAAATGGTTTAGTGGAATTGGTCAAGAGGCTATATCAACTGGTGTTACAGAGGCTTTAGATAGTGATGAATATATTTTACCATTGCACAGAAATCTTAGTGTTTTTACATCAAGAAAGGTTCCGTTAGATAGACTCTTTGCACAATGGCAAGGAAAAAATGAGGGATTTACTAAAGGTAGAGACAGAAGCTTTCATTTTGGGACAAATGAGCATAAAATTGTTGGAATGATTTCTCATTTAGGACCTCAAATGGGAGTAGCTTGTGGAATTGCACTATCAAATAAACTAAAGAATAATAATCAGGTTACAGCAGTTTTTACTGGTGATGGAGGAACAAGTCAAGGGGATTTCCATGAAGCTTTAAATCTAGCCTCGACTTGGAATCTCCCAGTAATATTTTGTATTGAAAATAATGGGTATGGGCTAAGTACACCAGTAAATGAGCAATATGCAATTGAAAATCTTGCTGATAGAGGTGATTCATATGGTATTGAATCTCATATAATTGATGGAAATAATATAATTGATGTATACAGTTGTGTTAAATCAGTTGTTGAAAATATGAGGAAAGACTCAAAGCCTGTTTTAATTGAGTTTAAGACATTTAGGATGAAAGGTCATGAAGAGGCAAGTGGTCAAGCTTATATAGACGATAGTATTATAGAAGAGTGGGCTCAAAAAGACCCTATATCTCATTTTGAATTGTTTTTATTGAAATCAAAATATCTATCAAAGAAAGAAATTGATGCTATTAAAGCCTCAACTTCTAAAGAAATTGATCAAAACTGGAGTTCTGCTAACTCATACAAAGAGGTTGATTTTAATATTGAAAATGAGTTAGGGGATGTTTACAAAGAGCATAATGAAGGAAAATCAGACCCAAAAGATGAATCTTTAAGGGAAGTAAGGCTTGTAGATTCAATAAAGGACGGTATCTATGAATCCATGGAACAACATGATAATCTTGTGATTATGGGGCAGGATATTGCCGAATATGGTGGTGTATTTAAAGTCACAGACGGTTTATTTGATAAATATGGAAAAAACAGAGTGTTGAATACACCTTTATGTGAATCAGTAATATTATCATCAGCATATGGTTTAAGTGTAGGGGGGTATAAGTCTATTGTAGAGATGCAATTTGCAGACTTTGTTAGCTCAGGTTTTACTGCAGTAGTTAACCTTATTGCAAAGTCAAATTATAGATGGTCTCAAAACTCCGATATAGTAGTTAGAATGCCTTGTGGAGGAGGAGTAGGGGCAGGACCATTTCATTCTCAAACAAATGAAGTATGGTTTACTAAAGTTCCTGGTTTAAAGGTTGTATACCCATCTCATCCATATGAAGCAAAGGGCTTACTAAATGCATCTATTGATGATCCTAACCCTGTAATGTATTTTGAACATAAGTTTTTATACAGGACTGTATCTGAAGAAATACCATCATCTAGATACACATTAGAGCTAGGAAAAGGGAAAATTAGAAATATTGGCTCAAAAGTGACTATTGTGAGTTATGGATTAGGTGTTCATTGGGCATTGGGTCTATTGGATAATTATAAAAATCAAGAAATTGAAATTATTGATTTAAATACTCTTGTCCCATGGGATAAAGAACTGGTTTTCAATTCAGTAAAAAAAACAGGTAAAGTATTACTTTTAGGTGAAGACACCCTTTTTAATAGCTATTTAGGAGAGATTTCAGCTGTAATTAGTGAAGAAATATTTGAACATTTAGATGCTCCTATTGTGAGAGTTGGATCTTTAGATACCCCAGTACCTTTTGCTAAAAATCTTGAAGAAGGATTTCAAGCAAGCTATAAGTTAAAAGATAAGTTAGATTATCTACTTAACTACTAATGATGAACTATTCTAAATTAATTAATTCAATTCATTTGCTAGATAAAGATACCGATGCTAAATGGGGGAGAATGAACTCCTCAATGATGCTTAAACACTGTTCTGCCTTTATCGACGTATATTTAAACAAGACAAAACTTAACCCTTTGATCTTTATTGTAGGATTTGTTTTTGGTATATTTCACAGACTTTATCTTAAGTATATAGTGAGATATAATGTAAAAAACTATATAAAGAATTTACCCACACTTAAAGCTTTTAATACTTACCGATGTGAAAATCTTGATTTTGAACTAGAAAAAAATAAATTGATAAGCGATTTAAAAGAAGTGGAATCCATCAATAAGAGATACCTATTTAATAATTTTCACGGAATAGTTCCCAACAAGGCATTTAAAAAGGTTGTCTACTTTCATACATCATATCATTTATATCAATTTGATGTATATAAAACCTAATTCTTCTTTGTTAGATTTTTATTTAAATTTTTTAGCGAATCATTAATCTCAGTTAGAAGCTTTATGTTTCGTGGTGTTGACACCTTATTATTACTAGGGTCTTCAGCTTGTACCTTTAATTTATTTAGAAATTTTATTACAATGAATATTGTAAATGCTACTATCATAAAGTCTATAAAAGTTTCAATAAAAAATCCATAGTTTATTGCTACTTCTTCATTAATTATGTTTCCAGAAGAGGTAATATCAGCCTGCCTTAGAATAATTTTTTTTGAATCTATATTTAATCCATTTGAAAGCAAAGAGAGGGGAGGAAGAAGTATCTGCTTAACCAATACATCAATTACAGAGTTAAAAGATGCACCAATTATTATTCCAATTGCCATTTCCATCATGTTCCCTTTTACAGCAAACTCCTTAAATTCATTAAGTAATTTCATGTTTTTTTAATATTTATGTAATAAATTTAACAAATCAAAAGGATTTTCTTTTACATATCTTTACTATTTATAATTAGTTGTGCTAAGGAAGATTCTCACACCTCAAATACATTTATTACACAAAATATGGATGCAGAGAAGAAAGCGATTGGTGCAATTGTAACATCACCAATCATATCTAACACAGCAGTAACACAATACAAACTAACAGTGGGTGCAAACGAAGGTGGATCGGTAAGCTTTGGAGAAACATCTCTAAGACGTAGGTCGGCATTCTATATTTATCGTCCAGCTGGAACTGAAGTAACTGTAACTGCAGAGCCAAATGAGGGATATGAATTCTCTAGGTGGTCTAATGGCTGGATTGGAAATCCAATAACTTGGAAGTTAAACTCAAATGTTGGCTTTTCAGCAGAATTTAAAACTACAGATGATTAAAAGACTTACATATATATCGTTAATACTTATTCTTGGCTGTACTAAGGGAGAATTACCAGAATCAACTTATACTGGTGATGGTTTGGGACCTTTAGTAATGTATGATTTAACAGTTGACACAAATCGTTTAAATGTTCCAGTTAATACACCAAGCTTAACAGGTCAAACTTATGCACACGATCCTCAAGCAAACAATCACCCTGGATATGGTTTAAATCCTCCAGGATGGCTAAATTTAGAATACAACAAGACCTATATATGGGGAAAGGGGTCTTGGAATGAATCATTACCAGCTGGAACGGATGTACTTCTAACTGCTTTACCAGCTCTGGGAATGGAATTTCATGAGTGGTCTAATGGTGTAACAGAAAATCCAATAATTTTTAAGATGAATTCAGATATTGAGCTTACAGCAGTATTCAAATCCATAACTGATTAAAAGACTTTTATACATATCATTACTATCCTTACTTATTTTTATTGGATGTACAAAGGGTGATATGCCACCATCAGACTCTTCTGCGTCTAAACAACCAGTAAAAGTTGTGTTAACAGCCTATGCAAGTGAAGGTGGATGGATAGGTTTTCCAGAAACTCGTCTTAGAGGTAGGATTTTTTTTTGGATAGTCAGACCACCTGGAACTGAAATAACTATTACCGCAGAACCTGCTGAAGGGTATTACTTTGATAAGTGGTCAAATGGATGGACAGCGAGCCCTTTAACTTATAAGTTAAATGTAGATATGGAAATTACAGCAGAATTTAAAAGAAATTTAAATAGCTTGAATTTATAAATTAGAGATATGAAAAAATTATTAATACTATCGTTACTGGTTTTATTTGGTTGTTCAAAAGTAGACTTACAGACTCCAGAAAGTATTGACTCACAGCCAGACGTTACATTTTACCAATTAAACCTTATTGCTGGTCCTAGCGGATATGCTGGTTCTAATGGATGGGTAAGCCTACATTTAACTAAACCATCCGAATATTTTAAATATCAAAGGGTACAAGACAGAGCAGGTATTTCTCCATTACTTCCATCTGGAATTGAAATAACCATAAGTGCATCACCAAAAGAAGGGTATTACTTTGAAAAGTGGTCAAATGGGTGGACAGGAAACCCAGTAACTTTCACAATAAATTCTGATATAGACGTTACAGCAGTATTTAAAAATGATTAAAAAATTCTCATATATTTTATTACTATGCTTAGCTTTTTTTATTGGGTGTATAAAGGATGATATGCAATCATCAAACGATTCTGCTTCTCAAGAAATAGAAATGGTTGTGTTAACGGCTTATGCGAGTGAAGGTGGTTACGTACGTTTCTCGAAAGCTCATAAAGGTAGGTTACAATTTATGATAGTTCGACCACCTGGAGCTGAAATAACTGTTGATGCATTACCAGCTGATGGATATTTTTTTTCTGGATGGTCTAATGGTTTGTCAGCAAACCCTTTAACTTTTAAGTTAAATTCAGATATGGAAATTACAGCAGTCTTTAAAATTAAAAGAGATTAAAAAAATCGTTTAATTTAAATGCAAATAGATAAATTAATTAACGCAATAAATAACCTTAAAAAAGACTCTAAACCTAAATGGGGAAGGATGAATTCTTCACAAATGTTATGGCATTGCAATAAATTTGTGATATTCTATCTTAATGAAAAAAATTATTCTCCAAACTACTTGACATATATTTTTGGTTCTCTACATTTATTTTTTCTGAGATATATATTAAGGTGGAACTATGAGAAATATCCAAAAAATACAGCAACATTTAAGTTTTTTGATGCAGATCGATCAAGTAATTTAATTTTTGAAGATGAACAGAAAAAACTTATTGAAAGCCTTAGAAAGGTTAATAATTACGAAGAAAAATATTTAATTAATACATTTCACGGTAAGGTTGATAATTGGACACTAAAAGAGGTAGTTAGCGGACATACAGCATTTCACCTTAATCAATTTGGAGTTTATTAATAAAATGTCCTATAATTAATATTATGTAAAACAGGATATGTCTGCTTAAGTTTGTATATTTAGACTATGATTATTACTACTACCCCATATATAGAAGGAAAACAAGTTTCAGAGGTTCTTGGAATTGCTCGTGGAAATACTGTGAGATCAAGAAATGCTGCTAGAGATATTTTTGCAGCATTAAAAAATGTAGTTGGTGGCGAAATAGATGAATATACTAAGCTGCAGGCCCAAGCAAGAGAACAGGCAATTAGCAGGATGAAAGATGATGCAATATCTTTAGGAGCAGATGCTGTCATTAATGTAAGAATTACTACATCGATGATTATGCAAGGATGTTCCGAGATTATGGCTTATGGAACAGCAGTAAAACTGACATAAATGAATGATTCAGAAATGATTTTTAGTATTGTTATTTGGCTAATTATAATTGCATCCTTAATATATCTTTTAATTAGGAAGATAATTAAAGAAGAAAATGAAGATTTCGAAAAAAGAGATTACTAGTTACTATATCTTCTAATAAATTTATTTCCTACTTTTTCCCAATGTAGATTATCTACATATGGAATTGTTCCCCAGTTTGCATATTGGTCAGGTACAATGTCAAAATCACCATCTCCATCGATATCTACAGTTCTGATTGAGTAAAAGTTACCAAAATGAGATCTTGTTTGGTCATATGACCCTTCTATTACTTCATTTGTGATTTCAATAAAATTTGTATTGTCAATGTTTTCAAAGAATAATAAATAATAGTTATCATAATATGTTCCAGCTTCAAATGTTCCATCAGGTTCATCCCTTGTATTAGTTAATATAATATCAATATCACCATCAAAATCATAATCAGTGTAACCAAAACCTAAAATAGAGGCACTTATTAAATTATCACTTAAAGAAGTTTCATCTAAGATTATAGAATTTTCTGTGTTGTAATATCCAGTTCCATTTCCAAGTAAAATGATTGGTTTATTTAAGTTAGTCGTATAATCACAAGACCAGCTTTGACCTTTAAAGTCTCCAATCCACCAACCTACTAATAAATCTAAATATCCATCAGAATTAATATCAAATAGATCATATGCAGTTGCATTCCATCCACACTCCCACTCTTCTTTAAAATTTGTATTATTAAACATATCAACTGAATTAAAAGAGTATCCGCCTTGATTTAAATTAGTAACTGCAAACATTTCATTAGGCATACCGTTATATTCACTAGGGATTGGAAATTGAATGAAATCTACTAGACCATCATTATTTACGTCTCCTGAAGCTCCTGCATGAGAATCCATTTCAATTCCAACTTGATTAACTTCTAATATGCCTGTATAACTTAATATCCTTGGTTTTTTTATCTCAAAATTTACACCCCCTCCAATATTTTCTTGTTCATTATACCAATTCATTTTACCATTATGATGATTAAATAAAACCTCATTTATTCCATCATTATTAAAATCATTAGGAAAGATTCTTCCACCCGAAAAGTTAATTTGTGATGGTTGAGAAATAAAGTTATTAGAGGATAAATGATCTGATAAAAAAAAATATCTTCCAGTATCATATGAGTATGTATTACCAGGAGGAAAAGCTGTGCTAAAAGCAAAAATATCTGGTAAATTATCATTATTCATATCAGTGTAAACCAGATCTCTGTTAAAAACTCTATAGTTTATTCCATCCATAAAATAACCAAATGAGTCTAATTCATCTTTACTCAAATAGTTGACAAAATATTCCTGACCTTTGTAATAAGAAGTTGTTTCATTAATGCTAGAGTATCTCTCGGATATTGAGTTAAAAGATGAAGAACTACCTGTATCAACTATAGATGGATTAGCTGTTTCTATATCTGTGACTAATTGAAAATTATTATTTGTGGAATAATCTGCCTGAATATCTTTTGAGCAACCTATTGTTGAAACGATTAATATTATTAATATCAAACTTCTCATATATTTAAAAATAAAAAAATCCACTATCAAATTAATAATAATGGATTCTTTTTTGATTTAACCTATTATTTAGTTATTTCCTAAAATTATCGGTAAACCATTCTCTCCTGATCCTACCACTATAACCTTAGCATTAGGTGATTCAGCTAGCTTTAATGTAGCCTCAATACCCTTTTCTTGTAGGATTCTATCAGTTAAAGATGCACTAAGAATTCTGTTAGCTATTGCTTTACCTTCCGCATCAATTCTTTGTCTTTCTGCTTCTTGTTCTGCCTTTACAAGTCTAAACTCATATTCTAGAGCTTCTTGTTCTTGAACTAGTTTTCTTTCAATACCTTCTTTAATTGCAGTAGGTAAAGTAACATCTCTTACAAGAACAGAGTTTAACTGAATATATTGCCCTAGAACATCATCTCTAGTTTCAATAAATATTTCATTTTGTATAGCATCTCTTTTTGTAGAATAAAGTTGCTCTGGTGTATATCTTCCAACAACACTTCTTGCTACAGCTCTTATATTAGGAAGTAAAACAGAGTTTAAATAATTCTCCCCCTTAGTTTGATGTAATAAACCTAACTGGTCGTAAAGAGGCTGATATAAGACTGATACATCAATAGTTATCTCAAGACCATTAGAAGATAAAACTTGCATACTCTCAAGAACCTCTTGTTGTTTCACATTATATATAACAATCCTGTTCCATGGTGCAATAATTTTAAACCCCTCACCTTTTGGCGGAGAATCAGTCACAACACCACCTCCTAGAGTTTTAAATAATACTCCAGCTTCACCGGATCCAATATTTACAGATGATCTAGATATGAATACAATTAGTAATAGTGATAATAAAATAATAGGTAAACCTATGTTTGGTAAATTTTTCATTTAAATTTAATTTTTAAGTTAACATTCCTCCATCTACATGAAGAACTTGCCCAGTAATATAACTAGACAGATCTGATGCTAAAAATACACATGCATTTCCAACATCACTTGGATTACCACCTCTTTTTAGTGGGATACTTTCTTTCCAAGAATTAATAACATCCTCTGATAAAGAGTCTGTCATATCAGTTTCTATAAATCCAGGAGCAATTACATTGCTTCTGATGTTTCTAGAGCCCAATTCTAGAGCAATGGATTTAGAAAAACCTATGATACCTGCCTTTGAAGCAGAATAATTTGATTGCCCTGCATTTCCTTTAACACCAACTACAGAGCTAATATTTATAATTGAACCATTTCTTTGCTTCAAGAATGTTCTAATTGAAGCCTTAGTAAGATTAAATACAGAAGATAAATTTGTATTAATTACAGAATCAAAATCAGATTTTTCCATTCGCATTAATAAATTATCTTTTTTGATACCAGCATTATTCACTAGAATATCAATTTTCTCAAAATCATTTAAAACATCTTCAACTAGTTTAGTGGCATCATTAAAATTTGAAGCATCACTTTTATATGCTTTAGTCTTTACTCCACGTTTATTAAGTTCCTTGGATAAATTCTCTGCAGATTCTTTAGAGTTATTGTAAGTAAATGCAACATTACAACCATTTTGAGCAAAAGTCTCACAAATGGATTTACCAATACCTCTGCTCCCACCAGTTATAATTGCAACTTTTGATTCAAGTAATTTCATTATTTAAGTATTTCATTTACAGTTTTACCTATATCTGCAGGAGAATCAACTACATTAACACCTGATTCTCTCATTATTCTTTTTTTTGCAGAGGCAGTATCATCTTTTCCACCAATAATTGCACCTGCATGTCCCATTTTTCTCCCTTTTGGAGCAGTCTCTCCAGCAATAAATCCAACAACTGGTTTTTTATTACCGTTATCTTTTATCCATCTAGCAGCATCAATTTCTAATTGACCACCTATTTCTCCGATAAGAACTATTACATGAGTTTGTTCATCTTCCATAAAAAGCTGAACTGAGTCGAGAAGAGTTGTTCCAATTATTGGGTCACCCCCTACTCCAATTGCAGTTGAAATACCATATCCAGACTTTACAACTTGATCAGCAGCTTCATATGTTAAAGTCCCTGATTTTGAAACTATTCCTACATTTCCTTTTTTAAAAACAAAACCAGGCATAATACCAATTTTGGCTTCCTCAGGAGTAATTATTCCAGGACAATTAGGTCCAATCAATCTAATATTTTTACCCTTTATATAAGAAACAACTTTTGTCATATCATTAACTGGTATTCCCTCTGTTATTGTCACAATAGTCTTTATACCTGACTCAGCTGCTTCCATGATTGCATCTGCTGCAAACATTGGTGGTACAAAAATTATTGATGTATTTATGTCTTCATTATTTAATGCATCTGCAACACTATTATATACAGGCTTATCTAAATGTTTTGTACCCCCTTTTCCAGGAGTGACTCCACATACAACATTAGTCCCATATTCAATCATTTGCTCAGAGTGGAATGTACCTTCACTTCCTGTAAACCCTTGAACTAAAACTTTTGAGTTTTTATCAATTATAATACTCATCTAGTCTAATTTTTGACAAATTTATTTTATTCTTTCGATATACTGACCTTTTTCAGTATCAATTTTTACTTTATCACCCTCGTTGATAAATAAAGGCACATTAATATTAGCTCCTGTCTCTAAAGTAGCAGGTTTTGTAGCATTTGTAGCAGTATTTCCTTTGACACCTGGCTCAGTGTGAGTTACTTCTAAAATAACACTCAAAGGCATGTCAACTGATAGAGGACTATTATCCTCAGTATTAATAATTATAGTGACATTTTCTCCTTCTTTAAGAAGATCAGGGTAATCAATTTTATTTTTATCGATGGTAATTTGATTATAATCCTCATTATTCATAAAATGAAAATAATCTGTGTCATTATACAAGAATTGATATTGACTCGTAACTACTTTCACTTCTTCAATTTTATGTCCAGACGGAAATGTATTATCTAAAACTTTCCCATTAGTTACACTCTTTAATTTAGTTCTAACAAAAGCGGGTCCCTTTCCTGGTTTTACATGAAGGAATTCAATTATTTTGTATATATCATGATTATACTTAATACAAAGCCCCTTTCTAATGTCACTAGTGCTTGCCATAAATTAATTTTTTTGAAAGTATCCTTTCATTATTCCTCTTTGAGAATTTTCTATAAATTGAATAATCTCATCTCTTTCAGGAGTTGCATTTAGTTCTGCCTGAATAATCTCAACTGCTTGAGTATTATTATATTTCTTTTGATAAAGTATTCTATATATATTTTGAATTTCTTGAACTTTCTTGCTTTCAAATCCTCTTCTTCTTAGTCCCACAGAATTTATCCCAACATACGATAAGGGCTCTCTAGCTGCTTTTACATATGGCGGAACATCTTTTCTTACTAAAGATCCACCTGCAACAAAAGAATGTGATCCAATTCTACAGAATTGGTGAACAGCTACAAACCCTGATAAAATAACATAATCTCCAACTGTAATATGTCCTGCAAGAGTACTGTTATTTGAGAAGATACAATTGTCACCAACAAAACAATCATGAGCCACGTGAGAATAAGCCATAATCAAACAATTTGAACCAATCTTTGTGATTCCTCTATCTTTTGTTCCTCTATTTATAGTGACACATTCACGAATAGTTGTGTTATTGCCAATCTCACACAAAGAGTCTTCACCTTCAAATTTTAAATCTTGTGGATTACCAGAAATAACTGAACCAGGATATATTGAGCAATTCTTTCCAATCCTTGCTCCTTCCATTATTGTAACATTTGATCCAACCCAAGTACCTTCACCTATTTCAACATTGTTATTTATAGTTGAAAAAGGCTCTACAACAACATTCTTAGCAATTTTTGCTCCTGGATGTACGTATGCTAATGGTTGATTCATATTTAATCTTTTTTTACAATTTTTGCCATAAATTCACCTTCACTCATTATCTCATCACCCACAAAGGTATGACCATACATGTGTATTATCCCTCTCCTTATTGGAGAAATTAACTCTAATTTACAAATAAGTGTATCACCAGGGAGAACAGGATTTTTAAATTTACATTTATCCATCTTCATAAAGAAAGTTAGATAGTTTTCAGGATCTGGTACAGTATTTAATACAAGAACACCTCCTGCTTGAGCCATAAATTCTACCTGAAGTACACCTGGCATAACTGGTGCTCCTGGAAAGTGGCCCTCTACCCAAGATTCAGTTTTTTCTACTTTTCTAAGACCTATAACATGAGAATTAGATAATTCTAAAACTTCATCAATAAGAAGAAACGGTGGTCTATGAGGAATAACATCCATTATTTGATTTGAGTCCATTAATGGTTTCTTATCAAAATCGAGTTTGGGTAAAATATTCTTTCTATCTGATTTTATCACTTCAGAAACTTTTTGTGCAAATTTAGCATTTATTGAGTGTCCTGGTTTCTCAGCTACTACTTTTCCTCTTATTTTCATTCCAATTAATGCTAAATCACCAATAATATCAAGTAGTTTATGTCTTGCAGCTTCATTTGGATAATGAAGACTAAGGTTATCAAGGATTCCATTTTCTTTAACGGATATGGAATCTTTATTGAATGCTTTCTTAAGTCTATCCATGTTGCTATTGGCTAATGGCTTGTCAACATAAACAATAGCATTATTAAGATCTCCACCTTTAATTAAGCCATTCTCTAGTAAAGTCTCTAATTCATGAAGAAAACTGAAGGTTCTTGCTGATGAAATTTCATCTTTGAAGTCAGATATATTATTCAAATTTGCTGTTTGTATACCTAGTACCTTTGTTTCATAATTCACTTTAGTATCTATAGAATATTTTTCATCTGGTATAATAGAAATCTTACTACCTGAATCTTTACATTCATAGGAAATCATTTCAGCTGGGAAGAATTCTTCTCTGAGAGCGTTTTGTTCAACAATCTTTGCATCTTCAATTGCCTTGATAAAGAATTTTGAAGAACCATCCATAATTGGTACTTCGGCTCCATCAATACAGATGTAACAATTATCTATATCTAAACCTGTTAAAGCAGCTAAAACATGTTCTGAGGTATGAATTCTAAAAGAGCCATTATCAAGATTTGTTCCCCTGTCTGTATTTGATATGTGCTTTATGTGAGCCTCAATTAAATTATTTTCATCAATATCTTCTCTTACAAACACAAGCCCTGTATTGGATGGTGCAGGCTTAAAAGTAAGTTTTACATTTTCTCCAGTATGAAGACCTACTCCACTAAGTGAGGATTCTTTAGAAATAGTTTTTTGGGGGACAGTTCTTCTTATCATTAGTCCTTCTTGTCAATTTTTTTTACTATTTGGGGTAAATTTTTAAAATGAATGTAAGACTTATTGTAATTCATATAAGATATTGCAGGTGTTCCAGTAACTCTAGAATCACTTTTAATATCAGAAGTTACTCCAGCTTGAGCCTGAATCTTAACATTATCACCAATATTAAGATGTCCAATAATACCAACTTGCCCACCAATCATACAATTTTTTCCAATTTTTGTAGAACCAGCTACTCCTGATTGGGCAGCAATTGCAGTATTCTCTCCAATTTCAACATTATGTGCAATTTGAATTTGATTATCAAGTTTAACACCATTATTAATAACAGTAGAGCCAAGAGTTGCCCTATCAATAGTTGAATTTGAACCAATTTCAACATTGTCTCCTATTTTTACATTTCCTGTCTGTGGAATTTTTTTGTAAGTACCATCATCATTAGGAGCAAAACCAAAACCATCAGAGCCAATTGAACATGAGCTATGTATAATACAATTTTTTCCAATTTTTGTATCATCTAAAATTTTTACTCCTGGAAATATCTTAGAACCTGAACCTATCTCTACATTATTTCCAATAAAAACCTGATTTTCAATTACACAATTTTCCGAGATTTTAGAATTCTTGCCTATAGTAGTGAATGAACCAACATAGGATGAGTCAGAAATTTTAGCACTTTTGTCAATAACTGTAAATTCACTAATCCCTTTTTTTGATTTAATTTCTTTATTAAAAAGCTCTAAAATCGTTGTGAATGATGAATAAGGATCTTTAACCTTTATAAGAGTTGTATTAATTTTTCTAGTTGCTTCAAAATCGTTTCCTACAATAGCAGCAGATGCATTTGTAGAGTATATGAACTCAGTATATTTTGGATTTGCAAGGAATGTGAGTGAGCCCTTTGTCCCCTCTTCAATTTTAGATATGTTAAATATATCAACATCTCTGTTACCAACAATTGTTCCATTAATTTGATCAGCAATTTGACCAGCTGTTAAATTCATATCTGCAAAATTAAAAAATTATGTTAAATGCTTATATTTAGCTTGATTAATATGAAGGTAAAATTTGAATTAGATCAATTAAATAAGACTTCAGTAGAGCTCAAAAAAAATATTAACTATAATATTGTTTTAATATCTGGTGAAATGGGAGCTGGAAAAACAACATTAATTAAAGAATTATTGTTACACATGAGTGTTATTGATAATGTATCTAGTCCCACATTTTCAATTATTAACGAATATTCCACTAGTAAAGATGAGATTATATATCATATGGATCTTTACAGGATTAAAGATATAGCTGAGCTAGATAATATTGGTTTTTTTGAGTACCTCGAATCCGGAAGAACTTGTTTAATTGAATGGGGTGAAATGATTGAGGAATTGATCGATTCAGACTATAATAAGTTTACATTAACTGTAGAAGATAACTTAAGAATACTAAAAAAAAATAGATGAGTTTTTTAAAAAGATTATATTATTTCTCAACCGGACTTATAATTGGAATTATTTTTCTTTTTTTTATTTTAAATGGAAAGAAAACCTCATGTAACTATGGCCCAAGTGCAAGAGTTATTGATAACATAATATCTAAAGAGCTTATATTCAATGTGGATAAAGAATCTATTGAAAATGAAGAATTAATTGACATTATTTCGAGTGGTAAGGTTAAGTTTAACAAAAGTGATGTTGGTAAGAAGCCTTGTGCATTATACTTTATTGAATCAGCTACTTTTAATTTACTTGTTGAAAACTGTGATAAAAAAGCAATAGTTGAGGTGCTTAGATAGAACCTCTTCTTTTTAGTTCTCTTTTAATTAAATCGAGCTCTCTTGATGTTTGCCCTTTAACAGAAGTGTTTTCTTCTGCTCTTCTTATAAGGTATGGAATAACCTCTTTAATTGGGCCATATGGAAGGTACTTTATAACGTTAAATCCATCATTTGCTAAATTAAAAGTAATATTATCACTCATTCCATATAACTGACCAAACCAGATACTTGAATCATCTTTATTGATCTCTTTAGAATTCATTATTTCAATTATCTTATAGATACTTTCTTCATTATGAGTACCTAAAAATAAAGAGAATAAATCTAAATTTGATAAAATGAAACTTGCACCATTATTAAAGTTCTTATCAGTTAATTTCTTTGAATTGCATATAGGAGACAAATAATTATTTTTTTTTGCACGTTTATTCTCTTTTTCTATGTATGCTCCTCTAACAAGTTTAATACCTATATAAAAGTTATTTTCTCTTGAAGCTTTATAAAGATCTCTAAGATACTCTAACCTATCATGTCTATACATTTGTGAGGTATTAAACACAACAGCTTTATTCCCGTTGTATTTGATCATCATTTTTAATACAATTTCATCAATTGCATCTTGTATCCATGATTCCTCAGCATCAACTAATATCTTTACGTCATTCTTATAAGCCAGTTCACATATCTTATTAAATCTTGCATATACTCTTTTGTAGTGAGCCAGTTCAGTATCATTTAAAGAGTCTCCTCTTGATACCTTTTCTAAGATTAAGGTATTAGCAATTGCCGTAGGCTTAAATACTGTGAAGTCAAGAACTTTTTTTTCGGCAACAAATTTTATAGAATTTAACACTTCATTTAATGATAAATCATATGAATTTTCATTTTCAACACCTTCAACTGAATAATGAAGATAGCTTTTGACATTTTTATTATGGAGTTTTTCTACTGTATCAAATGACTCCTTCAGTGTCTCACCAGAGCAAAACTGTTCAAAGACTGTACCTTTAACAATAAATAAAATTGGTAATCTTAATTTTA